>SHZY01000215.1 GCA_009692065.1 Gemmataceae bacterium
GGTCGAACCTTGTTGCCGCCATCGGAGCCGCCGCCATCGGAGAAATAGTCAGCGCGGTCGCCTCATGCAGCCGATAAGGAGAAATACCACTTCAGGTGACTCACTTTTCGGCCGACCGGCTGGCGCACTATTCGAGCGACGTTTACACCGCGCGCCGGCCGCAGATGCCGGCAGGGAGACCGTGTCATGAAGACGATCGACAAGGTGTCGGTTTTGAAGATGATCGCGATCGCGGTCGCGATCACCTTGATGGTGACGATCACCATGGTGGTGAAGGCCACGATGATGATGGAGGACACCACCGTGATGGTGAAGGCCACCAAGGCCCGGACAATAAGCCTGGACAAAAACGGGACAACCGGGTGCAAAAGTAAAAGCCGTGATCCGCAAGTCCTTGCTGTTAAGGAGCTTACGGATCACGGCTCTTTTGAAGCGGAGAGGGAGGGATTCGAACCCTCGGTTGGCTTTCACCAACACCGGTTTTCGAGACCGGCACAATCGGCCACTCTGTCACCTCTCCGGCGGTATATCATCGTATTATAAAGAATGTCGGGCGAAGGATGAAGCTGGCTTTCTTTTTCATCCGTCCTTGCCGCCATGACGCCGGAGTTGAGGGATGCCACAACGCCACCGGGCGCCATTGATCTTGCGCTGGCGGGACCAGGATAATCCACTGCCGCAGCGCGTGATCCGCGGAACACGCCGCCCTGGGGCGCCGGCCTGGCATGAATTACACTCGTCGGCGCAGGATCGGCCGGCAAGCGATCAGCCGTTCGATTTCTCGGCGGCTATTCAGCGGCTCGTGCTGGATATCGCGACCCGCAGCGCCGACTTTCGACACCTGGAAGTGCCGCGCATCCTCGTCAGTGCAACCCAAACGCGTGCGCGCTCGAGGAATGGGCTGCAAGCGCGCGTGACGCCGCTGCGGTTTGCCAGGGGCGCCCTCACCCGGCAACGGCGCGGTGTGCCGTATCACATCCAGCGCTATTTTCTGGGCGAGCGCGAGTACTTGTATGTGATGACGTTCTGCCTGCCGCGCTATCTCGATCAGGACTTCGAGCAGAAATTCGTCACGCTGTTTCACGAGCTGTATCACATCAGCCCGGCTTTTGACGGCGACCTGCGCCGGCACGAAGGCCGTTGCCAGTTTCACACGCCCCGCCAGCGTGATTATGACCGGCGCATGGTGGAATATGCCCGCGAGTATCTTGCCGGCAAGCCGGACCCGGACCTGCACCGGTTCCTGCGGCTGGATTTCGGCCAGCTACAGCAGCACTACGGGGCGGTCACCAGCATCGTTGTGCCTCGTCCAAAAATGGTCCCGCTCGTGGGGCCTTATGCGGCGGCCGCCAAGGTAACGACGCCATGAACGAACCGAATCCTGGGCAATACCGCCATTACAAGGGTGGACTGTACGAGGTCGTCGGCGTCGCGCTGCACAGCGAGACGCAGGAGGAGCTGGTCGTCTACCGCGCGCTCTACGGCGACGGCGGGCTGTGGGTGCGGCCGCGGCAGATGTTTCTGGAGTCGGTGCTTGTCGACGGCGTGTCGGTTCCGCGGTTTCGGCGCGTAGAGTAGCATTCATGTTGTCGTTTCGTCCCTTGCCTCTGCTTGGCAACCCGCACGTGCAGACGATCCTCGGGAATTATCTGAACGGGGAGCGCCGCAACCTGGGCGGCATGCGGCGAGTCGTTGCCTTGCCCGACGGCGATCGGATCGCGTTGAGCGAGACGCCGCCGCACGCTCGGCATGCCCATCAACCGATAGCCCTTTTGGTTCACGGCCTGGGCGGGTGCCATCGCTCGGCCAACATGGTGCGCGTGACAACTCGGCTCAGTGATCTCGGCTGGCGTGTGGTGCGGATGGACCTGCGTGGGGCCGGCGCGGGGGTTCGGCTGGCGCGGCGGTACTACAATGCAGCGTGCTCGGACGATATCCGCGTTGTGATCGAGCACCTGGCCGCGGCGTATCCGGAGTCGCCGATCGCCGTCGTCGGGTTCTCGCTGGGGGGCAACATTGTCTTGAAGCTGGCGGGGGAAGGCGCCGATTTGCCCATGCCGGCGGTTCGTGCCGTGGCAGCTCTCGGGCCGCCGATTGATCTCGTGCGCTGTTCAGAACTGCTCGCGTGCTATCCACTCTACGATGCGTTCTACGTGCGCAACCTGACGCGCCAGGTGGCCCAGCATCAGGAGCTGCATCCCGATGTGCAACGGATAGTGTTTCCGCGGCGCACGACCTTGAGACAGTTCGATGACCTCTACACGGCGCCGCGCTGGGGCTATGCAAGCGCACTCGATTACTATCGCCGAGCGTCGGCTTTGCCGTGGGTGCCGCGAATCCGGGTGCCGACATTTATCTTGACGGCCCGTGACGATCCGTTCGTTGCGGTGGAGCCGTTTGAAACCGTGGCCGCTCCGCCGACAGTCGAGATTCATATCTCTGAACATGGCGGGCATCTCGGCTTTCTCGGTCCCGACGGCAACGGCGGCATCCGATGGGGTGAGACACGCCTGATTCAGTGGCTGGAAAGACAAATGGCGCAGCGTGTCTGCTGAGGAAATGGATTTCACACGCCATGTCGCCATCGAGTCTTCGTCCCGAAGGGACGGCTGAAAATAGCCCAGCACTTCAGTGCTGGGCAGCACGCCCAGTAAAATTTCGGAGTCCCGACAGGGACGTTTGAAGTGTAGCTTGTCAGCCAATTCAATCGTCCCTGGTGGGAATCGGTGGTTGGCGGCGTTCGTCCGCCCAGCACTGAAGTGCTGGGCTATTGTCAATCGTCCCTGCGGGACTCGATCAGCGGGATTGATTTTCAAGGAAACGTTTGCTTGTCGTTTTGTCGGCGGCAATAATACAACGCTCCATTTTCGTGCATTGATCTCGCAAGAGTTGAGCCATGAAAACGCACAAGAAACCCAAGGCAACTCCCGCGAACGACCCCGCAGCGGCCAACATTGCGCTACCGCCGCGCCTTGTGACGGGCTGGTTCCTTCTCAAGGCTATCGGCGTCATCGCGGTGATTAGCGGACTTGGCGTCGGCGGTTACTATGTCGATCGGTATCTCTTTCCGGTGCGGCTCTTCGGCCAGGGTAACGCGAAGGAACGAGTCCTGCGCGAGCCGAAGCTCAACTCCAGCAAGCCGCCTGGCCCGACGCCCGATGGCATGGTTTGGATTCCCGGCGGCGTGTTCTACATGGGCGATGAGGACGATCCGTCCCTGGAATTGCGTTTGGTCTACGTCGATGGCTTCTGGATGGATCAATTTGAAGTGACGAACCAGGAGTTCGCCAAGTTTATTGAAGCGACGAATTACAAGACGATCGTCGAGCGTGAGATCGATCCGAAGGAGTTCCCGAAAGCGCCGCCGGAATTGTTGAAGCCCTGGTCCTTTGTCTTTCAGAAACCACCGCGCGAGCAGCGCTTTGCGTCGCTGGCTCATTGTCAGATGGAATGCTCCCAGCCCGTCAACGGCGCGTGCTGGAACCATCCCGAGGGGCCCAAGAGCGATCTGAAGGGGCGCGAAAAACACCCGGTCGTGCACATTTGCTATGCGGATGCCGTGGCTTACTGTGCCTGGGCTCGCAAACGCCTGCCGACGGAGGCCGAGTGGGAGTTCGCTGCACGCGGCGGGCTCGATCGCAAAGCCTTTCCCTGGGGCGACGAATTCAGGCCGGACGGTAAGTGGATGACCAATATCTGGCAAGGTCTTTTTCCGTACGCGAATACCAAGGAGGACGGCTTCGAGGGGACCGCGCCGGTGGGGTCGTATCCGGTCAACGGCTACGGGCTGCACGACATGGCCGGCAATGTCTGGGAGTGGTGCGCGGACTGGTACCAACCGGACTATTCCGATGGACTCCTCGATCGGAACCCCGAGGGCCCGCTTCGCAACCCGCAAGGCCCGAACTCGGGTTTCGATCCTCTTGAGCCGGGATTCCCCAAACGCGTGCAGCGTGGCGGTTCGTTCCTTTGCGCTCCCGGCGCCTGCGAGCGCTACTACTGCGCGGCCCGCGGCAAGGGCGAAATCAACAGCAGCGGCATTCAGATAGGCTTCCGCTGCGTGATGGATGCAAAATAGCCGCTTGCGGCTTAGCACACGTCCAATGCATGTGCTAAGCCGCAAGCGGCGAAGAGAGGACGCCCCATGACCAGCGTTCGCGATTTTGGCGCCCGCGGCGACGGCAAGTCTGACGACGCCCAGGCGATTCAACATGCCGTGCAAAAAGGCGACGGCAATCTGCACTTCCCGCGCGGCGATTACTTGATCTCACGCACGATTCCCGTCCCGCTGCAAATGCACGGCCGGTTGTCGATCGATGGCGCACTCGGGACGGCGAGAATTGTCATGACCGGCGCCGGGCCGGCCTTTAACCTCATCGGCACCCATCGCCGCACGGCCGATCCGACGCATTTCACCGACGATGAGTGGCGGCGCGAACGTATGCCGATCATTCAGGGGCTGGAAATTGTTGGGCAGCACGCTCAGGCCGACGGCATCCGCGTCGAAGGCGTCATGCAGCCGACTTTCCATCAGCTGCTGATCCGCAAATGCCGGCACGGCATTCATCTCGCCAATCGCGCTCGCAATGTCCTCATCTCCGATTGCCATATCTACGATAATTCCGGTATCGGGGTTTTTCTGGATGCGGCCAATCTGCATCAGATCAACATCCACGGCAATCACATCAGCTATTGCAAGCAGGGCGGCATCAAGGTCGTCGCCAGCGAGATCCGCAACATCCAGATTTGCTCCAACGACATCGAATACAACTTCGACCTCAAGGCGGAAGCCAGTGCCGACGTCTGCTTCGATTGCCGCAACGGCACCCTGCGCGAAGGCACGCTGGTCGGCAATACGGTGCAGGCACGCGAAAGCCCCGACGGCGCCAACGTGCGCCTTCTTGGCGCCAAGGATCATCCGAATGCCGTCGGTCTCTTCACGATCTCCGGCAACCTGCTCGGCAGCCAGGCGAAGGTGCTTGATCTGCACGCCTGCCGGGCGGTTGTCATTACCGGCAACAGCATCTATAGCGGCTATCGCCATTCGATCTGGGTGGAGAAAGCCGAGCATCTTGTCATCGGCGCCAACAGCATTGATCACAATCCCGAATATCGCGGCAACTCGACCGATCAGCTCGTCATCCGCAATTGCCGCAATGTGTCGATGACCGGCGTATTGATGCAGCACATTCGGCCCGCGTACGATCCGGTGACGAGCAGCATGGAGATTCGCGGTTGCCAGAATGTCAACCTCGCCGGCATCCAGATCCTGGGAGCGCGCGGCCGCGGCATCGCACTGGAAAACTGTCAGGTGGTGCGCATCGCCGACAGCACGATCCGCGGCACGACAGACGACAAGGCGTATCGCGCGGCGATCACCGTGGATGGGCAATGCACGAACGTGATGGTTGTCAACAATTTCCTCGGCCGCGGCAGCGACGGTGAGTTTCAATTGCCGGCGGCGCGCGGAACGGCGGCGGGAAATGTGACGGTTTAGATACTGATTCAAAACCACTTTTCGACGGGAGGGCGAGGCTCCTGCCGAGCCGGGGTTTGCGAGTATCACAAGTTTTCTTGCCATCCACGGCTCGGCGGGAGCCTCGCCCTCCCGTAAGCTTGCCGCCATCGGCGTCACGCTCGCCATTCCTGATTCTGCGAGAGGCTTTTTTGTGGTCGCCGAATTGGCTCGGCCCGCGTCATGGGGAGCGGCACCGAATTCTGCACCATCGTCGCATACGCGGTGGTGGCCATGTAGTAGATGAGCGGCACCAGGCAGACGTCGATCAGCGCGTTCATGTCCACGCTCGACGCCTCTTCGTGGCGCACCGGCGACGGTTCGGCCAGCTCCTCCGCGATTTCCATGAGCTGTGGATGCAGGTCGATGCTACGCCAATCGGTATCGCAGGGGCCGAGCACTTCGTCGGTGGTTTCCCACAAGCCGTCGGGCAGCCCGTCCACGATCTGCTACAAGGTCAGACGGGGGATTATCCGCGGTGAACCTTCGTGACGGAGTTGTCAGGGCAGGAATGGTTCTCTGTCGCCTTCCTCGTTTAGCGCTCGGGTGGCGCCACGCGAACGCTAAACGAAGAAATTCGATTACAGGAGTTCCTGAATGGGCCGCGGGTCGCGCAGCAAATAATGCGGTCGGCCGGTTGGGTCGGTAATCGTGGTCCGGCCTGCGTCGATGCCGAAGTGGCGATAAACGCAGGCGAGCACGTTGTCCGGCGTGTATGCGTTGCCGACGGGGCGCTCGCCGCGTGCGTTAGTCGCGCCGATAACCTGGCCCATGCGCCAGCCGCCTCCCGACATGACAGTGAACCCTGCCTGTGGCCAATGGTCTCGGCCCGCGCTGCCGTTGACGCGCGGCGTGCGGCCAAATTCGCCCCAGATGACGACGGCGACGCTGTCGTTGAGCCCTCGATCGTAGAGATCAGAAAGAAAAGTCGCGATGGCTTGATCGTACTCGGGCAAGGCGCCACGCATCTGCTGGAAGTTGTTGCCATGCGTGTCGAAACCATTGCCCAGCGAGCGCAATTGATGCCCCGCGCCATCGATCGTCACCTGAATGAGCGGCACGCCGGCTTCCGCCAGTCGGCGCGCGAGCAAGAGGTGTGGGACCTTGCCGTAGCTGTCGCGCAATTGCGGCGACTCAAGGCTCACGTCGAAGGCGTCGCGCACCGCGGGGTCGGTGATCATTGCCAGCGCGCGGGCCTGATACGCATCGACGGCCGCGAGGCTGCCCTGCGCGTTATCGGCGTCGCGGCGCATGGAGTCGAAAGTCCGCAACAGTGTGGCGCGATCCTGCACGCGCTCCAGCGACAAGCCGCGGGCAAGGCCGAAGTTGCGCAGATCGGCGACGTTGACGATATCGGGATGATTGTCGTTGAGCAGGGGCAGGGAACGCAGCGGCGCTGGCACGAACGGCCGATACGCATTGCCGAGCCAGGCGGTGTACACGTCGTAGTTGTCGAGCGCGACGTAAGGCGGCAAACCGCCGCGCGGCCGCAACTCGCCGGCCCGGCGTTCGCTCCACAGCTTGCTGAGCACGGAGCCGAATACGGGATGCGTCGCCGTCTTCGGGTCCGATAGATTGCCGCCGTAGATGTAAACGGGGGAATGAGCGCCGAGCCGCGGCTGCGTGAAGTCCATGTTGCGCACGATCGTGAACTTGTCGGCAATTCGCGATTGCTTCGGCATGAGGTCGCAGATTTCCATTCCTGGCACGTTGGTCTGCGTGGGCCGAAACTCGCCGCGGTATTCAGCCGGGGCGTTGGGCTTCATGTCGTACATGTCGAGATGGCTTGGCCCGCCGAAGAGGTAGCAGCCCGTTGAAAAACGCCTCTTGACAGGCATGGTATGCTGTTGCCCAGATGTTGGGGATATCAACGTACCGAAGACCAAGGAGTCACGATGGCTCTGGGCAAACGAAAACGCGAAGAGCAAGGGCTGTGGATCGCCACCACTGAG
>SHZY01000049.1 GCA_009692065.1 Gemmataceae bacterium
CCGCAGAATCTTCTGAAGTGTCTTCCAGTGGATCTTGTACTCGCGTTGGATGCTGCGCTTGCTGGCGCCCTCGACCAAAACGCGACGACGGATCTCAGCCCATTGGTCCATGTTGGTGTACACCTGCGGCCCTCCTGGCGGTTCGGGATTCCCTTCTTCAGGGCTATCCTGCAACCGCCACCGAGGGCTGGTCATAGGTGCTGCACTTTTCGACCGACCGACCACCGGTCACCGACCGGTTGCCGCACTATTCGACCGACGTTTACAGCATTTGCTTGCACTGGCCGCACACTGTTTTTTTCGGCGGTGGCGCAAGGGAAGAATGATGGCATCGGGGTCTCCCGGATAACCCGGATTATTCATGACCCCAGCAAAAGCCGGGATTTACTTGGGACGGCAAAAACATAGTGCATTTTACCTAATTTTCGTAAGTCAGCTGCACGCAAGCATTTACGGCGATCGTTTGCCGGGGCATGAATAAGCCGGGTTAAACGAGACGAAAAATTCCGTCCGACTTGTCCGAGAATCGTTGATAAATGGCTTCAAATCGCGTAAAATGCGTGAGAGTGATTTTGAAACGGGAGGCTTGTTCTCGGATCAGAACTCACGATTTCGCAATGACTTATCTCGATCGGCAGGCTCCTGAAAGTTGAACGACCCTATGGCCTCCGAAGCCGAAGGTTACAGGTTCGACTCCTGTCGGGGATAATGGCTTCTTCCCACCTCTCGTGTCGATGTAGATCGATGCAAGCTCGCCCCGCTCGGTGCAAGATCGCCTACTCCCGTCGCTAGTTAGGGCGTTTTTCTGATCGCCGTTTTCGTCGCGATGATCGGCTTCTTCGGTGCAATTTGGTGCAAGTCGAATCGTCTTCGATGCATGCTCGATGGCACCATTTTTCGGCACCCGACGGTACCTCGCGGCGCGTCGATTTCGTCTTTTTCGATCGGCCTGTAGGTCCGTCCGTGCCGGTCATGCGAAGGGCCTCGGCTTCATTTTTCAGGCCGACGCCAAGGCCCGGCGGGGCGTCAAGCGACTCGATGGCCATCGTCTGGTTGTGCAGACGACGTGCGTGTACACGCCCAGAGTAAGACACCCATCGCTATAGCGAGCGAGCGTCTGCGCCATCTTGGGAGAAAGCCCCGCCCGTTCGAGGCTCGTGCCGGCGGTGGCCGAGCGGCCGCCCAAGACTTGCGCCGGCTGCGAAAGGCGTCACCGGCATCGCGCTGGCACCATCGCAGACGCCTTTCCGCCAACCTGCCCGCCGATGGCGCCGAGATGGATGCCGTACTTATCGAGCAAATCGAGGGCAATCGGATCACCCAACACATTGACGTAGCAGTTGGTTTCTTCGGTCGCTCCTGCTCCTGGCTCGCAAAAAACTACTGCGGCGGCGCGTTAATCGTTGCGATGCCTCGCCCGCGGGGTTACAATCATCACCTCTGAGTTTCAATGTCAAGTGAGGTCCTCCATGGCGATCAGCAAACCCTGTCCTCGGTGTCAGCAGCCTCTGAGCATTCCTGAGCCGATCCCGGAGAAGATCCAGTGTGCCAAGTGCGGCGCCGTCATCAAGTACAAGGCGTCGGCCCCGCCGCCGCTCACCCCCGGCCCCTCTCACGGAGGGCGAGGGGAGAAAGAGGCCGCGGTGCCTGCCAAGGCCCCCGCGTCGCCGGTTGTCGAGGCGCCGTTCGAGTTTGTCCAGGATGCCGCGCCGGCCATCAATAGTCCCGCAGCGACGGATTCGCCAAAAAGCGCACGGACTTCTGAACGCGCGGCGAGCGCCGGCTTCCTGTCCTTACTCCATGCGCTCATTCCCAAACCGGTGCTGTTCGGCTGCTATGGTGCAGTCGGCGGTTTCCTCGGCGTCTTGCTATTGGGCGAGCTTTTTTGGCTGGTGTTGCACCCCACTCCGCAGGAGATGAAGCCGTTGATCGTCACGGTTCCGAGCGAACTCACGCTCTATCCGGGAACGGTGAATACGATAACGGTCAATATCGCGCGTCAGGGATTCGACGGGCCGGTCCGGATTGACGCCGTGGACCTGCCGAAGGAACTTGTGTTCTTCGAAATCACCATCCCCGCGGACAAATCGGAAGGCGAGCTCCGGATCGGCGCCACCGAAGAAATGGCACTTGGCTCGTATCAGGTAAAGCTGCGTGCCATGGGCAGCGACCCCGGCAACGCCAAATTCAATGTCAAGGTTGACGAAACCATTCAGGTTGGCATCCAGGAGATCCCGGCCAACCTACGGCTAACGGCCTCGCGCAGCGTCACGGTGTACGCGGGGGGGCAGAACCGGTTCGGATTCATGGTCGCGCGCGGGCGTTTTGAAGGCCCGGTCCGCGTCGAAGCCCTCGACCTTCCCAAAGGCGTGCAAATCCCGCTGGTCACCTTGCAGGAAAAGGAAACTCAAGGGAGCATGGGCGTTACCGTGGCCAAGGATGCCGAACTGCGTACCCACATGGTGCTGATGGAGGTACGTTCGCTGGTGGATCACCGGATCATGCACCGCAAAACCTTGTTTCAGCTCGAAGTCCGGCCGCCGCCGGGGAAGCTGCAACTGGCGGCTTCGCCCAAGGTTACCGTGTACCCGGGGACCAAGAACCGCTTCAGCGTCAAGATCTCCCGGCAAGAATTCACCGGCCCGATCCAGATCGACGTGGACGGCGCGCCGCGCGGCGTCACCTTTACTTCGGAGGTCATCCCCGCCGACAAAACGGAGACGGAGATCGAGGTCTACGCTGACGTTCAAATGAAAGCCGGCGGACCGCCGACGAAGGGCCTCAGAGTGACCGCCAAGACCTTGGCGGGCGAGAATATCACCGCCGAGATTCCGCTCGAGTTGAACATCGAAGTTCCGCCGCCGACGGTGCAGCTGGCGGTTTCGTCCAGGGTGCCAGTGTATCCGGGAGGCAAGGCAACCTTTGGCGTCAAGATTAGCCGGGCGCGTTTTCAAGGACCGGTGCAGGTCGCCGTGGAAGGGGCCAAGCCCGCTTTCGTGACGATTCCGCCCATCGTCATCCCCGCCGACAAATCGGAAGGCGAAATGGAAGTCGCCGTCAGCCAGGCTGCGCTCGGTGTCCCCCTGAAAATGATCACGCCATTGCAGGTGGTCGCACGCAGCCTTGCGAAAGGCAATCCCGGCCTCCCCGCGTCGGAAAAGGTCGATGTGGAGATTCTGCCGCCCCCTTCCGATTTGCAGCTCACCGTATCGCCGGAAATGGAGATCTATCAAGCCGGCAAGAACTCGTTCACAATCAAGGTCGCGCGCACCGGCTTCATCGGTCCGGTGCAGGTCGCGTTCAACAAGGTGCCCGCGGGCGTCACGCTGACGCCCGCCCCGCTGTTCGGCAACGATCTGGTCTTCACCGGCAGGGCGACCATCGACACCGTGCCGAAGAAGTACGAGATCGAGGTCACCGGCACCGGACCGAAAGCTCCCGACGGCAAGGTTCCCGCCATCACCAAGCAATTCTCGCTGACGGTCAAGCCGTTCGATCCTTCCATTCGCCCGCCGCTGGATATCGTGTTCGTCCTCGATGTAACCCAGAGCCTCGATCCGCAGATTGCGGGACTGCGCGACGGTATCGGCCAATTTGTCAAGGGATTGAAGGACAGAGAGCTGGTCGCTCGTATCGGCCTGGTCGGTTTCCGCGACATTATCTCCGATCAGGTCCCTTTCGAACGACTCAAGTTCAAGGGCGATTTGTTCACCGACGACACGAAAGTTTTTGCCGCCGAGGTAGGCAAGCTGCAAGCGACGGGAGGAGGCGACGATCCGGAGAGCAGCCTCGACGCGATTGTCGAAGCGACCAAGTACCCGTTTCAGCCCAAAGCTCTCAAGGTGCTGCTCCTGATCACCGACGAGAAGCCGCAGACGAAGGGCAACTCGGCGACGATGCTGGTGGCGCAGAAAGCGCTGCGTGACAAGAAGATCGATCAGGTGCATTTGATTATCAAGAAGGCCGACATGCTTAACTATGCCGACCTTCAGCAAGTGGCGAAGGGGGGCTTCTTCGATTTCCAGCAAGCTTCCAAAAAGACGGCGGGTAACGAGGGGTTCGCCTCGCTATTGCCGCTCTTGAGCAAGGAGATCGCGACGACGATCGGAGCGCCGGAACCGGTAGCCAAGGCGCCGCCGGCGCCGGACTCGGCCGCGCCTCCGCCGGCGCCGGCGGGCGCCACGACGCCGGAGCCGAAGGCCGAGGCGAGTCCGAATGCGCCCAGGCCGGTGGCGCCGCAACCTCCCAAGGCCGGGGAGGCCAGCATCATCCAGTCGGCCGACCCAGGCCCGCCGGAGGCGGAAGAGGTGAGCCCCCCCAGCGCGCCGGCGACGACGCTTCCGGGGGTGCAGTCCACCCAGCGGTATGCCCAGGAGGATGGCACCTGGCTCATGATCGCCGTCGCGCTGTGGACTGCCGCCCTGGCCGCAGGTATCGCGCTGACCCTGGTCATCGCCCAGAAACGCTACCTGAGCCAGGCCTGGCTCAGCCTCGGCGACGCGGCCAAAGCGGTCCTCGCCGGATTCGCCGCCGGGGTGCTCGCCGGCGTCGCTTCGCAGTGGTTCTTGCTCAAGGTGACCACCGGCTCGGCATTTTGGGACGCTACCAGTCAGGTGATTAGCTGGATTCTTCTGGGCGGCCTGATCGGCGGGGCCATGGGACTCTTCGTCCCCAACATGAACTGGAAGCGTGCCTTCGTGGGCGGCTGCATCGGCGGGTTTATCGGCGGCCTCGGCTTCATGCTGATCAGGCTGCTCGCGGACTCCTATCTGGCGGGCTTCCTCGGCGCCGGCCTGGTCGGCTTGCTCGGACGCTTGATTGGCGCCACGCTGGTCGGCTTATTCATCGGCATTATGGTCGCGCTGGCAGAGATCGCCTCAAGGCGGTACTGGCTCGAGGTCGCCTTCGGCGAACGTGAGATCCGCACGGTGACGCTCGGCGCATCGACTGTTACATTGGGCGGCGACGAACGGCAGGTCGGCGTTTATGTCCCCAACGCCCCTCCCAAGGCGATTGCGTTCCGCGTCGAGAAGAACCGAGTGCTCTGCGAAGACTTCAGCACCGGCAAGACAACCGAGGCCTCGCCCGGCGATCAACGCGCGCTGGCCAACGCCAGGATCAAGGTCTGTACTGCCGCCGAAGCCAGGCCGGCGGGCGCCAACTTGCAGCTCGTCGTCGTGCGCGACGTCCCGCTCATGGTCGGCATGCCTTTGACCATCGACGATATCCCCGGCCTGGAAGCGCAAAGTCCCGACGGCATCGTCGCCCTGGTCAGCCGGCGCCCGAGCGATCCCAAGGTCTACCTGCTCAGAAACCGCTCCAAGCAAGCGTGGATTGTAACGGATGCCGAGGGCAAACAGCGCAAGGTCGAGCCTGGTCTCGGCATCGAGCTGGCATCGCGGTGCGAGATCGATTTCGGGCAGGTGAAGGGAGTACTGGATCCGACCAAGGACAGCGCGTAAAAGAGGCACCACGGATTTCACGGATGACACGGATCGGAAGCAACTGACTTTCTTTCCTATCCGTGTAATCCGTGTGATCCGTGGTCGTAATGCACATACGAAGGAGACCTACAGATGACCCCTCGCATTTTTCTACTGGCATGCAGCGTTGGTTCGATCCTTGCCTTCAGCCTGACCGCGGCGGCCGGCAAGCAAACGAAGGCGGACGTCACCGCGTTCCGGACCTATCTGGAGAAGCAGCATCCGGGCAAACGCTGGCAGACGGGGCCGACGGCGCTCGCCAGCGCCGAAATCCGCAAGGCTTATGGGGACCGCCGCTTCTACTTTGTCTTCTCGAGCCCGCCCCTGCCGCCCGGGGCCAATATCCAGGAGTTGATCGATGCCTACCGGCGCAAGCTGGTCGAGTTTCAGAAGACCGCCATCTCATTGAGCGTGGCGTTCAACGACAAGGGCGAGATTGTGCCGCTGACGAAGCCGCAGGACTTCAATATCGGCCTGATGAAAGTGCAGAGCGAAGACGACGCGCGCACGGCGGCGACCGCGGTGCTGGCGATTCACGGCTCCGACCGCGTCAGTCCGGGAGCCGTCTCGGCACGGGAAGTCATGGTGACCAAGACCGCGAAGGGCTGGACCTGCACGGTGGAGCGGCGCAACGCCTTCGCCGGTACGGCGCTCTTTGACGCCGACGGAAAATGCATGAGCGTCTCGAAAACGTACGCAGGACCGGTGCCGCCCTGATGCCTGCGTGGCGAGAAACAGGCGCCGCGACGTCGGCGCGCCTATCACTCCGAGCATCATCCATTCGCAGGTCCGTTAATCAGAATCTCTTGCACGACGCGTGCGGGTTGGTTGTCGGTCATCGTCATCTGCTGGCCGTTGCGGGCGTAGACCAGCCGGCGATGATCGAGGCCGAAGAGTTGCATCAGCGTGGCCTGGTAGTCGTAGTGGTTGACGACGTCCCTGACGGCGTGATGGCCGAAGTCGTCGGTGGCGCCGTAGGTCATGCCCCCCTTGAAGCCGCCGCCGGCGACCCACATCGAAAAGCCGTGCGTGTTGTGATCGCGGCCGACGTTGCGTTCGTTCTGCACGACGGGGAGCCGGCCCATCTCGCCGCCCCAGTGAACGACGGTGGAATCCAAGAGGCCGCGGCCCTTCAGATCCTTGACAAGGGCGGCGGCCCCGGTGTCCACATAGCGGCACGACGCCGGGAGTGCGGTGCGGATGTTGCCGTGATGGTCCCAGAACTGATTGCGCGTGCAGATCTGCACGAAGCGCACGCCGCGCTCGACCAGCCGGCGCGCGATGAGGCAGCGGGCGCCAAAGTCGGCGGTCGTCGGATCGTCCATGCCGTACAGCCGGCGCGTGGTGGGACTTTCGTCGGCGATGTCCAGGGCCTCGCGGGCGGCGGTTTGCATGCGGGCCGCCAGTTCGTAGCTGGCGATGCGCGCTTCCAAGTCGAGCTCGCCCGGGCGCTGACGCAGGTGGTCGCGATTGAGCCCGTCGAGGAAGTCGAGATAGCGTTCCTGTGGTTGGCCGCGCAGGTTGACGGGCGGATCGAGATTGAGAATGCGCGGCTCCTGAGCGCGGACGACGGTCCCCTGGAAGAGCGACGGCAGCCAGCCGTTCGACCAGTTATCGACGCCGAGCACCGGCGTCGAGACCGGGTCGGTGAGGACGACGTAAGCCGGCAGATTTTGACTTTCGGAGCCGAGCCCGTAGGTGAGCCAACTCCCCAGCACCGGACGGCCCGCCTGGATGCGGCCGGTGGCTAGAGCGTTGATCGATTGGCCATGGTTATTGACGCCGGTGCGCATCGAGCGGATCAAGCAGATGTCGTCCGTGATCTCGCCCAGGTGCGGCAACAATTCGGACAGTTCGGTGCCCGCCTGCCCGTGCCTGCGAAATCGCCACGGCGAATGCAGCACCTTGGCGCTCGCCTCGGCCGCGTTGTCGTACTGAATAGTGCCCGGGAAGGGCTGCCCGTCGTAGCGAGCCATGCCCGGCTTCGGGTCGAACAGATCGAGGTGGCTCGGCCCCCCCTGCATGAACATCGAGATCATCGCCCGCGCCCGCGGCTCAAAGTGCGGCTGCTTCGGCGTCAAATCGAACCGCCGCTGCTCCAGCTCGGGCCGACCTTGAGCGCCCAAGACCTTGTCCTCATTGAGCAGCCAGGCGAGTGCGAGCCCGCCAATGCCGAGGGAGCTCTGGGCGAGGAAGTGGCGGCGGGTGAGGTTGCAGGGGTGGTGTTGCATATTTGATTCTCTCCTCGTTCCCACGCTCTGGGTGCGAACAAACGGAAGTAAACTATTGAGTCGTCGGTTACCCCGCGAATCAAGCCGCCCCAACCGCGGCGTAAACCTTGCCGTGCTGCTTCAACCAGTTCACCTCGTCGCGTTCGGCGAGGTCTTTGACTTCCTGGAGGAATTTCACCGTTTCGGCTTCGTAGCATGGTTCGCTCGGATCATCGGGAGGAATGACCATTTCGACCTCCACGGCGACGACATACTTTTCAGTTTGGATCAGTCGCGTCCTTTTGATTCGCTCACCGGAAACTCGCATGATCAATCTCCGTCGAAAAAATGGACCGTAACCAGCTTGGCAACGCCGCTCTGCCGCAAGAGAGACCACACCGCTTTGAACTCCGTCCCGTCGGGAAGGCATTCGCGGACTTCCACGGTCGGATTGGGTTTTGCTCGGGATTGTTCGGCCATCAACTCACCGTCCACCAGCGCCGCGACTACTTGCCACTCCATGATACCACGTTCCTCAAGCCGCTCGGAAGCGTGTTGTCACACGACATACTTTTCCTTGGCCACGAACTGTCGGACCGTGTCGAATAGCTTTCCCATAGCTGGCGACCTCAGCGCTCCCTCTCACAGCCTCGGCTACAGCGTCAATCAATGTACAAAAACCGATTCGCACTCAAGAGCGCCTGCCCCAGGTTCGTCAACGCTTGCAAGCCCGGCTCCGGCTGCTTTGGCGTCGTTTTCGCATTATTGAAAAGCTCCGTCTGCTTCTGAACGAATACCACCGCCTGGTCGAGTTCCCGCGCCGACGGCTCCGCGGCGTAGGATAGCTTCCACGCAAGCACGACCTGGGTGCGCACATCGGCGCCGGCCTCCTTATGCACGCGCGCAGCCAGGGACGCCGCTTGGTCGTGGATGAATCGGCTGTTCAGCAGCATCAACGCCTGCGTCGCCACCGTCGAGGTGTGGCGCAAATCGCAGTTGGGGGTCATCGCGGGGCTGTCGAATGATTCCAGGAGGCCGAGCGGCAGGCTGCGGCGGACCTGGATGTAGACGCTGCGGCGATACTCCTCGCCGTCGAGCGATTTGACCTTGCCCATCGGCGTGCCGTCGCCTGGGTTGCGGATGTCGTTGCCGACGACGACCTGGCCGACCTCATCGTGCGTCACCGGCACCGGCGGGCCGAATGCCTTGACGTTGAGCTTACCGCTGACGGACAGCAGCGCATCGCGCAGGGCCTCCGCTTCGAGGCGGCGGATCGACATGCGGCCCAGCAGGCGATTGTCGGGATCGATTTTCTCCAGCGCGGGCCGGCGCGTCGAGTTTTGCCGATAGGCGGCGGAGGTCATCATCAGCTTGTGCATGCGCTTCATCTGCCAGCCGCCGGCAATGAATTCGTTTGCCAACCAGTCGAGCAGTTCCGGATGAGTCGGCCGATCGCCGAGCAGGCCGAAGTCGGCGGGAGTGTTGACGATCCCCTTGCCGAAATGATTGAGCCAAACGCGGTTGACGAGGACGCGAGCCGGCAAGGGATGTTTGCCATCGGTCAGCGTCTTTGCGAAGGCGAGGCGTCGGCCAGTCGTGGGCAGGCCGGGCGTCTTGTCGGGGACCTTATTGACGTCGAAGCGTTCCAGAATCATCAGGCCCGCGGGCAGGACTGCTTCCATCGGTTGATCGTGATCGCCGCGCTCGAAGAGATGCGTCGTCGGCACCTGCCCTGGGATCTCCGTCAAGGCACGAATGAAATTGGGCACGGGCTTCGTCGCGCGCAGCTTGGCCGCCTTGTCGGCAAAGGTTTTCAGATCCGCGGCAGCCTTGCTGTCGTAAAGGTACAGCGATCCCGCACTGACATTCACGCTGGGGTGGACTTGCAACAGCTTCTGCTGCTCCGCCGTCCGCTTCGGGCCGGGCGTATTGCGGGCCGTCTTGATCGGCTCGTGCAGTTCCTTCGCCAACTTGGCGAGCTGCTTCTGGAATGTCTCCTCGATATAGACTGCTTGCTTCTTCAATCGCTCCTGGTCGATTTTCGCAGCGTCTTTCTCGATCTCGTCCGCCTTCTTGCGATCCGCGTCCTTGAAGATGGCGACCTCGCGCCCCGCGGGGGTGCGCCAGCTCTTTACGTTGAGAGCCGGCTCGAAGATGGCACGCATGCTGTAGTAATCGACCTGCGGGATCGGGTCGTATTTATGGTTGTGACATTGGGCGCAATGCACCGTCAACCCGAGCACGGAACTGGAAACGATCTGCAACGTATCCGCGATGTACTGGTTGCTCGCCACCTTTTGATTGACGCCCGGCGACGCGGTGCCATCCGGGGCCATGCGCAAGAAGCCAGTAGCGATCAGCTTGTCGAGCTCGACGGGGGGAAGCTTCTCGTAGGGAGGCCGGATCATCTCGTCGCCGGCCAGTTGCTCATGGATGAACTGGTCCCACGGCTTGTCGGCGTTGATCGAACGGATCACGTAATCGCGATAGCGGTACGCGGTCTTGCGCACGGGATCCTCGCCGGTGTAACCCTCGGAGTCCGCATAGCCGGCGACGTCAAGCCAATGTCGGCCCCAGCGTTCGCCATAGTGCGGCGACGCCAGCAAGCGGTCGAGCAGCTTTTCATAGGCGTCGGGCGATTGGTCTTTCAGGAACGCATCGACCTCGGCAGGCGTCGGCGGCAGGCCGAGCAAGTCAAACGTTGCCCGCCGGATGAGCGTGATGCGATCGGCCGCCGGGCCAAACGACAGGCCTTGCTCTTCGAGCTTGGCGAGCAGAAAGCTGTCAATGGGGTTGCGCACGAGGTTCGCCGTTTTGACCTTGGGGGGCTCAACTTTGCGGATCGCCTGAAACGCCCAGTGCGACGCTTCCTCGGGCGAGACCGAGAAGCCCAGCGGCAATTTCTTCGGCTCGGGCCGAGCCGTCGGCGCCCCTTCCTGAATCCAGCGCTCGATCAGGGCGACTTCGTCCTTGGTCAGCTTCTTCTTTCCGGGCGGCATCTCCTGGTTGCGCAGGCGCTGAACGATCAAGCTGTCGCCGCCCTTGCCAGGCAGCAGCGCAGGGCCGGATTTGCCCCCCTTGGCAAGAAAGTGCTTCAAACGCAGGTCGAGTCCGCTCTTGAGCTTTTTGCCTTCGCCATGACATTCGAAACAATTCGCCTTGAGGATTGGCCGCACATGCGTTTCGAAGTTCACCGGACCCTTGGCAGGCTGTGCAGACAACCCAGACGCGGACTCTAGAAAGCAAACGATGGCGCCGGTCAGAAAAACAAATCGCTTCATGATGAAATCGCTTGGTCCGGAGGAGGGAATGACGGCAGGCATTGTCTCGAAATTCACGCACTCATTGTATCACGAGCCAGGCGCCAGTGCACTGGAATTCATGGCTGGGCTCAGGTTGCCAGGGTCGGAGGATGAGATGCGAGCAAAGAAGTGACTTCGACGGGACGAGCAGGAAATCGACGTGTCGGCCCTCTTTGTGCCCTTGCGATTGCATTGACTCGAATGGACAATCTTGCTATCTTCGCTTCCGGTGAATTAACCCGCATGTTTCACCGTGATTTCGGTGGGGCGTGTTTTTTGGAACGAGAGGCGGGAGCAGTGTTGATGGGACCGACGGAGGCTTGAGATGCGCACAACGCCCCCTTTCCCCCCAAGCAATTCTTGCTTCGAGCCAGCGCTGCGCCGAACTGTCGAGGGGTTATGGGCTGCAGACGGGTGACGAGCAAGAGGTGGCAAGGCGAGCGGCGACGGTGAGGAAGAGGAGTTGCCAAGGATAGCTGCTGGCCATTTTCACGACGAGTCGGCGCACGCTGCGTTTGACCCAGGCGCCGATCTTGAAGAGCTTCAGCCGGATGGTGCCGACGTCCGCGTGTTCCAGTTCCGTGCCGACGAGGCTGACGCGACGGATGTGCGAGACCAAGACCTACGCGCAAGCTGCCAGCAGCACGCGGAACTGGTTGGCGACGAAGCGATGGCAACTGGTGCGGTCGGCGAACAAGCCGAGTTGCTGTTCCTTGAGGCAATTCTCCATATTACCGCGTTGGCAGTAAACGTCCTCGTAAAGAACGCGTGCGTCGCCCGCCAAGTTGGTCACTAGGAAGCGTGGATTGGCTTTGTCGCCCGTAGTAGCCGTGGAAGAAACGCTTTTCCTGATGTCCGTGGACCAGGTTGTCGGTGGCGTCGAAGTCGATTTTGATTTCACCGGAATCCCCCCCGCTTGTTGCTAGCGGAGAAAAATATTAGCATGGCTGAGTTTGGTTCAGAAACGCCCATTGCGAAAGGATCGAACATGCTGGCTCTGAGTGGCCCTCCGCCGTGCGTCTGGATCCTGTTGCCGGCCTATGACGAGGAGGAATCCTTGCCAATCTTGTTGCCCAAGATTCAAAACACGCTCGGAGAAATGGGGCTCAATTACCGAATACTGGTGTGCGACGACGGCAGCAAAGATAAGACGCTGGAGCTACTAGAATACTATGCGCAACTCATGCATTTAGAGGTCCTACGCCACCCAGTGAATCGCGGGCTTGGCGAGACTTCGCGCGATTTGTTTGAACGAGCGGCTTCCCTCGCAGCGGATGACGACACGATCATTCGACTGGACTGCGATGACACCCACGAGCCGTCGTTGATCATTTCGCTTCTGAAAAAATTGAAGGAAGGTTATGACGTGGTGATTGCCTCGCGGTTTCAAAAAGGCGGAGGCCAGCTTGGGGTTTCCAAATACCGCGCCTTCATCAGTCGCTGCGCGAATCTGTTCATGAAGGTCCTTTTTCCTCTCGCCGGGGTTTGGGAATATTCCTGCGGGTATCGGGCATATCGTGCTTCGCTCATCAAAGACGCCATCAGAGTGTACGGCAATGACTTCATTCAGCTCAAGGGGCTCGGGTTCACTTGCACGCTAGAAAAGCTCGTGAAGCTCAAGCTGCTGGGAGCGCGTTTTGCCGAAATCCCCTTTATACTGCGATACGATCAAAAGCGAAGCGCCAGCAAAATGGTTGCCAATATTACCACACTGGGTTACCTGACCATGGCGATCTGTTACCACTGGCCATGGCAGGGTTGGCGATATCAGTATGCCGATTTGCAACAAAGGTTGGCGCAGGCAAAGGCAGCCACCTCAGAAACGATGAATCGCAAGGCTGCGTGATGAGAATTCAAGGAAGGACAGGCATGGCTACGGCGGCGACGGATGCCCAGCGGGCGTGGGTACTTGACACGCTGGAAGGATATTGGCGTGGCGTGGCGGAAATCATTGCGCGCCTCCCGTTGGCCCGGCTCCTGGAGCCGTATGAAGAATCGATTCCTCCGCGTTTCCTTTCCGTGGCTTTGCCCGACTGGGCGAGTCACGCCGGCGTCGACGGCGCCTTGCTGATTCCCGCTCAATTGCTGGTGCCGGGAGATCGGCCTGCATGGGAACGCGTGGACTGGCTGGGAACCGCGTTCTGGTTCTTGCATGCCTGTGCGGAGCGAGCCTTCGAGCAGCAGCATGGTCCGATCCATTCGTTTCGTTTTCGGCTGCGCGGCTGGGACGATCGGCACTGGGATCACGCCTGGGTCAATCGCATTGCGGTGTTTTTGCGCGAGTGGGCAGCTCGGCGCCAGGGAGTGAGTGCGCGCGAGTGCTGCGGACCGTTGCCGGCGCCTGAGATGTTGTTGACGCACGACGTTGATGCGGTCCGCAAGACTTGGGCCATCCGCCTCAAGCAGACCGCCTTTCACGGATTCAACTGGGTGCGTTCGTGGGTCCAGGGGCGTTGGCGCGAGGGGGCGGGCAAGCTCTGTCATGCCTTGGCGTTCCTGTGCCGGCCGGCAAATTACTGGCGTTTCGAGGAACTCACGCAACTTGAGACGCAATATGGACTGAAAAGCCAGTTCAATTTTTACGGCGGGACCGGTGGATTCATGCGTCGGCCCCGCGACCTGTTGCTGGACCCAGGCTACTCTGTGGAAACCCCGGCGATTCGCGCGGTCATGCGTTCACTTCAGGGCTCCGGCTGCGGCATTGGCTTGCATCCGTCGTTCGCGGCCTGGAACGATGCGGATCGGATGGCAGCGGAAAAATCGCGGGTCGAACGCGCGCTCGGTGCGCCAATCAACCAGGTTCGCATGCACTGGCTGCGCTTTTCCTGGCACGACACCTGGCACGTTCAGCAATTGTGCGGACTGCGCGACGACTCGACACTCGGCTTCAATGATCGACCGGGTTTCCGCAACGGAGCGGCCCTCGTATTTCATCCGTGGGATAGGGCCCGGCAGCAGCCGATGGCCTTGCGCGCAACGCCCATGGTGCTCATGGACTCCCAACTCTATGACTACGCAACCACCAACCCCGACCAACGTCGCGCCACGATGACTCGGCTGATTCGCGAGGTCCATGGCGTCGGCGGCAAGGCGACGATTATCTGGCATCCACACGTTCTCAGCCCCGATTATGGCTGGGGCGGCGGCTATCGCGAATTCCTCCATCTGCTTGCCGCGGGAGGAAATTCGTGATCAAGTCGTCGATCGTACAGGGACCTCATGGTTTGGCAGCTGCGCGTGATGGGGCGCACGGCAACCCCTATCTCGACCAGGCGTGGGCCGTGCTGCCAAGGCTTCTGGCTCTCTTCGACACGAACAAAGCGGCCCCCACCTTTGGGCTGGGAGATCGTTTTCATTGGGGCTGGAAACTGATCGATTTCGGTAACGGGACCTTCCAAGGCGCCGCGCACGGATTGGCGCGACTGCTCACGATGGATGCTTTGCCTGATTACCTGTCCCACGCCGCGCTGCTCGCGCGCATCGATGCCATGTTTCAAGGGACGCAGCATTTGCGGCGGCCCAACGGGAGCATGGAAGAGGCATTCCCGTACGAGTCCTCGTACTGTGTCACTGCTCTGGTTGCCTACGATCTGCTCTCGGCGATCGAGTTGCTCGATGGCCTACTCAGCCAACGGTCGCGCGATGCCTATCTGGCCATCGTTCAACCGATGATCGGCTTTCTGCATCATGCCGATGAGCATCATGCGTTCATTTCCAATCACCTCGCGACGGCCGTGGCCACCCTGGTGAAATGGCACATGCTGACAGGCGAAAGTGGCGAACAACGGGCCCAGGAGTTTCTCGAGCGAATTCTACGCGAACAATCGCCCGAAGGGTGGTTTCGCGAATATGAGGGGGCGGACCCCGGCTATCAGACGTTGTGCCTGTATTATCTGGCGGATGTAGACCGCCTTCGACCGGACCTGCACCTGCTCGAACCGCTGCGCAAGTCGGTTCAGTTTCTGTGGCACTTCGCCCATCCGGATGGATCGTTTGGCGGGCTATACGGCAGTCGCAATACGCGCTTCTATTACCCGGCCGGTCTGGAGTGGCTGGCACGGCAGGTCCCGGAGGCCCGCGCCTTGGCCGACTTCATGGCGCCGGCGATTCGCGGTTACCGTACGGTCACGCTTGATACGATGGACGCGCCGAACCTCATCCCGATGTTTAACGCCTACTGCTGGGCGGCTGCACTGGCGCCGCAAACACGCGACGGCGTTCCCACGCTGCCGTGCCGCCGAGATGAGCCGTCCCGCACCCACTTTCCGCTTGCCGGTCTCATCGTGGACAACGGCCCCGTTCACTACTCAATCGTGTCCACACACAAAGGTGGAGTGTGCTACCACTTCGTGAAGGAGGGGGACGCCCGCATCGACGCCGGCGTGCTCGCTCGTTCTCCTAAGGGAACGCTCTATAGTACGCAAGCCTTCGCGGCGGACAACGTTGTCGAATTCGGCCCGGATAGCGTAACTATTAAAGCACCGATGGCGAAAGTGCGCCTGCCGCGGCCCGGGCCGATTCTATTTATCATCCTTCGTCTGCTCAACGTCACGCTGATGCGGTCGTTGAGGCTCTCGAACTGGATTAAACGGCTACTGGTTCGGTTCTTGATCACCGGGAAGAAGAGTTCACGTACGCTGCATCGGCGGACCGTTCGATTCGGTGCGGAAATCGTCATCGAGGACGAATGGGAAACCAACCCGGACAACCTGACGCGCGAGCCCACTCCGGGAGCGTTTAGCGTCATGCACATGGCCAGCCAGGGCTACTGGCAAAGGCAGGATACGCAATGATCCCGCGCTTCAAACCGACGCTGGGTTGGCGCGAAATGCTGGCCCTTTTGTTTCCCACAGGCCGCGGCGAAGTGGCGCGATTCGAGTGCGCCTTCGCCGAGCTCATGGGCCAACGGCATGCGATCGCCTGTCCGTACGGCCGAACTGGCCTGTGGCTATTGCTGCAGGCACTGGGCCTGAAGAACAAGGAAATCCTCTGCCCTGCGTACACATGCGTCGTGGTCCCGCATGCCATTGTGCATAGCGGCAATGAGCCGGTCTTCATCGACAGTCAGCCTGGCGATTTCAACATGGACCTCGATCGCGCCAGGCAAGCGGTTACCGAAAAGACCGGTGCCATCGTCGCGACCTCGATTTTCGGCTACCCGGTGAATCTCGACAAGCTGCGCGAATTTCGCCGCGACTTCCCGCAGGTCCAGGTGATTCAGGACTGCGCGCACAGTTTTGCCGCCCAGTGGAGAGGCCAACCGGTGCAGCGCGAAGGGGACGCGGCGATTTTCGGGCTGAACATCAGCAAGTTGATCACGTCCATCTTCGGCGGCATGGTCACCACGGATGACGATGCGTTAGCATCCCGGTTGCGAGCGCTCCACGCTCAGAGTGTCCGGCCAGGGAGCTGGATGAGGAGCCTGAGTCGGCGTTGCTACCTGGCTGCAGTCAACGTCGCCTTCTGGGAACCGATCTACGGCATGATCAACGCCCTTGAGCGCAGCGGATTGCTCAACCGCTTCGTCAAGTATTACGATGAGGGCCGGATCGACATACCCGCCGACTTTTTGACCGGCATGACCAGCTTGCAAGCCAAGATCGGCCGGCGTCAGGTCGAACGCTATCCGGCGATCATCGCGCGCCGGCATGCAATCGCGGCGTACTATCACGAACGGCTCAGTGGACGGTCGGACCTACAGCTTCCACCGCTAGTGGAAGGGGCCACCTATTCACATTACGTTCTCCTGGTCGATCGGCGCGCCGACTTGGCGATGGCGATGCGCCGCCACGGCGTTCAACTCGGGACGTTGATCGATTACAGCATTCCCGAAATGGCTGCCTATCGCCAGCGGCCGGGGAACCGTTTTGCCTGCCCGGTGGCGGCTGACTTTTCGCGCCGATCGATCAATTTGCCTATAGCGGTGTCTTTACGTGACGCAGAGAAGATCTGTGACAAACTGGACAAAGCCCTATTGTCGCAAGGATCTTGGTCGCCCTTGTCTATGGCGAGTAGACGGCAGAAACAGCTGTCTGAAATCAATGCGACCTCCTCGCTCACGCGTGCTGGGAAAAAGGCAAACCGATCATCGTGGTAAGGATGCAAGCCACGGAGGAATCACGTGCGGTATTTTTCACTCGGGCACCGGCTGCCACACTTGATCGCTGCGGCGTTATATGGCGACCGCAAACGGCACGGCTTGGTTCCACAAACTAAGGACCCCTGTTGGCAAGAATGGGAGAGCCGGTACCTCGATTTTTACTACGCGAATCAAAAATCATCGATCGGCAAGCTCGTAAATGATGCAGGCTATCGCATCTTGCGCAAGGTGGATCTTAGCGGCGCCAACGTCCTTGAGATCGGTCCGGGCGACATTCCCCATCTGGATCAATGGCAGGGCACTCCGCGATGTTATGTCATCGCCGACATCCAGCAAGAAATGCTCGACCGCAGCAGCCGGCGCCTGGCCGAGCGCAACATCCCGTTCGAGACCAGGCTCCTGAAGCGGGACGAGATTCGCTGCCTTCCGTTCGCCACGGGTGAATTTGACGCCATCCTTTCCTTTTATTCGTTGGAACACCTTTTCCCTCTGCAAGCGACCCTGACCGAGATGGTTCGTATTCTCCGACCTGGCGGCTGCCTTGTCGGTGGTATTCCCACCGAATGCGGCTTGGCCTGGGGCCTGGGTCGCTTCCTGACGTCACGTCGATGGCTGAAGAAGCATACGACCATCGACCCTGGAAAAATTATCTGCTGGGAACATCCGAATTTTGCCGAGCATATTTTGAAGTTGATGGATCGAGTTCTGGTGAGACGGCATATTCGATACTGGCCGTTGTGGGTTCCACTCATTGATGTCAATCTGGTTGTTTCCTTCGTCTATGAACGCGCCTAGCCCGCGCAAAGAAAGTTGGTTCGAATGAGCGTCTTGCTGGTGATCGGTGATGACAAGTTTGGCCATCGGCTGATCGGTCGCATGCCGAGTGATTGGCCAGGAGCCATCGTGCTGGATCGCTCTTCCAGTTTCGGTCGTGCCGTTCGGCTAATTCGACGTGGCGTGCTCTCCTGGCAAGTGTGTTTTCGCATGGCCTGGGCGGACTTCTGGCGACGCGACATCAAGGTGCCGCCGTTTCCAGCCATTATGTCGAATCAACAGTTGCAATGCTTGATCGAGCAGCTGGATGTCAGGACGGTGTTCTTGTTTCGAGCAGGCCTCATCATCAATCGCAGCATTCTTGACATGGGCGTCGAGCTGTTGAACACGCATTGCGCTCGTATCCCCGCGTATGGCGGACTTGGATCGATCGCGCGAGCGCTAGCCGACGGCGCTCACAATCAATGTGCTACCTTGCACCGCGTCACCGAAAGAATTGATGCAGGCGAAGTGATTGACACCGAGCCGTACTGCCTGAGATCCGACTGGTCGTATGGTCGCAACGAGGATGTTGCCTATGACGCCGGGATTGATGTCCTGCTGAGAAATCTCACGAGGGTTCTACGCCGGGCCGCCTGAAAATGAGGCCGCCACAGCTCAATTGGCGGGAAAATTTCATGGTTCGTGAACTTCTATGGCACTGGCGAAACGGTCTTCCTGCAGGCCGGATGGAAAAGGCATGGTGGGCGCTGACATTCACACTGTTGGCGTTTGTGGCCTGGAGTTACTTCTTCCAGATCAAGAATTTTCCTCATCCTCACGGCGACGAATCGAGTCTGTTAAACATTCCATATCGCTTTTGTGAGTACGGCGACGCGGGCTATCCAGCCGTTTACGCCCATTCATTCGGTGCCGAGAAGATACGTCCCTACCCGCCCGTCGCGGCGTTCACTATGCGCAACGCGTATCATGCGGTGGTAGGATTCTCGCCTTTGAAGAGCCGAGTGTTCTCGGCGTTGCTGATGCTGACGGTCGTCGGGAGCGCCGGCGTGTTCTTATGGCGTACGACCGATTTGACAGCCTGGCAGCGCTGGCTTGTGCTGTGCCAGGTTGGCTTGGCCTCGGTGATGATTTACACCGCACGCTCAATGCGCTTCGAACAGGAAGTCCTCTTTGCCGGCTGGATCGGCGCTGTCTTCTTGCCGGTGCTGATTTCTTGGGTGACGGTCGGCTGGATTCGCTGCCTGTTGTGGGTCGTCGCCGGCGCGGCTCTTGGCTTGGCGGGAACTTCGCATCCCTTCGGTCTGATCTTTGGAATCGTGGGGGTTTGGCTGTTGGTCTTTCCAAGCTATTGGCATCAACAGGATGGTCTTCGGCTTTGGCAGCGACTCGGGCTCCTCGGGCTCGGCATGGTCCTTGCGGGCATTCCGACCTTTCTATGGGTCGCCGCAGACTGGGACACCTTCGTGGCCTTCAGTCGAGCGCACAAGAAACTCTATGCGGACCAGGAGCGATTGCTGACTGACTGGTATGCCGGCATGCCGCCGTGGAACCGGCTGCGCGGCGTTCTGTCCGATACCGTCCTCGCACACCTGACCGTGCTGCACCATGCATCCTACGAGGATTTTTTTAACTATCCCGTCCCGGCCTATCGATTTCGATTGGTCCTCCACACGATCTTCTATGTCCAGCTCCTGCTGGTTCTTGGCTACTTTCTCTATTCGGTGCGGCGCCTGTTTCAAAACGGGAATCCGTGGCTGCATCTGCTCGTCTGGTTTGCGCTCGGCTTCATTGCCTTCGGTATCTGGTATCCGCCCATTCATACCTATAAAATCTACACGAGTTTTTTTGTCAATTTGGCCGGCGGCATGATCGCCTGGCGTCTGGTGGCCTGGCTGCGCCAAACCGCCGTGCCGCAGGCATTGTCCGTTGGGATGGCCTCCGCTTGCGTCGCAGCGTCCTTCGTCGTGCTTCACTATGCGGCGATGCATGCCGTTCACCTGAGCAGGAGCTATCGTGACGGCGCCTATCCCCATGCAACTTTGGACCAGGAGTACGCTGCGCTCAAAGAAATTTCCGATCACCTAGAGCTTCGCCATGACGACCGGATCGTGTACACCTACGTCGAGAGCTGGATTGCCGCGGGCAAGAACGCGCATTCACTCTGGGAGTCGGTTAACCAAGGTTACGTTGAGCCCAAGTCGAATGCGGATGGAGCGGTCTTCAAAAACCTTAACGTCGGGCTCATTTTTCGTCCCGTCCCCACCGACACGCCGGAGATATCCGCAAGGCGTGTCCAAAAGTTCGAACGCCTCAGTGGCCTGGTGTCACCCATGTGCCTCGGAGGCGTGGTCTTGAACGACTTTAATGCAGACGGCGCATACTCGTTTTATGTTCGGCCCGACGGCGCCCCACCGCCCCTTGTCGTGGCGCGAATGTTGCGCAATCAGCAAGTTGTCCTTCACAAAGCGGTTTTCGAGAAAGAGGTGCGCAATTTCCATGAGCCCGTGTCGTTGGCGCCTGGCCGATATGTTCTGTTAGCATGGGTGCAGGGAACAGTTCGGGACGACCTCTTTGAGGTGAAGTACACCATGCCGTCCGGCGCCGTCCAAAATACCTCGGTTTTTCTTACGCCTCTTTGCACGCTGGTGCCTGCTCCGGTATATGTGGAGATTGATCGCACTCAACCCGTTCATATCGGCTTAAAGATGGCTCAGGGAAGCTGCTCGCTGGCCAAGGTCGGAGTCCTTCGCCTTGATCCCTGAATCCGTTAGACGCAACCATGCTGCCATCTTTTCCGGTGACGAAATCGACGAGCTTGGCCATGGGAACATGCGTGCGATCGCGGAATATCGCCGCACGAAAACGTCCCGCGCTCAACGACCACTCTCGAACTAAAGATTTCGCGCACCGATTCCTGGCTCAAGGCCCCTATCTCGCCCCGTTACGCGTGCTGGCCGTTCCAAATCGAGCCGGGCGATCTTGAGGGCGGCGCAGGACCGTCTCGATCTTCTCCCAGGCGCGAACGGCACCAGCCGTGTGCTGGGCGTTTGTATGCCGAGCGACAATGAGGAAGAGGAATCGCTTTTCCTCCACAACCAGCAGCCGGACACCGTCATTTCCATTTTTAACAGTCCTTTCGGCCCGGACGTGCTCGTCGTCACGGACAAGCTATCCGAAGGGATCGACTTGCACCGTTACTGCCGTCACCTGATCCATTACGAACTGGCCCCAAGCCCGATCCGCGCGGTGCAGCGCAACGGCCGGATCCGTCGCGTGAACAGTTGGGCGGCTGCCACTGGCCAGCCGATCTGTTACACTTGCCCAGCATTTCGCGGGACACGGGATCACCGTCTCTCGCAGATCATGAAGAAGCGAATTGGTAGCTTCTCTCTCCTGCTAGGCGGAGTACAGGACTTCGATGTCGAGGAGGTGGTATAGACGGTGCCGCGCCGCCGTCATCAAACGGTAAGAAACGGCCGTCGCCCAAGCGCGGCGAGCACTGCGGACCGTCAACAAACGGTGAAAACCGGTTCACCGCATGCCCGCCCGATCATGAATCAGACTTCGGCGGGTAGTGCGAAAACTGGTCGGGAGGCAAATCGAAACGGATTAGACGCGAACACGACTTGCGTTGGACATGATTTTCAGGCCGCCTGCTTCCGCGCCGCCGCTTCCGTCAGCACTCCCATGAGTTGGCGATAGTGTTGCTCGAAAGTCCATTGCAACGCCGTGCGGCGGGTGGCCTGGGTGAAGGCGTGCCGCCGGCCCGGGTCGAGCATCTGCGCCAGGCACCAGCCAAGTTCCTGGTGATCGTGCGGATCGCTGATGACGTAGCCTTCCTGCTGCGGCGGCGAGGTGTGCATCAATTCACTTGCGCCGTTGTAGCGTGTGGTGATGATCGGCAACCCGCACGCCAGTGCTTCCAGGACGACGAGCGAGCACGGATCGTAGAACGTCGGATGAACCAAAAAGTCGGCCGCGAAGTAGGCGTTGCGCATCTCCGGGCAGAAGCCGACGAAGCGAACCACATCATCAATGCCGAGCTTGCGCGCGAGCCGCTGGTAGACATGGGCCTCCGGCTTGCCGACGACCATCAGCCGAAACGCCGGCCGATTATCGACAAACTCCGGCCGCTGAAACAGGCGCTCGATCGCATAGAGAAGCGGTTCGAGCCCCTTGAGATGGTAATTCATGGCCGCGAACAGGCCGACGACTTCATTCGGGGCGATGCCATACTTCTCACGGCATTCCAGCCGGCACTTCAAGCGATCCTGTTCGGGGAATCGCTGCGGATCGATCGAGCTGCGCACCACGTGCAGTTGTCCCGGTGGCACATGGTAATGGCGCAGGAAGTGGTCGCGCACCATGAAGCTGTTGACGACGATCAAGGGCGCTTGTTGGCCGAAGTATTGCTTGCGCTCTAGCATCGTGTACGACCAGTGGGCGACGTCGAACCATTTGACGACGCCGGCTAGGCGCCGCAACAGCGGGTTGGCGTGCTTGCGCAGGTTATGCTCCGCGCTGGCGACATGCAGGCCGCCTTGCGGGTAGAGAACATCCTGGCCCCAGGTCTTGTCGAAGCCGAGGGTGACATCGTGATGGCGTTCGGACATCGCCTTCAGGCAACGCCGGCCGAACATCCAGGGCTTGAGGAAACGCGGCGCCCACGTCGTCGGAATGGCGTGGAATTGAATGCCCTTGGGGAGTGCCTGCTCATCCCACCGGCAAGCGTAAAGGTGGACCTCATGGCGATCCGCCAGAAGCCTGCGCGCGAGATCAGCAATGTAGGTCTCGCACCCGCCGCGTTCCGGCAGCACGCTCTCATAGCAAAATGCGATGTTCATTCCAGCCATGCTCGACACCTGGTTTCACTCTCGTACGACTCTCGTGCCCAAGCTCACTTAGCCCGGCTCACTCAGAGCAGAAAACCCTAACCACAGAGGCACAGAGATCACCGAGAAGAGACATAGTAGGTAGAGTACACTATGCCAGCGTTTTTCAAGCCAGGAGATCGCCGCAGCTCATTATCCCAATTGGTTTTCTCTGTGCCTCTGTGGTGAATAATTCGGGTTAGGAACCCGTGGATATCATGCCGCGGCGGCCTTCTTCGCCGCCGCCTTGGCGTTGTGCTTGCGGTAGCGCTCGCCGCGCGTCAAGGCGAGGTGACGCAGCCAGCGGCCGCGCAGCGTGTTTCGTCCCGTGCCCAGATACGCTCGCCAAAACCGCAATCGGTCGCGTGCATCGATGCCCTCGATTTCAGACGAGTACAAGAGCTGCCCGAGATCCTTGGAGGTCCAGAAAGCTCGGGTGATCGGATGGTGCGCGAGACGATGAAAATCGATCATGAAGACGCGGTTCGTCCACGTCGGCACACCACTAATATCGGCACGGGCGATGAAAAAATGGCATAGATATAAATCTTTATGGAAGCGATGGCGATCATGCAGGAAGCGCGCGAGCCGCGCAACTTCGCGGACCAACCCCGCCTTCCACTTTCTGAACGTCGTCGGGTCGAGTTGGCGAGCCGCCAGCGGAATCGCTTCATGCAACGGGAGCATCCCGGTCAGCTCTTCGATGGCGAGGAAGCTTTGCAGTTTTCCCCAGGGTCCCACGAACTCGCCGGCTACCACGACCTCCGGGACCGGCAGGCCTTCCTGGCATGCCCATTCCAGGTTGTAGCGCTCCTGCATGGCGGGGGACCAATTGCGGCCTGGCCAAAGCGTCGCCATGAACCCGCGCCACCACGGCAATTCGTAATGGCGCTTCAGATACACCACGAGTTGCTTGCCGGCGGATTCGAGCGACCAGCGTGCGGTGGAGCGGCCTTGCTTGGCGTGGAAGTCGTCGGTGACTTTGGCGTGCATGATCTGGTCGGGCCAGTTTTCGCCGGCGTATTCGCTCCAGTCGGCGCGCGCGTACAAGCGGCGGACGCCGTGGCATAGGCGCTGCCACCACGTTCCCGGGTCGAGCGGCTCAACAGTCGGCAGGGGCGTGGCTTCACTCTCGACCTCACTGGCACAAGCGGAGAGAGGAGTATCGATCTGACTCATGATGTTGCCTGCCCTTCCTGCACCCGAATGCCTGGTCTGTGCAGCGTTTTCAACCAGGCGCGATCGTGATCATTCATGCGTGGACGTTGCAAGTAGCCGCGCAAGAAGCGTAGTTGCTCCGTGCGCGATAGCCGAAACTCTTGGCGACTGAATTCGAGCGGCGCTAGCTCCTGCCACGCCGCCTTGCCGCGCTGCAGCGGTTCGACGTTGGCGAATACGACCCTGCCCGTGGCCCGCACCATGCCGAGCCGGCGCGTCCAGCAGTCTCCGCCCGGCAGGCAGTAACCCGCTTCGTGGACTTGTCGGATGATCCAGCCGGCTTCTCGCAGCAATCGGCAACGCTGCCCAAAGGATGCCTTCGCGATCGCCTCAGCCAGGGGAATCGTCACCGGCGACCTGGCGACGACGAAGGCGTGCACCTGCGAGAATCCAACCGCAAGCAAGCGCGGCGCCGGCACGCCGAAGCGCTGCAAGCGAAACAGCGTATGCGCCAGGGGCGGCATCTCGCGGCCCGTTCTCCCTGACGATTGAATCCAAGTGTTTCCCGAGCCCGACGCGCAAGCTTGGGCTGCGGACTCGGAACAAGCCGCAAGCCATGGCGGCAACTGGCCGCCAAGCTCCTCGTAATACGAGCGCACGATCAGCAAGCGGCCTTGCTGCAACGCTACAAACTGCTGATCGCCCGCCGGCACCGGCAGCCCGCCGATCTCGCGCAGGTTGTGCCGGGTCAGCAAGCGTGCCGCCTGTTGACGGATGGAGCGGGCCACGCGCCCGAGCGGCGGCGCCTCGGTCACCGCAGCCAGGTACGCGCGCAGGCAGCGCAGGCGTAGGCGATCGCTGGCCAGGGTCGCATGCAGCGTTGCGTCCAGCATCGCCAAGTCGCGGCAGCGCACGCGCCACGAGACCGAGCGCCGACGCCGACCGCGCTGCCAATCGAGTATGCAGAAACGAAACCCCGTGCCATCGTGCCCCGCCAGGATGTGCTTGGCGAAAAGATCGGGATGGTCGAAGCCCGCATCATGCATGCGCGCCAGTTCGCGGCCCAGCGCGGCCGCCAGTTGTTGCTGCTCGTCGCTGGCCAGCGAAGGGACTAGGGCACGCAACTCCATTATTGCAGATTCGTCGCGCGTCAAAACAAACGCCTGCTGGCCGTCCTCGCCGAGCGCGACGACTTCCGGACAGCCGATGCCCGCGGCCCGTAGCGCTTGCAGCATCGCCCCTTCGCGCACGGCCGTTGAACACCAACCGAAGCCGTGCCAGGCGTTGCGCGCACGGTCACGCCAGGTGACGGCCGACTCCTTTTTCAGAAAGAACCCTGCTCCCCTCTCGCCTTGGGGGAGAGGAGAGGGGAGGAAGACCTGTTCAACCTGCCGATGCCGATGTTGATTGACGAGAATGCCGGTCCACGCAAGAAACGACGCTGCCGAGTCCCAGCCGAGTTGGCGGAAGAGCGATTCATACCTCGGCAATAATTCGACCCAGCCCATATCACGACGCCTTTTGCAGAGAGCCATCGAGCAGACGTTGAACCGCGCCCAGCACTTCGCGCGGCGTCAACAAATGCATGCACGCATGATCGGTCGGGCAGATACGCAGCTGGCACGGCCCGCACGGCACTTCCTTTTGCAAATTGATCTCCTTGTCGAAATACGTGCGCGTCCAGTCGATGAAAGTCGGGCCGTACAGCGACACCACCGGCCGATCGAACGCCGCAGCGAAGTGGCGCGGGCCGCTGTCGGTCGTCACCAGCAGTCGGCAGCGGCGGATGAGTGCCTTGGTCAGCCCAAGCGAGAGCGCCTCGTCGGCCAGCGACACCACACTCGCGCGATTCGCGAGCCTGGCAATACTGCGCGCCTGCTCGCGTTCGCTTGGCCCGCACAGGACCAGCACCTGGGCGCCGCGCAGTGCGACGAGGTCCTGGGCCAACCGTACGAACGAATCGATTGGCCAAAACTTCGCTGCTCCAAAGGCCGCTCCGGGATTCAGGCAGATCACTTCATCCGTGTTGCCGAGATTGAGTTTCTGATAGATCGCGTCGGCGACAGCCTCATCGGCGGGCGTCGTGAAGAGTTCCATGCGATGACCAGGGGCCGTGCATCCGGCGGCCTCGGCGAGGCGGTTGTAATCGTCGATGATCGGGCTCGGCTTGAAGCCACCGTTCTCGTCGCGGATCGGTTCGAGCCGATCGCTGAGCAGCCAGCCGCGGCCATCGCGCTGAAAGCCAACGCGCCGCTTGCAGCCGCCCAGCCAGGCGGCCAGGCTGGTGCGCAGTGAGTTGGGAAAGAGCACCGCCAGGTCGATGCGTTCGCGCCGCAGTTTCCACACCAGCGCTGGCCAGCGATTCGCCCAGGGCCCGCTACGGTCGAGAAAGAGATGCGCGTCGAACCACGATGAGCCTTCGAGCACGCCGAGAACGTAGGGTCGGCAAACAGCGATGCAGCGAGCGCCCGCGAAATACTCGCGCAGCGCGCGAATCGCCGGCGTCGCCATCACGACGTCACCGATCCAGTTTGGCAGGAATATCGCGAGGTTCATGGTTGGATCGGGTCGTCGTTTAGCCCAATTCTTAACCACAGAGACACAGAGGCACAGAGAAGAAAAACAGAGACGAGAAAACGGGGAAAGGAGTTGGTTCGTTCTCTCGAAGCCGATTTCCGAACAGTGAGTGAATACTCAAGTCCCCTCACTTTTTGTCTTCTCTGTGTCACTGTGCCTCTGTGGTTAGTAGCTTTGAGCAATTCTGATTGGCGCCCGCATGGCGTCATGCGGGCGCTAAACGAAACTCGGTTTAAGCCGCACGCATGCGATCGATCAGGTTGGTCGTCGAATGCCCGTGATGCAATGTCGCCAGGTGCACGCGGCCGCCGTATGCCTCGACGAACTGGGCGCCGACGACTTCGTCCTTGCTGTAGTCGGCCCCCTTGACGAGGACGTCGGGACGGATCGCCTGGATCAGATGCATCGGCGTCGTTTCCTCGAAGATGGTGACGTAATCGACCGCCTGCATGGCCGCCAGCACCAGCGAGCGCGCTGCCAACGGCTGCACCGGCCGGGTCTTGCCCTTGAGCGCCCGCACGCTGGCGTCGCTGTTCAGCCCGACCACGAGCAGATCGCCCTGGGCACGGGCTTCTTGCAGATATTGCACGTGCCCGGCATGCAGCACGTCGAAGCAGCCGTTGGTGAAGACGACGCGCTGGCCGAGCCGGCGGCGGTAATCGAGCTCTTGCTGCGTGCCTTCGAGCGACAGGACCTTGTTCGGCGCGACCGTCGCATGGCCAGGCGTCATCAGGTCGCAGAGAATCTCTTCGCGCGTCACCGTGCCGACGCCGATCTTTTCGACTTCCAAGCCTCCCGCGATGTTGGCGAGCGGGATCGCCTGTTCGTAGTCCGCCCCCGCAGCCAGCGCCATGGCCAGCACGCTCATCACCATGTCGCCGGCGCCGGTGATGTCGTAGACGTGCCGCGGCCGAGTCGGGAAGTGCTTGGCCCGGCCGTCGCGATGCTTCATGGCCATGCCGTCCTTATCGAGCGTGATGACGGCGGCTTCGAGATCGAGGTTTTCCTGAAGCTGGGCCGCGGCTTCCCAGACCTCGCGCATTTCGTTCAGCGTCCGGTTCGTCGCCAGCCCGGCTTCGAGGCGGTTGGGCGTGATGGCGGAACAGCCGTGGTACTTGCGGTAATCACGGCCGCGGATTGGATCGGCGACCACCTTGATCCCTCGGGCACGGGCGGCACTGATGACGGCGCTCAACAGGGCCGGCGTGCACACTCCCTTGTCGTAATCGCTGATCAAAACAATATCGGACTTCTTCAGGTGGCTTTGAACAACGAGCATGATCTGCTTGCAAATCTGCTCGCTGATGTCGCGGCGGTCTTCATAATCGACGCGGATCATCTGTTGCGGATGGCGATGCTGGGCCCGGCCGACGTAGCGTTCCTTGACGGTGCTGGGCCGAGCGACGTCGGTGATGACTGCTTCGTGATCGATCGAGAGATCGGTGAGCATCTGGCGGACGCGCCCCGCATCGTGGTCATTGCCGACGATGCCCGCGAGTTGAACCTTGGCGCCCAGCGCGCGCAGCATGGTGGCGACGCTGGAGGCGCCGCCGAGCCGTTCCTCACGCCGATCGGCACGCAAGAGGATCACCGGCGCCTCCTGGCTGATGCGCTCGGCATCGCCCCAGACGTAGCGGTCCATCATCACGTCGCCGACAACTAGCACGCGCGGCTGGCCGAGGTTTTGCACCAGATCGATCAGTTCTTTCGACATACTTCCCTCCGTGAATCGCGAACAAGCCCAGGGGTGAGGTAATCCGAACCCCTGGGCTTCGGAGTACCTCATCCCAGGGCTTGCCATGAATCCACCAAAATAGTGGAGATTTCGAATTTACGCCGCCACTGTGGTTTCCGACACCACGCGCTTCGCCAGCTGGCACGTCACGGCCAGATGCAACAGCGGCAGCATGATCTCGTGGTGGCCGATCAGCTCGATGCCTTCCGAGCTGGGGCGTTCCAGCACATTGACGCGCGAGCGGTATTGCGCTTGCTTGTCGAGATTTACCGTGACCAGTCCGTCCAGGTTGTGGCCAAAGTTGTTGGCAACCGAGACCGCCTTCACGAAGACCTCCGGCATGATGACGGCGCTGCCGAGGTTCATCCAGACGCCATACGCCATGGTGGCGACAACGCTGCACAGGCGGCGGAAGTCGGTGAGCGAGGCGGCGCCGATTGCCGCGCCGCTGACGTGCGGATGCATGTGGACAATGTCGGTGCCGAGCGCGACGTGGACGGTACACGGGATGCCGGCGCGATAGGCGGCCAGGACGAGGCTCGATTCCTCATGCGGGCAGTTCATCTCGTCGAGGTGCCGGCCGAGCGCCCAGCCCAGGCCGATGTCGTTCTCGGCGCCATTGTGGGCGGCGACGGCAAAGGCGTCGGCGGTTTCGCGCGCCATGCCGAACTCCCCCTTGGGCAACTGCGTGGCGACGTTTTCGCTCGTTTTGCCCGCGAACGCCAGCTCGAAATCATGGATCGCCGCCGACCCATTCATGGCAACGGCCTTGATGACGCCGCGCTTGATCCAGTCGATCAAGTAGGGAGCGCACCCGGTCTTGATGACGTGCCCGCCCAGCGCGACGGCGACGGTTCGGCCTTCGCGATGCGCCCGGCACAGATGATTCGTAACGCGGCGAATGTCGTTCGCCGCCAACTGTTTTGGCAGGCTGAGCAGCCAATCCTCGGCGCTGGCGCCGGCGGCAACCGGCTGGCCGAGGTCGTCGTGAAAAACTTTCGATGGGCGCGAGCTGAGATCGTACGTCTTCAGCGCCGCCAGGTCGTAAGGCTTGAACGGATCGAGCCCGGAAAAGTGCGGCGAAATGGTTGCCGCGTGACCATTCGATGTGTTGTCAGACATGCCGGCCCCTCCTTGAGACGGTGATGGTCAGTGATTCCTCGTTTAGCGCCCGCAGCGTCGCGCGGGCGCTAAACGAAGACCGCGATCTTTCTTAGCACCTCCTCGAAGGCATCCTGCCCCGAGGTGATCTTTAACCGAATCGCCAGCGCCCAAAGCTCGCGGTCGCCGAGGCGATCCAGGCGAATCTTCACGAGATCCTTTTGCGTCGTCACCACGGCCGCCTCCGCTGGCAGTTGCCTGGCCCAGACGCGAAGGTCTTCGACATCCTCTCGCGTGTACCCGTGGTGATCGGGAAACGTTCGCCAGGCGATTACGTTGAGCCCCAGCTTCAGCAGCGTTTGCCGAAAGGCTTCGGGATTGCCCAGCCCGCAAAAGCCCGCGATCGGCCGATCCTTCAATGCCTCCAGCGGCGCCATGACACGCGACGCGTTACGCCACTCGGCCGGTTGGTGGATCGACTCCGCGATCGGCAATTCCGGCTTGATTTTGGCGACCGTGGCCCGAATCCCCTCGATCGTCTCCCGTGTCGCCAGATCGCAGCGCGTCAGGATCACGACCTGCGCCCGCTTCAGACTGCCGATCGGCTCACGCAGCAGACCACGGGGCAGCAGATGGCCGTATCCCCAGGGGCAAGTGGCGTCGATCAGGACGATGTCGAGATCGCGCCGCAGGTGCCGATGCTGGAAGCCGTCGTCCAGCACCAAAATCTCGCTTTCGAGTTCCTCCACCGCGGTCTTGGCCAGAGCTGCCCGGTCCGCGCCTTGCAGGTGCGGCACGTCGGGCAGGTTTTCTTCTAAGACCAGCGCCTCATCGTTCCGGCCCGCTTCGCTGCCGTAGCCTCGGCTCAGCAGCGTGACCTGCAAATCGAGCTGGCGATAGAATCGTGCCACGAACTCCACGCACGGCGTCTTGCCCGTCCCGCCGACGGTCAGGTTGCCGACGCTGACGACGGGAACGTCGGCCTGGTGGATTGTCTTCCAGCCGTGATCGAACGCCCAGTTCCGCAAGCTCACGCCGAGCCGATAGCCGAGAGTCAACGTCCTCAGCCCAGCGCGCTGGAGCGTCGGAATAACACCGGCGCGGTCGCCGCGGATCAATGCGTGAAAAGCGTCGTTCAAGGCGCAGTCGTCCACACTTTCAAGGAACGCTGTTATAGTCGGAAAGGGAAATTGGTGTCAACGGCGGTTTGGGAATTGCCAGGCCGCTTGCGGCGTAGCACTAGCGATGGCAGCGCGAGCGCTATTGCTACGCCGCAAGCGGCTTTACTTGGTCCCGCTCAATTCGGCGATGCGGCGGTCGGCTTCCTGGAGTCGGCGCGGCTCGATCTCGTGTGTCTTCACTTCGCGATAGATTTCGATCGCCTTGGTGCGGTTGTTGAGTTGCTTGTCGTAAATGCGCGCGGCCCGGATGCGGGCCTCGTGCGAGGTCTTCGGGTTCCATTGATAGCAGCGGTGGTAATACTCGACGGCAAGGTACGGCATGCGATAGGCCTTGCTCTCGTAGATGTCGCCGAGCATGAACGCGACATCGGAGATCTTGTCCGAGGTCGGGTACTTGGTGAGGATCTCCTGGAACACCAGCTCGGCCCGGCGCTGGTTGTCGATGTAGTCGTTGCCGTAACCCTTGTCCTTGAATTGCATGGCCCAGGTAAACAACTTGTTGGCTTCGGGAACGTTGGTGTTGCCGTTCAGGTTGGGCGGCGGCACGTGGAGGTCGATGACAAACGCATGCTTGGGAATGCGATGGAAATTGACGAGCTCTTCCTTGGCCCAGCGTTCGCGTTCCTTGTCGTTGGCTTGATGGTAATGGACGTAGAGCTGTTCGAGGGCTTTCTGATATTCCTTGCGCGCGGCGAGGACCTTCTGCACCAGTTCGAGGTCGCCGGCTGCCTTGGGGGCGGGCTGAGTTTGCGCGCGCGGAGTAGCTGCCAGAACGGCAAGGGTGAAAGCCACGAGCAACGGCGCAAGCCAGCGCTTGGACACTGCGTGTCTCCCCAAGTGAGTCTCCCCGCTCTCGCAGGGAGAGGGGGAGTTATTTTGCCGGCAGGCTGGGATGCTCGCCCGTGCCGCCGATGCGTCCGAAGATCATCCGGCCAGCCGGCGTTTGCAGTACGCTGGTGACGGTGATGATCACGTCCTGGCCGATCGCCTGGCGGCCCTGCTCCACCACCACCATGGTGCCGTCGTCGAGGTAGCCGATGCCTTGGCCGATTTGATCGCCCTGCTTGACGATCTTCACGGGCAACACTTCGCCCGGCAGCGCGACCGCCTTCAAGGCGTTGGAAAGTTCATTCAGGTTGATGACGTCCACGCCCTGCAAACCGCAAATCTTGTTCAGGTTGAAGTCATTCGTCACCACATGGGCACTGAGCGCCTTGGCCAGCACTACTAGACGTTCGTCCACTTTCTGCACGTCGCGCAATTCCGGCAGGTTCCCCTCGTGCATCTGCAATTCGATCTTCGGGTTCCCTTGCATCCGCTTGAGTACGTCAAGGCCGCGCCTACCGCGGTTGCGGCGGATCTTGTCGGAACTATCGGCAATCGCTTGCAATTCTTGCAAAACGAAGCGCGGGATGATCAGCTTGGTGTCGATGATCCCCGTATCACAAATATCGGCAATACGCCCGTCAATAATGACACTCGTATCCAAAACCAGCGGTTTTGCCCCCTTGAGCTGCTTGGAAAATTCCACGTAGGGGATGATGAATCGGAATTCGTCCTTGGTTTGCAGCAGCGTCGACACGGCCACATAGCACGACAGAACCGTGATCAGCAGCTGGATCCATCCCTCGATGCGGGTTCCGACGGCGTTGAGCTGGATCAGGTGCAGATACTCACGTACGAGCGGCACCACGGCAGCCCAAAACAACGAGCCGACCAGAAAACCCAGCAGCAATCCGAAATAGATCGCCGCCAGGGTCGTGATCTGTTTGTTTTTCGTCGCCCAATCCAGTGCCATCACGCCAACGCACAGGAGGAGCACCGCTACTGAGGTGACGAAGCCGACCACGCGCCCGGCCGTCGGCTTCGTGTCGTCCAGACCGATAATGAATGAGTCCGTGGCGATGCCGATGGCCATGGCGAAGAAAACAAACCGCACGACCCAGAGCAGTTTGTTGGAGCCAACGAAGATGTCACTGATATGGGCTTTCAAGGCAACCTCCCTGAAGGGGTGAGGCGAGAGCGTTGTTGGACTTCCAAGGCACAACATCCCTCGCGCCACGACGGACGCTGGGTGCGAAAACTCCTTCTCTGCCGACGACCTCACGGTGGGAAGGACGCTTGGGGGGATTTTTTACGAGGTCGAACGAATCCACTAGAAAGGATGCGTTCGATCCGGCCGGGTCGGGCTTCTAATTCTGTACAGGCATTCTACGTAAACGAAGTGGGCTGGAACAGGCGCAGATACTCGTCCTGGGCGTATCGATCGGTCATGCCCGCAAGATAATCACAGACCGTTGGTTGTAGATCACCTGCTTCGGCCCGCAGTCGGTAGCGTGTCGGTAGCGCACGTGGATGGGCGCAGAACTCTTCGAACATCTGCTTCAGGATGCGCTGTCCCTTGTACGCCATCCGCATCACGCGATGGTGGCGGTAGACGCGATCGCGCAAGAAGACTTCCAGATCGGCTTTCAGATCCCTGACCTCCGGCCCCGGCGCCACCAGGAGGCGCGGCGCGCGCCGCACATCCTCAACGCAGCCGATCTTCTGGGCGCGCAGATTCTCCATGGTCGCCTCCAGCAGATCGACCACCTGCCAATCGATCAACTTGCGGATCACCGTCGGCTGCAGGTGTTCCGCTTGCATCCTGGGATGCTCGGCCTGGGCGCGCTCCATGGCACACGTCCAGAACCGCACCGTTGCCAGATCGTCCAGCGTGATCAGGCCCACGCTCAAGGCGTCATCGACGTCATGGCATGTGTATGCCAGGCTGTCCGCCGCATCGACGACTTGCGCCTCCAGCAGGGGCTGGCCGACGGCGAGATACGGCTTGACCTCCGGCGCATCGGGCCGCTTGCTGTGCATCGCCTGGGCTTCGAGCACCTCCCACGACAGGTTCAGCCCCGGGAAGTCGGGATAACGGTATTCGAGCACCTCGACGAGCCGCAGCCCGTGGCGATTGTGCTCGTAACCGCCATGGTCGCGCATGCATTCGTCGAGCGCAGTCTCGCCCGCATGGCCAAAGGGTGGATGGCCCAGGTCGTGCAAAAGCGCCGTCGCCTCCGTCAGGTCCTCGTTCAGCCCGAGCCGCCGGGCGATCGTGCGGCTAATCTGCGTGACTTCGAGCGTGTGCGTCAAGCGCGTGCGGTGATAGTCGCCGGGTTGATTGACGAGCACTTGCGTCTTGTGCATGAGCCGGCGAAATGCCGTGGAATGGACGATGCGGTCGCGGTCGCGCTGATAGAACGAGCGATACGGGTGCGCCGGCTCGGCATGCTTGCGCCCCTTGCTGTTGCGCGTGCGTATCGCGTAGGGGGCGAGCAGGTCGTCCCGGTCGGTCGGTTCAAAGGAGATATTGTCGGCCGCCATGCGAACTCTTGTATTCTCCCCTCTACCCCAGAGGGGAGAGGGGAACTGTTGTCACGTTTTCATCCGCTCCACCAAATATCCATAAAACTCATCCAGCGACTGCACGATCACGCGCGTATTGGTCAAGATCGGCATGAAGTTCGTGTCGCCGTTCCAGCGCGGCACCAGATGCCAGTGCAGATGGCCAGGCAACCCGGCGCCCGCGACTCGGCCCAGATTCATGCCGATGTTGAACCCATCCGGCTTCATCATCTCGCGCAGGACGCCGACCAAACGCGTTAACGTTTGCTGGACCTCCACAATCTCTTCAACCTTCAGTTCGTGCAACTCCGCCTTGTGAGCGTTCGGCGCGATCAGCAGGTGCCCGTTGTTGTAGGGGAAGCGATTCAGCACGACGGCACTATGCGTTCCCCGCCAAGCGACCAGATTTTCTCGATCGTTCTTTTCCGTCAATCCCTGGCAGATAAAACAGAGATCGTGTTCGCCCGGCGCCTTGGCGCTGGCAGCATACGACAATCGCCACGGAGCCCATAACCGATCCATTGTTGTTTCCATTCCTAGGGTGAACGGCAGAACATAGGTTATCCATCGTAGACCTCACGCGGAGCGTGAGGTCTACGATCTTCGGCCGGGTTACGCTCGGCAGTTTCGCGCACTAAACATCGCCTATTGTACGTTGGGCCCTTTCGATGCAGAAGATGTTCTGGTTTTTTTCCGTCCGCACGCAGCTCATCCTGTCCCTGTCGCTCTGCGTCCTCGGCACGACCGCCGGCTGGTGGTTTTTCACCAACCACCAGCACACCGCGCTGCACTGGCTCGCCAACTGGCTGCTTGCCGTAAACCTTGTCACGTTCGCCTATTATGGAATCGATAAGTCGCTGGCGGCCCGATTCGTCGTTGGCCGCATACCGGAGATCGTCCTACACACACTCAGCGCCATCGGCGGCAGCCCGGCGGCGCTCCTGGCGATGTGGCTTTTTCGCCACAAGACGATCAAGACCTCGTTTCGCGTTCTTTTCTGGAGCATCGTGCTCCTTCAGGTCGCGCTGTCGGCGTACCTTGTCAAGTTGCTGTGGTGGAACTAGCTCAGTGCGCCCAAAACAATGAACCACGGATGGCACGGATCGCACGGATAAGAAAATCAAGGGACGCTGTTCTCGCGCAAATCGTCACACGTCCGATTTTCTTTCTTTTCCTATCCGTGCTATCGGTGTGATCCGTGGTTGTTTGTTTTAGGCGCTGTCAATACAATTGAGAGTTACCCCAGGGATCGCTGCGCTCATCCTGGGGCTTCTCGTGCATTCCAAGTCCCGCGGGTGAGCAGCGATTCGCGGGGGGTCCAAGAAAGCGAAACGAACATGGCTGTACCGAAAAGGCGCACCTCCAAGGCGCGCCAGGGCAAACGGCGGAGTCATCTCCACCTGAAACCCAAGCAGAATACTTATTGCTCGCGCTGCGGCGAAGCGGTCCGCGCCCACTTCGTCTGCAACAACTGCGGTTGGTTGAATTCCCAGGCCCGTGAGGCCGTCGTCATCGACGAAGCCGAGGAGAGCTAACCCATGCGTATCGCGCTCGATGCGATGGGGGGCGATTTCGCGCCCGGTCCGATCGTGCAAGGTGCGGTCCAGGCGGTCCAGAAAGATGCCGACATGCAAGTCGTTCTCGTCGGCGACCAGGCACAGATCGAGCCGCTCCTTGCCAGCGCGGGGAACGTGCGCGACCGACTGGAAATCTGCCACGCCACCCAGGTCATCACGATGGAAGAATCCCCCGCGATGGCCTTCCGCAAGAAACCCGATAACTCCATCAGCCGTTGCTGGCAGCTCATGCAGCAAAAAAAGGTCGAGGCCATCGTCGGCGCCGGCAACACCGGCGCCATGGTCGCCTGCGGCTTCCTCTTGCGCCTCTTCCTCAAAGGCGTCAAGCGCCCCGGCATCGCCGCGTTGATGCCCACGCAGCAAGGGCTCTCCATTCTTCTCGACGTCGGCGCCAATGTACATCCCAAGCCGGAGCACCTGTACCAGTACGGCGTCATGGGCTCCATCTACGCCAAACACATTCTTCAGCGCGACAAGCCCCGGATCGGACTCCTCAACATCGGCTCCGAGGAAGACAAGGGCAATGAACTGTCCAAGGATACTTCCGACCTCTTTCGCGCCAGCCCCCTCAAGGACCAGTTCATCGGCAACATCGAAGGCCGTGACATCAACAAGGGGGTCTGCGAAGTCATCGTTACCGACGGCTTCGTCGGCAACATCGTGTTGAAAGTGTGCGAAGGGGTATTTGATTTCGTCATGAAGGTCGTCGGCAAGGAAATCTTCGGCGCGCTCAAGACCGAGTTGCCGCTCGCGCAAATGGCGCTGGGGAACATCATCAAACGCTACGATTACCACGAACTCGGCGGCGCCCCGCTGCTGGGCGTGGACGGCATCTGCATCATTTGTCATGGCAGCTCGAAGGAGCGCGCCATCGAGAACGCCCTCGGCGTCGCCGCCAAGCACGCGCACGCCAAGCTGAATGATCTGATCGTGCAGGAATTGGCCGCGGGCGGCTAAGTAACACCGGGATGAATTACTTGCCGATTTCTCCCTCCCCCCCTTGCGGGGGAGGGTCGGGGTGGGGGGTTCGCACCCGCTGAAGCTTCGGCCACCCCAGCCCTCCCCCGCAAGGGGGGAGGGAGCGATCGTTGCAAATCCGGTAGTTATTCTTCCGAACGGTACTAAACAAATCGGGATGTAATCATCATGCCGAAACTCGCCTTCCTCTTTCCCGGTCAGGGCGCTCAAACCGTCGGCATGGCGGCCCAGCTTTGCGCCACGCTGCCGGCCGCACGCAGGCTCTTTGACGAAGCCGCCGCCATCCTCGGCTACGACTTGCTCGAAGTCTGCACCAACGGCCCGAAGGAAAAACTCGACAGCACCGTCATCAGCCAGCCTGCCATCTACGTCGCCAGTCTTGCCGCCCTGGAGAGCCTGCGAGCGCAATCGCCCGACCTCGAGAAGGACTGCATCGCCACCGCGGGCTTGAGCCTCGGTGAATTCACGGCTCTGACCTTTGCCGGCGTCTTCACCTTTGCGGAAGGATTGAACCTCGTCAAAACGCGCGGCGAAGCCATGCAAAAGGCTTCCGACGCCACCCCCAGCGGCATGATCAGCGTCCTGCTGTTGCCGGTGGACCAGGTCGACGAACTTTGCGTCAAGGCGCGGACGGCCGGCTTGATGCAGATCGCCAACTTCCTCTGCCCCGGCAATACAGTGGTTTCAGGCATCAACGCCGCGTGCGCCGAGATCAACAAGCTGACGACCGAGGCAGGCACCAAGACGATGACATTGGCTGTCGCGGGTGCGTTTCACACTCCCCTCATGAAGCCTGCCGATGAAATCCTTGCGGATGCGTTAGAGAAGGCGACTCTACAACCCGCACGGCTCCCAGTCTGGTCGAACGTCGATGCCCAGCCGCATACAGATCCCGCCGAGATCCGCGGGCTGCTCGTTCGTCAGGTAGTTGAACCCGTGCAGTGGGAGAAGACGCTCCGCGGCCTGCTGGCGGCCGGGGTCGAGAAGTTCTACGAGATCGGGCCGCAACGCGTGCTGGCCGGGTTGCTGAAACGCGTCGATCGCAAGAGGGAGTGCGTGAACGTGCAGATTTAGCCGCTTGCGGCTTGGCACAAGATTGCTTAGGTGCCGTCCGTTAATTAGTGTTACAACTTCGCAACTGTTTCATACACCTGCTCCATGCGACGCGCAAGCATGGAGGCTGCGATACGCCAACGGTTCGAAGGCCTGGCTTCGTCGTTGGATGAGCGCCAAAGACGATTGTGGGCGGCG
>SHZY01000216.1 GCA_009692065.1 Gemmataceae bacterium
GAGGCAGCGGATCCTAATTTTCCCAAAGAGGTAGGCCTGGGCCGCCAGCGGGTCATCTACATAACGATTGTGAAGCCCAGGGAGGGCGCGGGAAAGCCCGCCGGTCTGCGGGTCATGAACGGCGGGCACAGTTGGTCAACCGAAAACTCCGCGCCGTTGTGTCAGGCGGCCGGCATCAACGGGCACAAGAAAATCACCGGCATCAACGGCAACCGCATCGACGACGTGAAGCCCCTGCTCGAGAAGGGCGAGATCGACATCTACGTTTGGCAGCACAGCGGCATCGGGCGCGAGTCTCCCTCGTTCCTGCCGACGCTCGTGGAACTCGGCCCCAAGCACAATCCTAACTTCCGCGTCATCATTCAGATGCCTTGGCTGGTACATGATGGGCGAAAGGACGTCAAGTTGGCTGAGGAGTACGAAAAAACCGACCTCGCGGAATATCAAACGAAGATGGAAAAGTACCGTAAACAGCAGGAGGTCTATGTGGACGAGGTCAACGCCAAGGCCGGTAAAAGGGTCGTCTTCCTGGTGCCGCTCGGCGACGGGATGCTGGAGGTGCGGAAGATGATCGTAGCTGGGAAGTTCCCTGGTGTGACGACGCAAAGGAATTCCGTACTAGCGGGCGACATCATGCCGCATCAGGGACTGCTTGGGTTTCGTCTGGGAACGTATATGCACTTCGCGGCCCTTTATCGGATGTCGCCGGAAGGGCTCGAGTTCCCCGGTAAGGACGGCGATGGTTTGACCGACGATCAGCGGGCGATCTTGCAGAAGCTCGCCTGGGACATGGTTTCGAAATACCCCTACGCGGGTATCACGAAGTATGAAGCATCTCAACCTTCGAAAAGGGGCGAGAAAACTCTCCCCAAAACTGGTGCAGGCGCCACCGCCGTGCCCGAAGCGTTGAAGGGATGGAAGGCAACGAATGATCTGCCTGCTGATACGGTGGTCAAAGACTACAACGACTACATCGAGAAGTTGCCGAAGGCGGAACGGCCCGGCGTTTCCGACGTGAAGTACTACGTTGACGGAACGGGACGCAACGCGGTGGCGGTCCTCGTCAACGTGGGCGACACGCAGTGGACCCACCTGGTCGTCTACGACAAACAGAACAAGCGAACCGGCGTAACCAAGATTGCTGGCAAATGATGCAGGTCAGGATTCCTAGCTTGGAATGCCTGATCCACTTGAAAGACTTGAAACCAACTTTGGATAGGAGATTATCGATGACTCGACGTGTTTTGATGATGGGCGTCCTGCTGAATGCCGGTGTGTGGACGACGGCAACTCAGGCTCAAGAGTTCGACCTCAGGGCCGCCAAGACCTTGACGGTCGAGCAAGCGGCCAGCCTGAAACTTAAGGGGGGTTCTTTGCGGTTCGACAAGTTGGCGGAGCTTCCGCCGGAGGTCGCCGCCGCTCTCGCCAAGCACAGGATTGAACTCGAGTTTGGATCTCTCGCGAGTGTGTCGGCGGAAACCATCAAGGCGTTCGCCGGCCACAATGCGGGGCTTTCGTTCCCGAAGACCGTCGCGCTTTCCCCGGACCAGGCGCGAATACTGGCTGGCTACGGAGGAAGCAAACTGTCGTTGAACGGTCTTCCGACCGTGTCGCCCGAAGTCGCGAAAGCGCTGGCGGACTACAAGGGCGAATTGCATCTCAACGGCGCGAAGGAACTTTCGGCGGACGCTGCCGCGGCGCTGGCGGGCCGCAAGGGAGCCATCCATCTCGGTGGATTGACAAGCCTGACCTCGATTCCGCTCGCCCAGAAGCTGGGCGGCCAAAATTTCATGAGTCTCAATGCCCTCGCCACGATTTCCGACGACGTGGCCAGGGCGCTCTTTATGAGCCCGGATGCGAAGAAGGGAGTCGAGCTTTACCTCGGCTTGAAGGAGTTGTCGCTCGGGACGGCAAAGGCGATGGGCGAGCGTGGGCGGACTGTTGGCGCACATTTCCACATGAACGAATTGGAATCCATTCCGGATGAGATCGCGGAGGCGTTGTCGTGCAGGGCCGCCATACGCTGTACAAAGGTGACCAAGCTCTCGGACCGTGCCGCCAAGGCGCTCAATCAATTCAGTCATTCCCACATGTATGCCCTGTCGGACGTGTCCAACGAGGCGTTGGAGATGTTCTCGAAGCGTGGGGGCTTCATGATCCACGGGCTCAAGAAACTCGACTGTGTGCCCTTTGCGTCGACCTTGATGTCGAACAATTCGAGTTTCCTCGACTTGAATCAGTTGGAGACGATATCGGAAGAGGCGGCCGACGCCCTGGCGAAGGACGCGATACGATCGAAAAGGGGCGTGGTGCCGCTTCCCTCGCTCAAGTCGTTGAACTCGGTCGCGCTGGCGGAGGTGCTCGCAGAGCGCAAAGGCAACTTGGCACTGCCGAAACTGGATGCGGCGCCGGACGCCGTGGTACGGGCGTTGGCTGCCCATCAGGGGCCGTTGAGTCTGGGCCTGAAATCCTTTTCGGTCGAAGCGGCCAAGGCGGTTGCCCAGCGTCAAGACGATACGACCCTTGGCGTGACGAAACTCTCGGACGAAGCAGCGAAAGAATTGGCTCAGGCCAAAGGGAAAATCTCGTTGGCGAATCTCACGGAAATCTCAGATGCCAGCTTGGCGGCTCTCCGGGCGAATCCGAAGATACTGCTTCCGAAGTCGATCAAGTGACGGACACAGTTTTCAGGATAAGCAGGCGGCTTGCCTGCTTATCCTGAAAACAGGCGAGCCGCCTGCTCTACAACAAAGGAGATTTGCATGCCTCGATTCCTCACCACCATCGCACTCGTGACGCTTCTCAGCGTGCTTGTGCAGGGGCAAGTCCATGCTCAGAAAGTCGATCCAACGCGAGCCAAGACGCTTACCGTCGAGCAGGCCACCGAACTGCTCAAGCAGCCCAACTCCCTACGGTTGAGCGTGATGGATTTGCCCTCCGAAGTAGCGGTAGTTCTGGCCAAATACAAGGGCGAACTCCGGTTTGACGCCCTGACGACTCTCGTGCCGGAAGCGGCTGCCGCGCTGGCGACCCGCGAAGGGGCGCTCGATCTACCCAAGCTCACCTCTCTGTCGCCTGCCGTTGCGAAGGCCCTCTCGGCACACGCCGGCCAACTCTCGCTGGGCGTGACGGAACTTTCCGACGATGCCGCCGCCGCGCTTGCGAAGCACACGGGAGAGATCCAGGTGTCGAGCCTGAAGAGCCTGACCTCGCTCGCGCTGGCGACGAGACTGGGGCAGCAGGAGTATGTCTCCCTCGGGGCTGCCAGGCTGACGCCGGAGATCGCCAGGGCCTTGTGTCCGCCGGGCAACCGGGAAAAATTCAAAAACCATGTCCAGTTCAACAGCGGATTGACGGAGCTGCCCGCCGATGTCGCCGCGGCGATCATGGCGGGACGGAGTCATCCCAGCTTGAATAGCTTGGAGTCGATTTCGGACGAGGCAGCAGCGACTTGGGCAGGCCCCTTCGCCAACATCCGGCTCTTCGGCCTCAAGACCCTCACTCCCGGCGCGGCCGCGTCACTGACGATGGGAGGCGGCATTTTCGACATCCGAAACTTCGGCCCCGAAGTTTCCGACGAGACCGCGGCGGCCATCGCCAAGCAGATGGCTTCGGGGCCGCATCGGATGATCGACTTCAACGGTTTGAAGAAACTGACTTCGCCGGCGTTAGCGGTCGCGCTGCTGTCGAGGTATCATGGGGGGCCGCACAGTTCGCTCAACGGAGTCGCCGAGATCACCGACGACGTGGCCAAGGCGCTCGCTGAGTCCAAGGGCAAACTCAACGGTCTGCCCTCGCTGACTTCGCTCACATCCGCGCCGCTCGCCGCAAAGTACGCGGCCCAGCCGGGCGACTTAAAGTTCGCGAAGCTGACGACGATCCCCGACGACGTCGCCAAGGCGTTCGCGACGCACAAGGGCAAACTCGATCTTGCCGGCTTGCAATCGCTCTCCGATGAATCCGCGAAGGCACTCGCACGGCATGAGGGAGAAGTCATCCTTACGGGGCTGACCATGCTTTCCGATTCCAGTGCGTCGATCTTGCGCGGCAACGAGAAGATCAAGCTGGCGGCGAAGCTTCAGAAACGGTGAGTAGTCATATGTTTAGACACCGGCGTGTAGGCGTCACATTCGTGGGTAAACTACGCCGCCATGGCGTAGTCGGGGTAGCCCCAGTAGGCTTCCCACTGATCGGGATCGCTTCGGTAGAGCGCTCGCAGATGGCACACGTGATCCGATCCTGCCTCACACCAGCGCATGCCTCCCAGGCACAGGCGTTGATTCACCACCGTCTTGCATGCGGACTCCACGCCCCCGCTGCCAATGTGCCAACCGTTGCTCAGATACTCTGGATAGTTCATGCGGCCCACGTGGTTGGTGAAGTACGTCAAAGCGGCGTCATACATCTTTCGAGCGGCTTTGCTCAGCCGACGTAGGTCCAGCCCTTGCAACTCCTTCAGCATTACCGCGCCGCCTTCATGCTTCAGACGATGACACCACTCGTCGGTCAATGTCTTCCCTTCGGCGTCTGAGCGATAAACCTTGGCCAAATTCTCCAAGTATTCGCTCGCATGATGAAAATCCACAATCTTAATTGCCAGCGGAAAATACATGTCGATCCAGTGTTCCAGACCACTGCCCGCATCGGTCAACGCAATCCACTGCGTGGCTTGGCCTACTCCCACTTGAGCCGCCTGACGCCGCATCTGCTCGCCCAACTCGGCCAAGGTGTAATGGCCTGCCAAATAACGCACGCCATCGCAAGGCCGACTCAGACGCTCGTCCTCCGTTTGGCGGGGCTGCGGATTAAAGATCATGCCCACGTATGCCATACGGCCGTCGGCTTTGGCACCCTCAGGCCCTTGCATCATCACGCCGGTGGCGTCCACACTCAGGTAAGCGCAGGTTTTGCCGTTGGCATCGATATGCCAATCCCACACGGTTTTTTGGCCAAATGTCTTGCCTGCTTGAAGTTGTTCAGCCAAGCGTTTACCAGCGTCTTCGGTGGTGCGCTGCACGGTGGATTCGGACAGCTTCAGGCCACTCATCTTGGGCAAGGTCCGCTTGGCGACCGTACCGAAAGCGTCCAGGCTACCGCCCAAGGTCACGATTTCTTCCGCTCCGAGAGTGAGGGCGCGTTCCGACAAACGCAAGACGCCATCCCAGGGAAAATGGCCGTGGCCACAGTGTTTGCAATGATAATAGCCGCGTGCGATGCGGATGTCACCGAGCAAACAGACGACGTTTTTGTGACGATATTCCTTGAAACTTGCAGATTCCTTGCACTGCACGCAACTCATGCTCGAACCTTGGTACCCCCTTTTTTCCGCTCATTAAGAGCGGTTTCCAAAGCGTGGGCGCCAATCTGGTGAACTCGCTCACGAACTTCGAACTCGGTTTGTCCGAGAAGCTGTCCATCCGGTTTGGATACCAACAGCCGGGAGATTTCGTGGACTTCTTCACGGGTGCGGTTCATCAATATGTCGGTCAACCGCTGGGCTTCCGCTTCTTTTTCCGGGCTAAGTTCGACCTTCGTCATGACATGCCTCGCGCTGAAAAGGGGTGACTTCCGCTGCCACCGAGCAGCTGCCTTCAGGGTACAAAAAATCCACCCACTTTTCAGCTGCTTACACGACACCGGCTCTCCAGCCTGTTTTTCTGTTTCACGAAACCACAATAACTTTTCGCGGGATTTCATCGCCTTTGGCTAAATTCAAATAGGGAACGGCAGAGCGTACGGACTTTGACATGCCGTAACCTATTATTCGGCTTGAGATTGCTGTTTGAATCCCACCCGCAAGGAGTTCCTGTGTTAACGATCACGGATTCGAATTCTTCCCGCTTCTGCGACGGTATTTCGCGTCGAAATTTTCTCAAAATTGGCGCCCTCGGCGGCGCGTTGACGCTCGCCGATATGCTTCGCCTCCGAGCGCAGGCGGCGGAAGCGCCCGGTCGGCCAAGCCGCAATAAGGGCGTGATCGTCATCTTTTTGAGCGGCGGTGCCTCTCAACTCGACACCTACGATCTCAAGCCGGACGCTCCGCGCGAAATTCGCGGGCCGTATGACCCGATCCGGACCAATGTGCCCGGAATCGACATTTGCGAATGGTTGCCGGAAACCGCGAAGGTGATGGACAAGATCGCTCTGCTACGAACCGTCGTGCCGGCGATCGACGAGCATTCCGATTCCAATGTGATGACTGGCCGAGCCGGCGAGCCTGGGGTTGGCGCATCGTCCGTTCACGACCGACGGGCCCGGTCGCGAAAATTTGGTCCTTTCAAAGGAACTCACCGCCTCACGCGTCGCCGACCGTCGAGCCCTTCGGTCCAGCTTCGACAATCTTCGTCGCGAAATCGATGCGTCCGGCACATTGGAGGCGTTGGATGCGTACACCGCGCAGGCCTTCGACATGATCGCCTCAGGCGCCGTCCATCGGGCCTTGGATGTCAGTCGGGAGCCACAAATGGTGCGTGATCGGTTTCGGGGAGCGGAGTCGCTGTTGCTGGCGCGTCGATTGGTGGAGGCGGGGGTCGGCTGCGTCACCTTGTCGATCAGCATCCGTGCATTGGCTCGGTCGCGGCCCGCATTGTCGACGCCGTGGTTGATCCGCGGCGTTCGGCCGAATTCGCCCCAGACGACCACGGAAATTGTCCTTGCGTCACCGTGTGGATGGCGATTTCAAAGTCCTGCTTGATCTCCGTCTTCTTCACTTCGGAGCCGTCGAGCAAAGGACTTCGAGGTGGGAGTTGGTGCAACGACGGCGCCGCCTGCCGGGCTGGGCTCCGTAGCAGGCATGGACCCTCGGACCGAAACGACGACCGTGGCTTCCGCCTGGTCCGCGTTGCCAACCGATAGCCCGCCAACGATACAATTGAACTTGAGTCATAGAAACCGAAAAGGACGGACTTCCCGTGAGAAATCTGCTGATTCTAAAAGCCCTGATGTTGCCCCTTTTCCTACCTTCGTGGGCGTTCGCCTTTGAGAAGGATCTGGGGGCTGACGCCAAGGCCCTGCCGAAGGTGCCGGCGGGCTTCGAGGTCAAGTTCTTCGCCAAGGAGCCGCTCGTCCGGCAGCCATGCTCCATGGCCTTCGATGCCAAGGGCCGGCTCTTCGTCGGCATGGGGCCACAGTATCGCAATCCCAAGCCCGGCACGCCCGGCGACTCCGTCGTGATCGTCGAGGACACCGATGGCGATGGCGTCGCGGACAAGATCAAAGTCTTCGCGACCGGCTTCAACTGCATCCAGTCGCTGGCCTGGCACGGCCGCGATCTCTGGATTGCGAATAGCCCCGATCTCACCATCGTCCGCGATCTCGATGGCGACGACGAAGCCGACGAATACATCCGCGTCTACACCGATCTGGGCAATCTCGAACATGCTCTGCACGGACTCAACTGGGCGCCCGACGGCAA
>SHZY01000050.1 GCA_009692065.1 Gemmataceae bacterium
ACAAAAACAGTTACCCAACGGGCATCAAGGTCACCGACGACGAACTGGCGTCGGTGAATCTTCGCCCAGCAAAGTTCCACGGCGAGTGGAACTATACCATCAGGCCGTCCGGATGAAGTTGTAACACTAATCGCCGGACAGCCCCTAACGGGATCGAGTCTATCTTTCATTTCTCAGTTTTCAGGTTTTTGGCGACTGTTTCCGTGCTCATGTTTTCCAGGCCAAGCATCGCGCTGATGCCTGACCAGGCCTGCGTGCGCGCATCATGAAACGCGACCGCATCGTCCAGATCGCCCGTCGTCCAGTACTCGCGCAAGGCCGCGGCTTGTGCCCGCAAGGACTCGGTGTGCTTGCGGATGCTATCAAGCGCCTTGCGATCGCTCGGATCGAGGTCCGTACTCGCAACCTGGTCTAGCTGGGTCTCCACAAGCGTCATGAAACGCGTGAGATTGGCAAGCGTCTTCTCGGCTTCGGCAATTTCCATCTGATCGTTCTCGACCGCATCCGCCAGGAGACCGATGTTGAGGAAGGTCTGGTACAGATGCGCTGCTGTCAGGCTGCCCAGGGCTTCCAGGTAGCGTTCCTTGGCCAAGGGCGATGCGGGCTGATCAGCCGGCGCCGCCCCGCTAGCCTCCGGCTTGTGCGTTCCCCCCGGCAAGCCGGGGGCTAAATGGCCCGGTTCGATGGCCGGCTTGGGCGCTGCCACACCCGGCACCGACAGACTGGCGACCACCGGCGAGACTGGGGCGGGCGCCGGCGCTATTTCGTCATCCGAACGCTGGCGCGTCTTGTCCCACCAAATCGCCGTGCCGGCTCCTGCCAGGAGAAGGGCACACACCAGCACCGCCAGCGGAAAAGTGCGTCGATTTGGCCGAGCGGGCGGTTCGGTGTCCGACGGCGTGGAGCGAGCCGCCTTGGGAAGTTCCTCTGGTGCAGCGTCGACGGCCTTCGCCGCGTCCTCGGGTGTGCGATGAGGAAGGGCACGCGGGTAGGTTTTCGATCTTTTTTCGGTGCTCATTTGCGTCTCCCCATGGTGTGGGCCTGGGCAACGCCGCGGTTGAAGGCCGCCGTGCGGTTGGCCTGCGTCTGCGGGGCGCGCTGGGCAGCCTGCACGTTGGCGGGCCTAGTTGGCGTGGAAACCTTGTTGGCCGGGCGGCTGCTGGCAGTGGTTGACTTGAAGCCGCTTGGAGCAGCGGCGGTCTTGACGTTCTTTGACGCAGTTTTGGCGGCCCCGGTTACCGTGCGGTTACTTGCCGAGGCCTGGACGACATGCCCGCCGTTCTTGACGGCACCGACGTTCTTGGCGACACCGGTCTTGACCGGCGTCAGCTTGGCGGTCTGCCCGACGGTCTTGGCCTTGCCAACGCTTGGCGAGCCCGCCTTGGCGCTAGCCGAGTTCTTGCCGGCGGCCTTGTTACCGACCTGGGCGCCGGGGCTTTTTTGCGTGGAGGCAGCACTCTTGGTGGGTGTATTGCTCTTGGCGGCGCTGGCGTTCTTGGCCGCGGCGCTGGTTCCGACCTTGGCGCCGGGCCCCTTTTGAACGTTCGCAATGCTCTTGGTATTTCGCGCATCGGTCGTGCCGTTGCCGGCTTTCGCGGTCAAGCTCTTGCTGCCGACTTTGGCGCCGGGCCCCTTTTGGCTGCTCGCGATGTTCTTGGGATATCGGGCCTCACCGGTAGCGTTCTTGGCGGAGCAAATATGGCCCGCCTGCAGGTTCTGGCCCGTACCGGCGTTCTTGGCGGCGCTGCGGTTCTGCCCCGCCCCCTTGGTATTTCCGGAATCCTTGGTCGTGCCCCGATTGGCTGTCGTGGGATTCGAGACATTGCCGGCACTCTTGGCGCCCGCGATGCGGGAAGTTCCGCCCGCGCTAGGTTTAGCGCGACCGTTGCCAAGCGTGATGTTGACGACATTATTGTTGCCGTTGATGCTGACCAGGCGACCGCCGCCCTTACCGCCGGCCCCCTTGACAGCGTGCTGGCCTTTGCCGCCGTCTTCGCAACAGCACATGCCGGCGTGCTGAATCGCGCCCGCGAAAGAACTGCCCTTTTGGCCGCCGCCGAGGTGTTGGGCTTGCTTGGCGTTCCCTCGCTGCGCGGCCGAACCGTTGCCAACCGGCTTGGCATTGCCCGCGTTCTGCGTTCTGCCGTTGCCGTTCGCGGCATTTTTGGCCAAGCCGCGCTGGCCCGCTGGGGCGCTGATTCGATTGCCGGCGTTCTTGGCGACCCCGACGTTTCGCGGTCCGTCGTCTTGATTAGCCCCTTGTTGTCCCGCCGGCCCGAAGTTGCCGTTGTTCATGCCTTTGCCAAAGGCGCCGCCATGTCCCCCCTGATGATTGTTGCCATGATGCTGGTGGAAACGGCCCTTGCCTTTGAGTGCCAGCAAGAGTTGATGCAAGGCTTGATCGAGGTGATTGATGACCGGACGCGGCAGGTCATGCTCGACCGCCTGGCCAATGAGGCCGACCATATCAACAATCTCGCCCATCAAGTCTGGCATGAAGGGGTTGTTGGCCGCCGGAGCGTTGCCGACGTTCTGGGCCTTGCCGCCGTTCTTGGCGACGGTGCCTTTTTTGGCTTGGTTGGCCGCAGCAGCCTTGCCGCCGCTTTTGGCTTTGCCGGCGTTCTCGACCTTGCCTGCGTTTTTGGCGATGGCGACGTTCTGGGCGTTACCGGCCGGCTTCTGCACCCCGAGCTGCTGGGCTACCTTGCCGCCCGTCTGGACCTTGCCGTTTTTCAAGCCTTTCTCGAGTCGGCCTCCCTGCACTTGCTGGGCTTGCAGCGCGAGACCCGACGCAAGAATCGCGGCGCCGGCGAGCAGCATCGCTACGGAGGCTCGGCGTAATCGTGGTGACATGGTGGGATTCTCCTTGGCCGTGGACACTTGGGTGTTGCCGATTAAAGTGACGTAACGAAGCGCGATTTGTTGGCGGAATTCTTCGCAGAGTTGAAAATTATTCGCGAGCGCTTGGTTAGCGACGCTTCGTTGAAGCGTCCTGGCCGCGCTTCTGCGCCGCGTTGCTAACCGAAACCGTAAATGTGACGGCATCCTTGGCCCGACCGTGGCGCGCTGGCATCTTGGAATCCTGTAGGGTGCGCGTCAACCGCTCCGAGGGATCACGATCGTCGAGGCCGCTGCGTTTCTGGTCTTTGCTTCCTTTGCCTTTGCCGGGCGTTTTTTTCTCGGGGTTCACGAGAGGATTACGCAGCGCCGGCGGCCCTTTGCCCTTGCTTTTCTGCCACCCCTGCCAGGTCGCGTCGAGCGCGCGTTCCAGGCCGACCTTGGCGGCGTCGGGAGCTTGCTGCCAGTTTTTCTCGATCTCCAGGAGTGCCTTGCCAGCATTCTCGAAGACACGCTCGGCCTCGACCATGACGGGCGGCGCCGGTTCCTGCGCGGCTGCCACTTCGAGCGGCTTGTAGACGCCGAACTGGATCATCTCGCCAAACTGTTGGCCCATTTCGCCACGCTCCTGGATTGAGTCCTCCGCCAGGTAAAGCATCATGAACGGCATCAACTGCTTCACGGAGTTTGCACAAGCGTCGGCCTTGGCAACCGCATCCCCCTCTGAAGCAAACGTGATGGCAAATTGCACGAGTGCCAGCGCCGGCGCAGCGTTCTCGACACGTTGCCATTTCTGCGGCTTCACCGGCGCCTCGCCGTTCTCCAGCCTGTCCACGAGATCGAGCGTAGCCTTGCCTGCGTTCTGCAAGGCGTCACACTGCTCCGCGACCACCCGGGGCAGCGTTGGCGAACCGGCCGCGGCCGGCGCCGCCATTTTTTCCACGCGCACGCGCACCGCAGTTTGCAGCGCGGGCCGCTGCTCCATCGGCGCTTGCGCCAGTTGCACGACTACACCGTCGCGCAGCAGATGAGAATAAAGATCGATCGTGAGCGGCAATTGATCGCGCGGGCCCTGCTCGATCAGCGTCAGTGCGTGCTGCCGGCAATCGTCCGCCATGTCAAGCAGCGTTTCGACGCGGTCCTTCACTTGGGAGGTCTGCACGAGCCGGGAATTGCGCTTGAGCAGCAAGGCGACCAGACTCCGATCCGCGTGCGACTGCACGGTGATGATCCTCTCGCGCACGACGTCTACGAACTCGGTCCTGATCTTTTCGATCGGTTCGCCCAGTGGCCTCTTCGAGAACTCACCCATCAGCCAGCCGATCACGATCAACGCGGCCGCTCCCGACAAGTACGTGCCGTAACGAAGCCAGGGCCAGGGTGTTTTGGGCAGCACATCCTTCGGCAACGAATCCTGCGGCGTCAGTGCGACGCGCTTCAGCAACTGCTCCTTGGGCGCCTCGCCGTGCGGCAGGCTGGTGAGCCGATTGACCTCGTGGTCGATCTTGCGCAAGTGAGCTTGCACCTGCTGGCACTCGGCGCACCCCTGCAGATGGCCGACGACGTCGGCGGGCCAGGCTGCATTCGGCTGGAAGGAGTACAACCAGTATTGTGCTTCACGGCATTTCATTGGTCACGGTATTGCATGTAGGGGGTCAGGGCTTGCACCAGGCTTTGCCGGGCCTTGCAGACGCGCCAGCGGGCGGTCTCCTCGCTCACGCCGAAGATGGCGGCAATCTCCGAATACGGCAACTCCTCTTGCGTCCAGAGCAGATACGCTGCCCGGAACTTGGACGGGAGCTGCGCCAGCGCGATCTGCAATTGCTCCTCGGTTTCCCCGTCAATGAGGTTGCTCAACGGCCCTGGCTGGTTGCCGGCCACATCCACGGGCAACGGCAGCTTCTTGTACAGGCCTGAACGCCGTCGGGCATCCAGCCAGCAACGCCGGGCGATCTGAAAGAGCCAGACGCGAAACGTGGCGACCTCGCGCAGCTTCGGCAAGGCGATCCAGGCCTTCAAAAACGTATCCTGGGCGACGTCTTCGGCCATGTGCTGCTTGCCGGTCAAACCATAAAGCCAGCGGCGCACCTTCTCCCAATAGGCATCCACCAGGCGTGCGAACGCCTGCTGGTCCCCTTGCGCCGCCTGCCGAACCCAGTTTAGCTCGTCCGGAGAACCCACGTTGTCTCTCACTCGGTCTTCTCACAAATCAGACGCAGCCGGGCGCGATTTGTTGGCGAAAAAACTCCGCTGCCTGTATATTTTACTGAAAATCGGTTCTCCCTCAATTCTGTGGACGCCCAGGGGTGAGGTACTCCGAAGCCCTGGGATTCGGAGTACCTCATCCCAGGGCTTGCCACGAATCCACAACAATGGTGGAGAGCCGCAGTTTTTCTTGAGGATACCATGAGCACCACACTCAGTCAATTCGCCCTCGGTCTTTCCACGGAAACCGCCTTCGACGTTCTTGCTGTTGCCAAGCGTCTGAAGGCACAGGGCAAGGACGTCATCGAGCTGCAAATCGGCGACAGCCCCTACGCCAGCGCCGCCCATGCCCTCGACGCTGGTATCCAGGCGATCAAGGACGGTCAGACCCACTACTGCCCCTCGATGGGCCTGATGAGCTTCCGCGAAACGGTCGCCGCCAATTACAAGAAGGAATACGGCATCGCCATCGGCCCCGAGAACGTCGTCGTCGGCCCCGGCGCCAAAGTCTTCGAGCAGTTTTTCTGCGAGGCGTTCCTCGATCCCGGCGACGAGGTCCTCGTCTTCAGCCCCGCGTTTCCGACCTACGCCCCCAACATCGAACGCCGCGGCGGTGCCATCGTCACTTCGCATCTGAAACAAGAGCACGCTTTTCGGCCCAATCTGCACGACATCGAGGATTTCGTCAAGCGCCCCAAGGCCAAGGCGATCTTCCTCAACAGCCCGCACAACCCGACCGGCGGCGTCGCCACCGAAGCCGACCTGAAAGCGATCGCCGACCTCGTGCGCGGCAAGAACATCGCGATCTTCAGCGATGAGCCTTACAACCACATGGTCTGGAGCGGCAAGCATTTCCCGATGCTCGCCCAGCCCGGCATTCTGGATCAAACGGTCGCCTGCTACACCTTCAGCAAATCGTACAGCATGTCCGGCTGGCGTCTGGGCTATGCCGTCTCCAGCCAGCGCGTCATCGACAGCATCGGCAAGATGATCAACACCTCGCTAAGCTGCGTGCCGCCGATCGTCCAGCTTGCCGGTGAGGCAGCGTTGAAGAACGACGACAAGGAACGCGACGAGGTGATGCAGCGCTTCAAGAAAAAGGTCGAGCTGCTCGTGGAAGAACTCCTGGGCGTCCCCGGAGTCGGCGTCATCATGCCGGCCGGCACGTTCTACGTCTTCCCGAATGTCGCCCCGATCTGCATGAAGCTCGGCATCACCTCGCACGGCCTGGCAATGTTCCTCCTGGAAGGCGCCGACGATGCGAAGGGAGTCGCGTGCCTGGGCGGCGAGTGCTTCGGCCCCGCGGGCAAAGGATTTTTGCGATTTAGCTGCGCGGAGCCGGACGATCGCTTGGTGGCGGCGGTGGCGTTCTTGAAGGAGGCGGTGCATCGCGTGGATCGGGTGGAGCGGTATCTGGCGACGCATCCGAAGTATCGGTTGGCATAACAAGGAATACGGAATCAAGCAAGCAACTCATCCAGCCACCGGACTTTGCTTCGCCGTCGTCCTACGGATTCCTCCTTCATGGCGCGCGGGCGAAAAACACTTGATCCGCATCAGGTTTCATGGCGCGGACGGTTGGCGCTGTGGCTTTCCTTGTCGGCCCTCATTGTGCTGCTTGTCGGGTCCTTTTTTTTTTTTGGAAACTCACTCTTTTGGATATGCTTGACGTTGAGCATGCTGCCGATTGTTGTTGCCATTTGGGCACTCGTTGGGCTTGGATTTTTTCGACCCAACACTCTCCGCAGCGTTTGGCATCGCACGCAGTACCCATGTCTCGCATTGGCCCGCGGTGAAGTCGAGGTGGCTGAGCGTTCCTACCAGAGCTCCATTGCAAAAGCACGTCGCTTCGGGGCGGACGACGTTCGATGTGGATTGATGATGAACGAGCTGGCGCGATACCTCGATCGTGCGGGAAGACGCTACGACGCCGAGAAACTTCTTGTCGAGAGTATTCCAATCCTCGAGATGAAACGAAATGAGGAACCGGTCGCTTATTTGCTCGGTTTGAATCACTACGCGACCTATCTTTTTCGCTTGCGAGACTTCGACCGCGCCCAGGCGTTGTTGGAAAAGATGCTTGATTGGACGCCTGTTGCCAAGAAGGAAGCTCACAGGAGAATCATCTCGCTCGCGGAGTACCTGCCTGTCATGGAGGTTGCAGGTCGAATCCATCTTGCAACTCTCTTCTTGGAAATAGAGGCCCTACCCGAGGCCGAGACAACCCTGAATCAGGCGGAACAGGGCTTGGCGTTGCTCAATCGGATTCAGCGCGAGGAATGCGAACATGGTTTTTGGGGTGTCCAGTCACTGTGGTTCATCAAAGCGGGGCAAATTGAGCGAGCCGAGGCGGTTTGCCAAAAGATCCGCGATCAGGGGAGCTCATTCTATTTGCGGGCTCGCACCAAGATTCACCTGGCTCGACACGAGTACGCTGCCGCCGAGAGTTTGCTGCTCCCAGCCATGGCCGGGGCAATAAGCGGCAAAGCAACTCGGCCGGAACATCTTGAATTGCTCTTGCTCTATGCAGAGGCTCTGTTTGGCCAGGCCGTCTACAAGAATGCATGGACCATGGTTGAATTTGCATGTGTCCATATTGCTTATCATGGAATTCCCCGCGACGCTTTCTGGCACCAGACGGTTGAGAGCTGGTTGCGTCGAGCCACGAAACTTGGCAACTTGGAGGCAACAAAACTTCTTGAGCGAGAGCTGCAGAAAATTCCCGTTGCGACCGCTCAAGGCATCACAATCCTGGAAAACTTGCGCGCCATTGCAAAACGCCCATAAGGGAATGTCGACGCCTCCTCATACCGCCTGCGTCCTTCTTTTCTCCAATTCCTTCGCCACCTGCGCCAGCGTCTTCGTGTTGAACACGTCGCCCTTCTCCAGCCAGCCGCGCCGGGCCACATCGACGCCGAAGCGAGTGAACGCCAGCTCCTCGGTCGCATGGGCATCGGGGTTGATGACAAGCTGGACCCCAAGGGCCTTGGCCCGTTTGCAGTGGATCCAGTCGAGATCGAGCCGATAGGGGTTCGCGTTGATCTCGATCATCGTGCCCGCCTTGGCCGCCGCGTGCATAACGGCATCGAGATCGACCTTGTAGGCATCACGTCGCAGCAGCAGTCGGCCCGTCGCATGGCCCAGCATGGTCACGCGCGGATGGTTGATCGCCTTGATGATGCGGGCGGTTATCTCCTCCTGCGGCTGATTGAAGAACGAATGCACGCTGGCGACCACGTAATCGAAGCTCGCCAAGGTCTCGTCGTCAAAGTCCAGCGACCCGTCGGCGAGGATGTCCACCTCGGTCCCTTTGAACAGCCGAAAGTTCTTCTGCTTGGCATTGAACGCGTCGATCTCCTTCTGCTGATCGCGCACGCGCTTCGGCGTCAGGCCGTTGGCGACGGTGAGCGATTGCGAGTGATCTGCGATGCCAAGGTAGTCGTAGCCGAGCGCACGGGCCGCGTCGGCCATCTGCTCCAGGCTCGCGGCGCCGTCCGACCAGGTTGTGTGATTGTGAAAGACGCCGTGCAGATCGCCGAGTTCGAGCAATTCGGGCAACGCCTTCTTCGCCGCGGCGTCGATCTCGCCGGTATCCTCGCGCAACTCCGGTGACACATATTCGAGGTCGAGCGCCTCGTAAATGTCCGGCTCTTCCTTGATCTTCTTCTTGCAGCCGGCCAGGTCGTATTCGTTGAGCTTGTATCCGTAGTCGATGGCCCGTTGCCGCAGTCGGATGTTGTGCTCCTTGCTCCCCGTGAAATAGTTGAGGGCGAACGGGAATTGGGCGTCGCTGACGACGCGCAGGTCGGCGTTGATGAGCACGCGCTGCGTATGGTGATCGATCCCCGCGATCGTGACGCTCGATTTCGTCGGACCGTGGCCGACCACCCTCTGCACGTTCGGCAGTTTGACGAAGGCATCCATGATCGGTGCAGCATCGTCGGCGCTGACGAGGATGTCGATGTCCTTGATCGTTTCCTTGCGCCGGCGCACGCTGCCGCACAACTCCAGGCGATGGATGCCGGGGACCTTCTTCAACTCGGCGACGATCCCCTCGGCAATCATCATCGCCTGATCGAGGCGCACGCGATTGCCCATCTGATCGAGAAACGCCAGCCCTTCGAGAATGTTTGTCTGCGTCTTGGCGCCGAAGCCCTTGAGCTTGGCGACGGTCCCCTTGTCGCAGGCTTCCTTCAGTTTTTCGAGCGTGTCGATGCCGAGCTGATCGCTGAGAGCTTTGACCTTCTTCGGTCCCATGCCGGGCAGGCGCAGCATTTGCAGCCACCCGGGCGGCGTCTTGGCCTTGAGGTCTTCGTAGAAGGGGAGCTTGCCGGTGGTGACGAGCGTGGTGATCTTGTCACGCAAGGTTTCGCCGATGCCGGGGATCTGATCGACCGTGCCTGCCTTGACGAGATCTTCGATATTGGTTTCAAGCTGGGCAATGGCCCGGCCTGCGCGGGCGTAGGAGTTGGCGCGGAAGGGGTTCTCGCCGTGCAATTCGAGCAGCACGGCGATTTCTTCGAGCACGGCGGCGACTTCGGATTTGTCCATGATCAATGTCCCCTCTTTTCTTCGTTTAGCGCCCGCATGGCGCCACGCGGGCGCTAAACGAACACAGGGCTACCACAACCCCGCCTTCTCGTCATACCCATACATCCGATTGAAATTCTGCACGGCCACACCGCTGGCGCCGCGCACCAGGTTGTCCTCCGCGACCAGCACCACGATTCGCCCACGCACGACGCGCACCGTCATGTCGATGAAGTTCGTGTGGGCACTGTCCTTCGTCGCGGGGATTTGACTGGTGACACGCACAAACGGCGCGTTTGCATAGTAGGCACGATACAACTCCAGAAGTTGCGTCTCCGTGAGGGCGCGGTGCGGCGTCGCGTAGATGGTCGTGAAGATGCCGCGATCCATCGGGATCAGGTGCGGCGTGAAGATCACCTCGACCACTTCGCCGGCCACGTCTGACAACGCCTGCTCGATCTCCGGTGTGTGGCGATGCTGACCGACGTTGTAGGCGACGACACTCTCGTTGCATTCCGGGAAGTGAAAATTCAGCTTCGGCGTCCGGCCCGCACCGGAGACGCCCGACTTCGAGTCGATGATGATGTCCTTCAGGCCGATGTACTTGCCGGCAACCAGCGGCGCCAGGCCAAGGATGCCGGTCTGCGGATAGCAGCCGGGATTAGCGACGAGCTGGGCATTTTTGATCTCGTCGCCATAGATTTCGGGCAGGCCATAGACCGCCTTGGCGAGGTTGTCGAGATCGTGATGGCTTTCGCCGTACCATTGGGCATAGACGTTCGGATCGCGCAGCCGATAGTCAGCGCTCAAGTCAATCACGTGCATGCCGCGTTGAATTAAGGCCTGAATCGCGTCCATGCTGGCTCCGTGCGGCAAACAGCCGAAGACGCATTCGACGCCTTTTGCAATGAGCTTGTCGGCGTCGAACGGCTCCATGCGCAGCTTGATGCGGCCCGCGAGGCTCGGATGCGACTCCGCGACGCCGGGCATCTTGTCATCGCGCGAGGTGACGGCGACGATCTCGGCGTGCGGATGCCGCAGCAGAATCTTGATCAATTCGGCGGCGGTGTAGCCGGTGCCGCCGAGGATGGCGATTTTGGTCATGGCGTTTATTCATCCCATTTTGCAGTGCACGTTCCCACTTCTTCACTGTACATTGACCTTCATTCATCGACCATTGCAGGATCCCAGGGGTTCGGAGTACCTCATCCCTGGGCTTGAGGGGAACATGATCCAAACGATTCACGAAGCCGCCGAGGCGATCCGCGGCAGGCGCGTCACGCCGATCGATCTCGTGCAGCAATGCTTCGACGCCATGGACCGCTGGGAGAAACACGTCCACGCCTGGGTGTTCATCGATCGCGAGTACGCGCTGGCCGAAGCGAAACGGCTGACCGACGAGTTGGCGACGGGGCGCTATCGCGGCCCGCTGCATGGCATCCCGATCGGCGTCAAGGATATCTATGATGTCTACGATTGGCCAACCGCGTGCGGCTCCAAGCTGTGGGCGAACAGTATCGCGCGCCAGGATGCAGCCGTGGTCGCCTCGCTGCGCGAGGCCGGCGCGATCTTCCTTGGCAAGACGGTGACGACCCAGTACGCCAGCTTCGACCCGCCGGTGACGAAAAACCCCTGGAACCTCGCGCACACTCCGGGCGGCTCCTCGAGCGGTTCGGCAGCAGCGGTCGCCACCGGCATGTGCCTGGGAGCGCTCGGCTCGCAAACCGGCGGCTCGATCACGCGGCCCGCGTCCTACTGCGGCATCGCGGGGTGCAAGCCGACTTTCGAATCGTTTTCACTTGATGGGATCATGCCGCTCGCATATTCGATGGATCATCCGGGGCCAATGGCGCACAACGTGATGGATTTGGCGTTGTTGATGCAAGCGATGGGCGGCCGGATCTACGAGTTGCCGCCAAACTACGCGGAAAAAGCTGAGAGTCCGTCGAGTCGTCCACGCTTTGGTCGTTTGCGCCAACTTTTCGACGAACGCGCAAGTCAACCCGTACGCGACATGATGGACGAGATTTGCCATCGCTTTGGTCAAGATGGCGGCCAGGTGGAGGAAGTCGCTTTGCCCCCCGAGTTTTCTGACGTCGTTGCCCGGCATCGCATCGTCATGGCGGTGGAAGGGGCGCAGTTTCACGAAACACGCCTGCGCCGTCATCCCGACGACTACGCGCCGCGTATCGGACAGCTACTTGAAGAAGGGCTGAGTTGTCCGGCGCCCGAATACGCGCGCGCCAAGGAGCATCAGAAAGACTTAACTCTGAAAATGGGGATGGCAATGGCGAACGACCTCATCTTGCTGTGCCCCGCAACCACCGGCCCTGCCCCGCTCGCCGACACCACCGGCGACCCCGCATTCAACTCGCCGTGGAGTTACACAGGGCTGCCGACCATCTCGATCCAAACCGGTTATTTCGTCGATGGACTGCCGCTCGCGATTCAATTAGTGTCCGGAGCGCTCCGCGAAGATTTGCTCCTCAGCGTTGCCGCATGGTGCGAGAAGCGGCTGGCGCCGAGTCCGCTGGTGCCGAAGTTGCCGGGCTAGGTATTTCTCCCCTCTCCCTTAATTCCTCTCCCCCGGAGGGGAAAAGGGAACCAGGAATCCCATTCCATGCGTGTCGTCCACCTGATGGCTTCCCCGTTCCTTGGCGGACCCGAACGGCAGGCGCTCGGCCTGGCCCGGCATTTGCCGAGCGAGGCGGGGCCCAACCCGTTCTCAACGAAGCACGCCGCCACGGCTTCGAAGCGACCGCCCTGATTCACAACACGCCACGTTTCGGACGCCTCGACCGATCGTTCCGCCGAGATTGCACGTCAATATGCCGACTGCGGCGTGCGTGTGCTGAAAATGGCGGAGAAACAGGGCAAAGCGGCAGCGCTCAGCACGACTTACTGATCTTCGTCGACGCGCGCCAGCGCTGGACGGCCGACGCGCTGGCGAGGCTCATCGAGAACTTTGCCTACCCCGCAGTCGGCGCCGTCAGCGTTGCTCTGGTGCTCGAAAGCGAGCCCGGCGTTCTGGCAGGCGTCGGCATGTACTGGCGATTCGAGAAATGGCGCGCAGGCAGGAAAGCAGGCTCGGCTCGCAGGTGCGGTTGCTCGGAGCGGCGGGGTTGTTTCTGGTGCTGAAAGCGGCGGCCTGGCTGGCGTTCCGGGGTGGATCAGCGGGGCGGGCGTGGCATAAGGCGCAGTACCAGGCGCCGCCCGCGTGACCCCAGTTTACGTTTAGCGTTCGGGTGGCGTCATGCGAACGCTAAACGTAAACGAGAATCACGGCCGTTCCTTCTCCAGCGGCGTCACCCACAAATACACGCGGTGCTCGCGGCTGCCATCCGTTGGGCGGAAGCCGATCTCGCGCTTGGGCTTCACGCCTTCCATGTTGAAATCGTGCGACACGATCCGGCACCCCGGCTTCAGCTTGTCGAGCTGCGGGATCAGCTTCACGTTCAAGCGAGGCAGTAGATAAAGCGTGATGACGTCGGCCTTGGACAGGTCGAGTTCGAAGATGTCCTGCTGCTTGATGGTGACCAGGTTCTCGACGCGATTCTTCTTGACGTTCTCCAGCGATTCGCGGACGCGCACCGGGTTGATGTCGAAGCCCCAGGAGCGAACGCCGTATTTCTTGGAAGCCAGGACGGGAATACGCCCGTCGCCGCAGCCGAGATCGTAGACGACCTCGCCGGGCCGAATGTCGGCGAGCTCGAACATCTTCTCGACGACTTCGTTCGGCGTCGGCACATAGATGACGTCGGGCTCGCGAGCGGGCTGGTCCTTCGCGTCAAGGAATACGCCCCGGCTTTGGGCGGTGGAGATTATCAGCACGCCGCTTAACGCGAGCAGCGTAAACACCATGGCGACGAGGTTGGTGCGTTTCATGAGACTTCTCCAGCAAGGATCTTGATGCCCACGGATAGGGACGACGCAATCAATCGTGAGACGTTGTCTCCCCCGAACCCGATACTTGTCCCGACAGCAAATAGAGCGGCACGCCAAGGAAGAGCGGCACGAAGCCGAGCAACGAAACCCAGCCGGCCGTGGTCATCGCTGACCAGAAACCGAACAGGCACATGCCGCAGAAAATGATCGGCAACGTCGGATAGAACGGTGCCTTGAGCATGAACGGCCGCGGGATATTCGGATCGCGGGCGCGCAGGGCGAACATGGATATGCCGGTCAGCAGGAAGAAGATCCAGAACACCGGCGCACTGCCGTCAAAAAGGGTGTTGAAACCGCCGAAGTGCTCGCGCCACGGGATCGGCGGGATAGAAACCATTGCCAGGTAGGCGTCGATGCCGTCGCGTCCGATTTGCGTGCCGACGGCGAGGATCATGCCGATGCTCACGAGCGCCTGGGCCATGAGGGCGAGAATCGGCGCTTTGAGCGTCTGGTTCCAGTACCCGAGGAAGCCGAACACGCGATGTTCCTTGCCCAGTGGGAGATAGACGCGCGAGCCGGTGAAAATGAGGCCGTTCATGGCGCCGAGCGCGGAGATCATGACGATGACGCTGATCAACTTGCCGCCGAAGGCGCCGAAATCCTCGCCGCCGATCTTGGTAAACGCGGCCGTCAAGATGTCCTTGGGCATGGTGAACTTGAACTGCCGGCCCGTCTCGAAGCCGATCGCATAGATGTAAGCGAAATTGACGACCAGGTAGATGACCGTGATACCAACCGTGCTGAGCAGCAACGCCCGCGTGATGTTGCGGCGGTCGCGCAAGTCGGCGGCGACGAAGGCGGCATCGTTCCAGCCACCGAAAGCATAGAGCACGAGAATCATGGCGCCGGGAATGCCGCTCTGGCCACGTGTCGTGTCGGGGTTGACCTCAAAAGCGTTTTCCGCCGGGACAATCATGGCGGCAAGAACGATGAGGGCTAAGCCGAGAAGCTTGATGATCACCAGGCCATTCTGCAGCCATTTGCCGATGACAACTCCGAAGAAATTCAGGGCCGTCAAGCCGACGATCGCGCCGATGCCAGCCTTGGCGGCGAAGTCGGCGATTTCGGCACTACGTTGACTGTCGTTAAGGGCATCCTTTCCAATGTCGAAAAGGGCAGCGCAGTATTCGCCGAAGATGAAGGCCATGGCGCCGGTGCTGGCGGTCAGAATGACAGCCAGTTGCGACCAGCCGAAGAGGAAGCCGAAAGGGCGATCGAGGCCGCGCGTGAGGTAAACATAATCGCCGCCGTAGCGGGGATAAGTCGTGGCCAACTCGGCGTAACAGAGGGCGCCGATAAAGGAGAGCAGGCCGCCGAAGGCCCAGACGGCCAAGGCTTCCCAGGGACTGGCGACGCGGATGAAGATGATCGTCGGGATGGTGAAGATGCTCGACCCGATGACGATGCCGACGATGATGCTGACGGTGTCCCACAGGCTGAGTTGACCGTGCGCGGGGCCGCCGGTCCAGGCTTGACTTTCCGACTTCGAATCGCTCATCGTGATCGTGCTCCGACAAAAGAATCCGCTAGGGTAGCGTTCTTTTTAATCGAGCATGCAGCGGTTTGCCAATCAATTCGCGGGGAATTTCGACAAAGGAGCCCGCAGCGCAAGCAATGGCGACCCTTACTTACGCTGCGGGCTCATTAGGCGGATCGTTGCGATTCGCTTTCGGCGTGCGCGGCGTCGGGCTTGCCATTGGGCAGGTCGGCGCCGGCCGGCGTCGGCGCCAACGTTGCGGTGGGGGGCGACGGATGGGGCATCGGGTCGTCCGTGGAACTCATCAGGTCTGCCCAGACACGCCATTCCGGATTGTGGTGGAGGATCGCCTTGATTGCCGCCATGATCGGCATCGCCAAGAACAGACCCGTCATCCCCCAGACCGCTTCCCATAACATGCACGCCAGCATCACCGTCGTGGCGTTGAGGTCCATGTTGCGACCCATCACCAGCGGCACGATCAGGTACCCTTCTAGTACGATGACCACCCAGAAGATTATGAAAACGACCAACGCAACCGCTGGGTTGGAAAGGATGAACGCATCCAGGAACGGTGGAATGCTGGCGAGCACGGGGCCAAAGTAGGGTATGTAATTGAGGACGGCCAAAAGGATCGCCCAGGTCCAGGCCTGGCTCAGGTCCGCCATCTGATAGACCACACCCATAACAATGGCGAGGCCCAAGTTGATAATCGTGCGCCAGACGAGATAGGTGCGCACCTGATTAGCCATCTCGATCAGCACCTCGGTGGCCTTTGCCTGCACCTCGTCGCTTGGGCCGAAGATGGCGACGGCACGCCGCGCCAGCATCCTGCCTTCCAGGAGAATGAAAAACGTGATAAAGAGCGTGACGATCAGCCGCCAGGACCACAAACTACCATACTTGGCGGTCTGCCCCACGACGTAGGGAACCGCATCCTTGATGTACTGGAGAATGCCGATCTGGTTGATGCTCTCCGGATTTTTTGGGAAAAGTCCCTCGTCCAGCGGACCAGGGCTCATTTTTTCGAGCTTGGTCCGAAACTCGTTGTACGCTTCTTTCACCTTTTTTTCGTCGGACAGTTGATTCACGACGCGAGCCACGGACGCGGCAAAGACCGTCGTAATCAGTAGGTTGGCGACCACCAGCAAAATGACGACGGTGATGCAAGCCAGGCTCCAGCGGATCTTCAACGTCTGGTGCAGCCACGCGGCCGCCGGGCCCAGCACGGTCGCCAACATGAGCGAAATCAACAACGGGACGAAGACCGGCTCGCCCAGGTAAAGGCCGACGACGCCGGTCAGCAAGAGCAGCACGCTCAAACCGATGCGACTGGCCGTGTTGAATGGCAACATGGAATGACTCCGCGGCGGCGACTCAAGGATGAAGGCGGAAGGATGAAGGATGAACCGGCACTTTTCATCCTTTATCCTTCCGCCTTCATCCTTAACTATGTTGTAGTATGGCGGCTTGCAGCGTGTTGTGCAACAGCATTGTGATCGTCATCGGGCCGATTCCGCCAGGCACCGGCGTGATGGCGGAGGCAACCTCCCTAACTGCGTCAAAGTCCACGTCACCCGCCAGCTTGCCATCCGGCGTGCGATTGATGCCGACGTCCACCACGACCGCGCCGGGCCGAATCATGTCGCGTGTGAGAAAGTGCGTCTGCCCGATGGCGACGACGACGATGTCGGCTTGCGTCGTCAAGGCCGCGATGTCGCGTGTCTTGCTGTGGCACACCGTTACGGTGGCGTTGCCGCCGTCGCCTTTCTGCATCAACAAGAGCGCCAGCGGCTTGCCGACGATATTGCTGCGGCCAACGATGACGACATGCTGGCCGTCGATGCGAATCTTGTTGCGCACGAGGATCTGCTGAATGCCGAAGGGCGTACACGGCAAGAAGCGCGGGGTGCCGGCGGTCAACAGGCCCAGGCTCACCGGCCCGAAGCCGTCCACGTCCTTCAACGGCGCGACGGCGTCGATGATCGCGCTCTCGTCGATCTGCTTCGGCAACGGCAACTGCACGAGGATGCCGCTCACTTGCGGATCGGTATTGAGCTGCGCGAGGAGGTGCAGCAACTCGTCTTGCGAAGTGGTCGCCGGCAGTTGGTGGAGCCAGCTTTGCATGCCGAGCTGATCGCAGGCTTTGCGTTTGTTGCGCACGTAGACCTGGCTGGCGGGATTTTCGCCGACGAGCACCGCGGCGAGGCCTGGGCGCAAGCCATGCTTCTGCGTGAAGTCGGCGACCTTGGCCGCGATCTCCGCTTGCATCGTTTGCGCCAACAGTTTGCCGTCGAGGATTTGCGTCATGAGCTGCACCACTCACCACTCACCACTCACCACTCACCACACCCGTTTTACGAGTTCCGGCAGCGTCGTCCCAGAGGGGCCGAGGAGAACCACGTTGGCGCGGGCGCTGGCGGCGGAGGGTTCCAGGTTGATTTCGATCACGTCCGCGCCTGTCAAGCGGGCGACGTCGATCAGGCCCGCCGCGGGATAGACCACCGCGCTGGTGCCGATCACCAGGAAGCAATCGCACGCCTCGACGGCCTCGACGGCTCGCCCCCAGATGTCCTCCGGCAATGCCTCCTCGAACCAAACGACGTCGGGTCGCAACAGTTCGCCGCATGTCTCGCAGCGTGGCAACTCGGGGAGGGCGTCGACGCCTCGATCGGCGACCAGGTCACAACCGCTGCAGCGCACGCGGCGGATGGCGCCGTGGATTTCGAGTACGTTGTGGCTGCCAGCCGACTGGTGCAAGCCGTCCACGTTTTGGGTGACCAGCGTGAAGTTGTTGTCGAGTCGTTTTTCGAGTTCGACCAGGGCGTGATGCCCTGGGTTTGGCTTCACGGCGGCAAGGTTGGCGCGGCGCAGGTTGTAGAAACGCCAGACGAGCACGGGATCACGCTGGAACGCGCGCGGGGTGGCGACGTCTTCGACGCGCTGGCCTTCCCACAGCCCGCCGGCGCCGCGAAAAGTCGCCAGCCCGCTCTCCGCCGAGATGCCGGCGCCGGTGAGGGCGGCGACCTTCTTGGCGGGACGCAAAAATCGGGCGGCACGATCAAACGCTTCGTGATCGACAGATGGGTGCATGGGAAAGATTCAATCATGTTAGGATCGATCCGTGATCCCCGTGTCCGGCGGCGACTTCGGCGGCGGCGCGTAGGGCTCATCGTCGTAGTCATCCAAGTCGCCTTTGCGAGGCCACCGGTCGTCCACAGGCGAGGCTGGAAACTCGCCGGCAAAAGCTGCACGCGTAGACTTGAGGCTCAGCAGCATCAGGATGGCCGTGCAGAATGCCAGCGTGAAGAGCAGATTCAGGATAAGCCAAATCCACATCGAGCCGCTCATGATCGTTTGCACATTGACGGGCCCAGGCGGCATGTTCTCCGCCTGCCGCGCGAAGGCGACGTCGTGAGCGGGGATCAGGATCAGGGCGATGTAAACGGTAGCTGTCAGCGTGCTCACCAGGTCGATCAGGATCCCAACGTAGGCCGCGATACGGGCGAAGCGCACCAGGCGCAGCACGCCGATGCCCGCGGCCAGGCTCGTGAGGCAACACACGACGCTGATCGCAGCGCCCACGAACGTGACGATCTGATTTCCCGGCGCTTCCTTGTCGAGAACCTCCTGGATGCCGAACTTGTCGTCGCCGCCTTGCGCGAGGATGCCCAGCCCCGAGCAGGAGACGCAAAGAAAGCCCAGGCCGCCGTAGATCAACAAGCATACTCCAGCGGCGATCACCGTGCCTGGCGCTCTTGGCGGATGAGCCATGTGGACTTCTCTTCGCTAAGGCCGATCGGTGATGCCGGTATCCGGGGGCGACTTGGGCCCTCCGCGCGGCGAACCGTAGCCGTCGTCGTAGTCATCGTCGTAATCATCGCGCTTGGCTCGGTGGTCGTCCTCCGGCGGGCCCGCGTCGTTTACGCCCGCGAAGGCCTTGCGCGCCGACTGAAGGCTCAGACACACCATGATCGGCAAGCAGAAGGCCAAGGGTATGAGCAGCCCGAGGATGAGACCAACCAACATTGAACCTTGAAAGATCGCGTCCATATTGGGTGGCATTGGCGCGTTGTTCTTCATCTGTTCCGCCATAACGCGCTGCATGACTGGAAAAACAACGACCGCGGTGTACGCCGAGTACACCACGGACTTGACAAGCTGGACCGCCGTCAGGAAATAAGCAGTGATGCGAGCGCTCTGCATCAACTGGAACACGCCGACGCCTGCTGCAATCATGCCAACGCCGATGACCAAGTTGGTACCGATATTGACCAGATCCGCGATCTGATAGCCCGGCATCTCCTTCTGGAGCATTTTTTCGACGCCAGCTTGGTCCGGTGGCTTGATCATCATGGCGGCTCCACCGCAAAAGCTACAGATCAAAAGCAACGCGCCATAGACGATCAGAATGACGCCGGCGGTGATGGCGGTGGCAGGACGTTTCGGCGCACGTGGCATAGCAATTCTCCTTGCTGTTGACGCGAGGCTACTCGAATCGCACCGCGATTGCAATCACGAAGTTCCGCAATATCACCACGGGCGATCCGTGACCCCGGTGTCCGACGGCGGCTTGCGCGGGACAGCGCCGTAATCGTCATCGGGATCGTCGTAGTCATCCCGGCGCGGATACGAGCGCCGCGGCTCCTCGGGCTGGCCGCCGGAATCGCACGCGGCACGCACGCTCGGGTGGCACAGGAAGAAAATCACCACGCCCCACCACAGCAGCGTGAAGACAACCTGAAAAACCAGGCTGCCCCACATCGCCCCCTGGATTGCTTCAATGAAATCAAATGGGCCCGGTGGAAAATCCCCTGCCTCCTCGGCCAGAATCCGACCTTGCACCGGAAAAACAAGAAGAGCGTTGTGCAAACTGTGGATCATCGTCACCAACACGTCGGCGGCCCCGACGACGATGCCGAGCACGCGCGCCACGGGCTTCATCTGCAAGACGCCGATCCCGGCGAGCAGCATGGCGATGCCGAGGAACACGCGGATGAAGAGGACACCCCCTTCGACGAACACGGCACTGGGCACTTCCTTGGCCACATCGGGATCGACGCCGAAGGCCAGTGCATCGCCGCCGCCGCCGACCACGGGATCGAGCGCGTTCTGGAAAACCATGGCGCCGCCCGCGCAGAAGACGTTCAGCAGCGTCCAGCCGCCCACGATGAGCAGCAGCACGCCGGCCGCGATCAGCATCCCCGGACGACACGACTCGCGACGCATGGCATTCTCCTCGGTTCATGGGAGCATACGCGGCGCCAAGCGCCGCTACAAGGGGGCCGCACGGATGCCGGCCGTTTTCGGGTGTACCCACCGATTCCGGCACCAAAGATCTCACGCAAAGGCGCAAAGGCGCAAAGGCGCAAAGGGGGTAAGAAATGGCCGTCACTCTAAACGAGCTAAGGTCAAATGCTAACCAAACCTTCCCCCTCTCTTCTTCGCGCCTTTGCGCCTTTGCGTGAGATCTTTGGTGCCGGAAGCGGCGGGCACACCCTGCACGATCAGCCAGCATGGAAACGCGAACAGCTCACGACCTTGTCGGCCATGAGCTGTTGGCTGATTACTGAAAGCGGCTTGCTAGTTTTTCTCGATCACCGGCGGCAGCGATTCCGGCACCGGCGCTTCAAACGCCGCGGGGCCTGAACGGATCGTCGCGCACGGGTCGTTGCAGATCGGTACGCAGATCGGCACCTTGCGGCACACCTTGTACGTCTCGCAGTACTGCTCCATCCGGCAGGTCGTGTGCGGCACGCACTTCACGTGCTCCTTCGTCACCATCCGGCACGTCGTGTACGGGATGTGGCAGACCTTCTCCTCCATCTCGATCCGGCACTTCTTCACCGTCGAAATGCAGGTCTTCTCTTCAGCCACCATGCGGCATACCGTGTAAACGATCTTGCACACCTTCTCCTCCGGAACCATGATGCAGCGCGTCTTCTTCACCATCTTGCAGTGCTGCTCCGCGATCACCTTGCACACCGTGTACGGGATGTGGCACACCTTTTCCTCCGGCACCAGGATGCACTTCTTGCACGTCACCATCTTGCAGTGCTCCTGCGGGATGTTGCGGCAGGTCGTGTACGGGATGTAGCGGACCTTCATCTCCGGCACCTGAATGTACTTCTTGCAGGTCACCATCTTGCAGTGCTCTTGCGGCACCATCCGGCAAGTCGTGTACGGGATCCGGCAAACCTTTTCCTCCGGAACCATCACGCACTTCTTGCAGGTGACCATCTTGCAGTGCTCCCGGGTTTCCATCCGGCACGTCGTGTAGCATTCCCGACGGACCTTGTGTTCCGGAATCGTCACGCAGCGCTGGCAGGTGACCATCCTGACGTGCTCTTCCGGCACCATCTTGCAGGTCGTGTAGCAGCACTTGCGCGTCGAATGCACCGGCACCACCCGGCAAATGTTGTAACGCACGACCTCGCAGTGCTCCTTCGCCACCATCTTGCAGCACTTGACCGTGCGAATTTCTTCACGCGGGCAGAAGGTCTTCTTGCACACCGTGCGGCCAGGCAACTGCTCCTCGCAGGTCACCACCGAGCCGGGGCACCACGTCGAGCGGCAGGTGCACGGGTCGAACACCCAGCAGCCCGGCGTGCGATGCGTGCGATGCACGATCTTGCCCGGGATGTAGATCTGCTCGGTCTTCCACTCGCCGCATTGCACCTTGATCTGTTTCTCGAACTCCACTGCCTCGCACTTGATGGTCTTGACAACCTTCTCGCACGGCTCCAGCACCGTCTTGTAGCTCACCACCGGCACATCGACCTCGTGCTTCGTGTGTACCGGGCGGCAGACGATGTACTTCTGCGGCACCTGGTAACACTCAATCTTCTGATGATATACGGTATAGGGAACTTCCTTCACATACTTTTCGTAGATCGGATGGCAGGTCGTCCACTTCACCGGCACCTGGTATTCGTGGAACGTCGGCCGGCACACCGTGTAGCGGTGCTCCTTCACGTGCTGCGTGTATTCCGGGCGGAACGTAACCCACTTCACCGGCACCTGGTATTCCTGGATCTGTCGCCGCATCACGCAGTATTGCTCCGCCCTGACATGCTTCGTGACTTCCGTCTTGTACGTCGTCCACTTCACCGGCACCTGGTATTCCTGGGTAACCTGGCGGCAAACGGTATAGCGATGCTCTTTCACGTGCTTTTCGTGAATGGTGCGATAGGTCGTCCAATGCACCGGTTCTTCGTAATGCTGATGGACCGGCTTCATGACGCAGTAGCGGTGCTCCTTGACGCACTTTTCGTACACCGGCCGGCAGACCGTGTACTTCTGCACCACTTGATGGGTCTCCCAAACGGGCTTGCACACCGTGTAGCGATGCTCTTTCACATGGCGCTCGTAGGCCGGTTCGCAGGTCGTGTAGCGGCATTCCTTCATCGTGGTCTGGTAGACGGGCCGATACTTCACGCACACGCGCTCCTCGACCACGGTCTGATAGGAGACCTTGTACTTGACCGACGGCATGCACGACTGATGCGCCGACCGCATGGCGCGTGGGAAAAGGCACGCGCCGCAATGGGTCGCTTGCGCGGGTTGCCCGGCCAGCGCGAGTCCAAGGATTGCAGCCACCAGCGGCAGACACGATTTCAGCGTCATCGGAAGTCTCCTGTCCGGAAGAACCGGTAAGCCAAGACGTGCAGCAACAAGAACTAGGAGCTGCGAGAGGCCCGAAGTCGGACGTTCCTGTCCGAAGGCGCAATCGCATTTCGACCGTGAAATGCCGTCCTGGGAACTCTGCCCGATAATGCGGGTAAGTAAAAATGAACTTGATGGGAATTCAGCGGAATTTGCTCAGGGTGGGTCGGCGCGTTGCGACTATTCCGTACAGCGAGACTATTCCGCGCTGTGAACGATCGCCGATTCTTCGATTAGCGCCCGCAGGTGTCGCGCGAGCGCTAAACGAAGAATCGGTCCGTCCATACAATCCGCACAACCCGTGTGAAAGGATGTTGCCGTGGCCCGCTGGCTTGTTTGGACGCTCTTCATCGTCGCCTGGACGGTGGCGATGGAAGTACCGATTCCGGAACCGAGCGCCCTGCCCGGCGCTGAAATCATCGTCACCAACAAATACCTGATCGCCAAGGCCGGCCACGTCGCGATCTACGCCCTGATGACCGTGCTGTCGGCGCGGGTGCCGCTGGCGCTTCGATATCGCTGGCTGATGATGATCTTCTTGATGGGACATGCGTTCGGAACGGAGTTGTTACAGGCGGCGTTGGAAGAGTACTGCCATCGCGGCGGCGTGCTCGGCGATGTCGGGTACGATCACCTCGGCATCCTGCTCGGCGCCGCCATCAGATGGAAGTGGTGGACGAAAGACAGGGGTCAGTGATTAGGAGGCTATGCCTCACGGTTCTCTTTGCTGATTCCTGACCCCTATTGTTCAATCGCTCTTCGCCCGCCACGCCAACCCCAAGGACAGCATGCTCTCACGCTGGGCCAGCAGCGCCCAGGGTGTTTCGGGGTACTGGTCCTGGATGCGTTGCCAGAGTTTCTTGGTGTCCTTGACGTACTGCTTGGCCTTCGATTCGGTGACGGCGATTTTCTTGCCGGTGCCCATGCGCCAGCCGGTTTGGCCTGCGGCGAGGTCGGGCAGGTCGTCCGCGCGAATTCGGCCCAGGGTGTAGCTGTATTCGTACAGGTAGATCAGCCGCGAGAGCAAGCGGGCTTGCAGATAATCGAAGTTGGCCTGCCAGCGCTTGGAGGTGTCGGTGTCGCGCTTCTCGCCGGCTTCCTTCACCTGGGCCAGCGCCTGTTCGAGCTTGAAGATCGAGATGCCAGGGTCGCTTTGCTCTTGCAGGAACAGCGCCTTGCTCTTCGGATTGATGGGCCCGGGCAGCACCTCACGCATGCGGATCTTGTCGCTTTCCTGCAGGGCCTCCAGGGCTTCGAAGTAGGCGGCCCGGAGCGGGAAATCCTTGGCGAACGCATCCCTGTTGCCCTTGTACTTCTTTTGCAGCTCGGTGATATTCTGGTAGCCGTCGGTCTTGTAGCCATCGATCTTGGTGACCGGGAAGGCCGGCAAATTGCGGGCTTCCAGCAGATTGCGATCGCCGCTGCGCGTGTCGCGCACAGCCGGCAGGATTTTCAATTCGTCGAGGATGTTGTTGATCTGCGCATAGCCGGCGGCCTTGGCGCCGCTTGCGGTCGGCGGCTTGAGCGTCAGCTTTTCGGGCAGCGCCTCATCCTTGTCAAACGCGACCACGACGTCCGAGGCCTTGCCGGTGAGCCGGGAGACCTGGGTCTTCTTTTCCGGCGTGAGCAGGTCCTTCAATCGCTTGTTGACGTCGGTGACGAGTTCGTCGATCGGGATTGCTTGCGCGGGATCCGAGATCCCCTTCATGGCCCCGCCGCCTTGCAGGGCATTGCACAGGGCTTGCATGAACGCGCCGCCGCCTTCCAGTTCCACGGACGATTGCTCCTTCTGGCAAGAACTCCACACCTGCACGCCGGCGGGGGGATTGAGCACGTCCTTGTCGAACCCTTCGGGCATCGCGCCTTCCTCGCCTTCACCGGGGGTGGGCAATTCGAAACCGCGGCTCGGCGAGAAGCGGAACACGTCGAGGATCAGGATCTTTTGCTGGGCCTTGCACTTCGCCAGCTGGTCATAGACCCACTTGAGCGGCACGAGCGACTCGGGATTCTTGAGGTTGCCATCGATCGGAATGAGGTACGAAGTTTTCTCTTCCTCGAAGTAGACGCCATGCCCGGTGAAGACGATGATGATCCGGTCCTGGGCCCGCGAACCGTCGACGAAATCCTTGATCGTCGTCTCGATCACCGACTTCTGGGTCGAATGCGCCTTGGCGACCTTGCTTTCCGGCGGGATCGCGTCGCTCAACTCGACGATCTGCGTCGCCGGGAAGTTCATGGGCGGCCGCGACAGCCGTTCGCGCAAAACACCCGTACTGCTGCCGGGGTAGCCGGCCTTGAATGTGCCGGGGGCCATGCCATAGTGGACGGTGTTGAAGAGCAAGTAATTGCTGACGTTGATGAGCAGCGCGCGGCGCGGGAACGGATCGTTGGTGAAGACCGGCTTCTTGACGGTCGTGCCGTCCTTCTTCACCAGGTCCTTGTCCTTCTTGGTTATGTCCTTGACCGGCGGCGGCAGCTTCTTCGGTTTCTCTTTTTCCATGTCCTTGTCGGTCTTCGCATCGTCGGCGCCGGGCGCCATGCCGTCCTTATCCTTGGTGACGGTTTTCTGATCCTTTGGCTTGGTTGCGTCCGCGGCCGCGTTGTCGGCGCCGCCTTTCGGCGGGATCATGCTGTTGTCGGTCTTGTTGCCATCGGCCTTGGCGACTTTCTTTTCGCCATCGGGTCCGGAGTTCAGCGCGTAGATGACAATACCGGCGCCGCTGCCGCCGAGGACGAACAGGAAGAAGAACATCAATGCCAAGAGGAGCAGGCCATTGCCTTTCTTGCGGCGTCGTGCGGGGGTGGGGTCAGGCTCGGCGGATTCACCGTGGTCGAAGCCGAACGGATTCGCGGACGACGGTGGCGGCGCAGACGCATGGGCGGGCGCAGCGACCTGCACAGCCAAGGCAGCAACGGGCTTGGCGACCGGGGCGGGAGTAACGACCGTTTTTGCCGTCAGGGTGCTGGCCGTGCAGACTCTCGCCTGGAAAGTGTGTCGGCAGTGCTTGCAGCGCATCGCCGCACCTATCCAATCGGACGGTATGCGCAGCATGGCCTGGCAACTCGGACACTTAGCTTGAACGACCTGCGACATTGCCGCTTCCTTCCAACTGTGGGCGCGCGAAGTCTCTGCCACACCATTACGACGTAATTCTACGATACAAAGTTCCGTGGCGGAAGCGCGAATCGGCGTGATTCCTGCCAACGAGCCGCGACCGTCAGGGAGCGGTTTTGCGCCGACGCTCCCTGACGGTCGCGGCTCGTTAGCTCACTCCGAAAGCCCTTCGTTCAGGTCATTCTCGGACAGGAGCGTGAAGCCGGCTTGCTGGAGGTGCTGCGACGCGGTTTCGATGTCCTCGACGTGCAGCGCGACCCCCGCGCGGCCGCCGTGGCCGACGATCAGCGGGTAGGCGTAGTGGATGCTGATCTCGGCGCCCAGGAGCGCCTTGCAGATTTGCACGAGCGGCTGTTGCCCTTCGGGAAGCATCACGACGAGCAGATCGCTCTCCGTGAACGGGAGATGCGCCTGCTCGAAGATTTCGTAGGCCCGCTCCGGATCGCTCAGCACCAGACGGAGAATCGCACAATCGGTGGAATTGATCACCGACAGGGCGATGATGCGGTTGTCGCTGGTTTCAAATCGCTTGAATACGTTGAGCAGCTCGCCGAGGCGGTTGGCGAGGAACACGTTGAACTGGCGCACGCTTGGCCAATCGCGCCCACGCGCGGTGGCGAACCCGACGTCTGCGTCTTCATCGCCACCGTAACTCATGACCGCTCCCTTGGATAGAGGTAATGAGTGTTACTATAAACCAGCCGCTTCCAAATTAACATGCTAATCTGTTGCGGTAGCTGACACGCTCGGCGGTTTCGCGTGCTGAAGGGCGCGAAACCGCCGAACGTACCAGCTGCCGCATCAGATTAAGATCACGAGAAAAGCTACTTCACCTTCCCGTCCGGCAGATTCCCGATCTGATCGAAGAGATGCGTGAGCGACGCCGTCAGCTTGCGGAAATCGCCCGCGTGCAGGCTTTCATTGGGGGCATGGGCGTTCGAGAGCGGGTCCTCGATGCCGAGCAGCAGCGCCGGCACGCCGCCAAACAGCTCGGCAAGCGGCCCGACGAAGCCGATCGACCCGCCGCAGCCAATCGCCACCGGCTTGGCGCCGAAACCCTTCTTGAGCGCCTTCATCGCCGCCGAGAAGGCAGGCCCGGTCGGGTCGGTCATCCACCACTTCACCGCACCGGCCGGCTTGACGTTGACCTTGACGCCCCACGGCGGATCCTTCACGAGCACGGCCTTGATCTGTTCGTACACTTCCTCCGGCTCCTGATCGGGCACAATTCGGCAGCTGACGATTGCCTGGGCCGTCGGCAGCACCTGGTTCGAGGCCCCCTTGATCGAGCTGGCTTCCTGGGCAATCACCGTGATCGACGGCTTGCGCCAGGTCGCCTCATGGGCATTCGATTTGGTTTCGATCGCCAGCTCGACGCCGTCGAGGATGCCGTTGTCGCTGCGCAGCTTCTCGTCGGTGGCCAGCAGTTTGCGGAAGGCGCGTTTTTCCGGCCCGGTCAGCTTACGGACTTTGTCGTACAGGCCCGGCACCGGCAGCTTCTTGTGATTCCAGAAGAGGCGGGAGAGGATGACGTTGAGCGCGATGACCGCATCGGCCATCATACCGCCGGCGGTGCCCGAGTGGACCGGCTTGGTCGCGCTCTGAACCTCGATATGCAAGGCGACGATGCCACGCAAGGAGTAGGTGACGCACGGCATCCCCACCTCGACGTTGCCGGTGTCGCAGACGACGATGACGTCGGACATCAAGCGTTCCTTGTTTTCGACGAAGAACCCTTGCAAGTTGCTGGAGCCGACTTCCTCTTCGCCCTCGACGAGCATCTTGACGTTGACCGGGAGCGTTCCCTTGGTTTTCAAGTACGCCGAGATGGCCCCGAGCTGGGTGACGATGGCCCCCTTGTCGTCGGCGGCGCCGCGGCCATAGAGTCGGCCGTCTCGTTCGGTAAGCGTCCACGGCTCCGACTTCCAATCGGCGACATAGTTGATCGGCTGCACGTCGTGATGGGCGTAGAGAAAGATGGTCGGCTTGCCCGGCGCGCCGAGCCATTCGCCGTAGGAGTACGGGTTCGACTGGCCCGTTTTGAGGACCTGGACGTTGTTGAGGCCCGCGTTGCGCATCAAGTCGCAGGTCACCGCAGCCGACTGGTCGATCTCCTTTTGATGCTCGCCGTCAGTCGAGATGCTCTGGACCGCGACGAGTTTCGCCAGATCGCCGATGAGGCTGGCGTCGTTTTGTTCAAGCCATTTCAGGGTGGGTGCCATGGTGACTCCTTGGACCCGCCGTAAGCGGCGGGCTATAGGGGCGCGTCAGATGAAAAACATTTCTGCCAACAAGTTTCCAGTTTCTTCGCCAGCACTTCCCAATCGTAGGCTTCTAGCACCAATTGCCGGCCAAGCTGGGCCAGCGCTTGCATCGCCGCGGGATTCCGGATGGCATGCACGAGCGCGTCGGCCATCGCGTCCTCTCCGGCTTGCACGTAATCCTCGCCGGGTGTCAGCAGCAACCCTTCGGCGCCGACCTTCGACGCCACCACTGGCAATCGCTTCGAGGATTTTTAACGCCAGCCGCCGCCGATTCGCAACGGCACCGCCATGACGCCGCAGCTTGCGAGGAATACACGTACATCCGGCACATCGGCATGCAACTCGACGCCGGGCATATGCGCCACGCGCTGTGCCAGGTCCGCTGGCGGATGCCGACCGACGATCACCAGCTTGGCGCCGGGTTCCTGCGCGAGAACACTGGGGAAAATCTTATGGAGAAGCAGGCCGACCGCGTCAAGATTCGGCCGCCAATCGAGCGCGCTGAGGAAAAGAATGCCCGACGGATCGCGTCCAGTCTCCCCTCTCTCCAGCGTGGGAGAGGGGCCGGGGGTGAGGGGGACCTGTTCGAAGTAGGCGCGGTCGATGCCGTTATCGACGACATCGACATTGGGCTGCCCGAATTGCGTGCGGATGAGCCCGGCGTCCTCCTCGCTGACGGCGACAACACGCGTCGCCTGGCGGAACGCTTCCTCCTCGAAGCGGCAAAACTTCTGCCATTGCGTCTTGAGAAATGCCTTCTCGATGAAGTTCCCCTCGGTCTCGTAGTAGCGATGTCAGATCGTATCGACGTTATGGGCAATGACGACGCGCGGTCCCGGGATGGCTGGATCGATAATCGGCAGATACGCAGCGAATAAGTGCTTGCCGTCGTGGGGAGGCGACGGAGCGGCACCGCCCGGGCCGTCCTCGACCGCAAAAGGCAGCGGCATCATAAGCGCCAGGAATGCCAGCGCCGGCCAGGAGCAGCGCAACACCGAGCAGTCGCCGACCAGCAACACTGACCCGAATGCGATCGGCAACAGCGAATCGAGCGGTTCGAAATCGGACTCGGCGGCGACCACGCGCATCATCACGCCCAGTGCCAGAAGGGCCCAGTCGATACACGCCGGTTGCCATGCCAGCCGCTTGAGCGTTTCACGCCGCGACCATAGAACAATCAGCGCAAACAGGGGCACGATGAAGCCGTGCGAATACTGCGGATCGTGGGCCCATCGATCCCTAATGTGCTCGAAGGTCCCCCAGTGCGTGCCGATTAGAACGACGAACAAGGTCGCTGACATCGCCAGCACGGATCGGGTAAAGCGCGACCGCCGGGGAGTTCGCGCTTTGGGTTGCCAGAACGCTCATGGTCGCACTTCCAGGCACGGTGCGGACGATCGTTCACATTCGGAAACCATCGCACAGCATCCGCGGAGGATGATTCACCAAAAATATTGGTCACAGAATTTGCCGGCGCGCCAGGCGGTAAAGAAAGCACTAATTGCGATGGTGGCGATGGTGAAGAGTTGTGTTCAGTTTGCGTTACAAAAAGGCGTTGCCGTGCAGCCGATCCGCCTGGACGACCCGTGCATTCTGTTCGCCCTCTCGCGCGAGAGCGCGCCGTTTCGCCGTGAATTTCGACCACAGCAGGCGTTTCCCGGCGCGCCATGCTGGGCACAGTTCTGCGGCCCGGCCTGGCTCAGTGTGCTGGTGGTCGAGACCGGCGTCGGCCAGGCGAATGTAGCCCGCACGCTGGATTGGCTGCTCGCCAAGCCGAAACTCGAAGGCGTACCGTATCAACCAAAGGTGCTCGTCTTCGCGGGATTCGCCGGCGCGTTGACCGATGGGCTGCACGTCGGCGATATCGTCCTGGCTGACGAGATCCTCGACGAACATGGCCAACGCTGGCCGACGACCTGGCCTGGGGAATTGCCTGAAGGCCGTTGGACGCCGACGCTGCACCGAGGTCGGCTGCTTTCCGTGGATCAGCTGACCGGGACCGCGGAGGATAAACGGCAGTTCGGAAAGCGTCACGGGGCAATCGCGGTTGAGATGGAGTCTGGCGTCTTCGCCGCCCGCTGCACGCAGGCCGGTTTGCCCTTCGCTTGCGTCCGCGCCATCTCCGACGACGCAGCGACGCCGCTCTCCCCTGCCCTGGTATCGTTGCTGTCGGGCGGCAGCGCTTCGCCGTGGCGCGTCGTGCGCGCTCTCGTTCGCCAACCGGGGATGCTGCCCGAACTCTTGCGCCTAGCGCGCGACACGAAGCACGCATCGGTGCAACTGGGGCTGGCCCTAGGGGAGTTGCTTACCCTGACGCTACCCTGGGATTTGTGAGCAACACCAAGCCCCAGGATGAGTCCGCCGCAGACGGACGATTCCTGGGGGTGGGGCGCCGATAATTCCTTGCGAGCGCTAAGCCGCAAGCGGCTAAAGATTGACTCTAACTCGCGCCTCGGAAATCGTCCCCCCGCGATTGCGGCAGGCGATCAGCTCCGCGACGATGCTCACCGCAATCTCCGGTACCGTCTGCGAGCCGATGTCGAAGCCGAGCGGCGCGTGCACCTTTTCCAGCGATGCCTGCGAAATCCCGCGGGCGAGCAAATCCTCGAAGATCAGTTTGATCTTGCGCTTGCTGCCGATCATGCCGACGTAGCCTGCCTGCGTCGTCGCGAGGTGGTAGAGCGCCTCCTCATCGTGGCCGTGGCCGCGGGTGACGATGAGGGCGTAGATCGACGGCGAGATCTCCAACTCCAAGGCACGCAGTTTTTGACCAATGTCGCCGACGATATGCCGGCTTGCGGACGGGAATCGCTCGCGGTTGGCATAGGCGTCGCGGTCGTCGAGGACCCAGACGTCGAAGTCGAGATCGGCGCCAAGCTTCGCAACCGCCTGGCCAACATGCCCGCCGCCGACGATCAACAGCGTGATGCGCGGCAACACCGGCAGATAGGCGACACCATGCTGATGCGAGGGCTTGGGGCGGCGTTCGAGCGGGATCAAACCACCGACCACAAGCCCTAGGACGACAGTCCCTGGAGTCTGCCCCAGCTGATCGATCAACTCCCCTGCCCCGTCAAAAAGATACCGGCTGCCGATCGGCGCCACTTCCGGCGCGATGGCGACCGCCTCGGTGCAGCCGGCGCCGGCCTCGACCATCTTGCGAAAATGCTCGTAGTAGGCGCGCACTTGCTTGAGGCGTTCCCCCTCGCCCCCACCCCCTCTCCCGGAGGGAGAGGGGTGAGAGATTGGGTCGGCGAGAATGGTCATGCGGCCGCCGCAGATCAGGCCGTCGTCCCAGCCGTAGTTGTCGTCGAGACAGAAGGTGAGTACTTCGGACTTGGATTCGCCGCATGAGGAAAGCGTCGTGAGCGCCTGGCGTTTGACCTCGGCCTCGACACAGCCGCCGCCGAGTGTGCCGACCTGGCGTCCGTCGGCAAAGACGAGCATGGCCGCCCCCGCCTTCTGCGGCGTGGAGCCCCGCGTCTCGACGACGGAGCAGTAGACGCAATCGCGGCCCTGTTCGAGCGCCAAGGTCAGTTGCGAAAGTAATTCACGCATGGCTGAGTAATCGGGGAGGGAGGAGGCATCCAACTTCATGATAGCGGCAAACCGTCGAAGCGGCACGGCTGGTGGCGTATCGTGATCTCCTCAGAAATCCTTGTCACTTCATCGGTTGCGTCCCGCGATTTTACGAAACGCCACGAAGTAAAGGGGGTATCCCAGGCAAACTCTCCGTTTCATGCCGCCCGATCCAAAGTCGTGCAAGTCGTGCACCGACAGCCCTACTCCCACGCAACGGACGCAACTCACGCAACAGACGCACGACAAGAACGAGGCGGCTAAACTGAGACACTACTGTATCCCAACCGACCTTGACTTCACCACACCCTCCACCGCATCTCCGACGTGCAGCGTGCGAACGGCCAAACTGACGAAGTTGCCAAACCGTCGCTTACACTTCCGGCCCGGATGAGCGCACCCGATTCTCAAACATCACCAACGCGATCTTCCAGCACGCGAAGGCGGCGGCGGCGAACAGCGGGAGCATTACCGCGACGAACAGGAGATTGCCCTTGTGTCCATCGTCGATATGCGCTGTTAACCCCTTCTGCAACGAGAACGCAAAAACCTCGACCCAGGGCCGATAGCTGACAGGGGGCTCAATGAACGTGCAGCCGAAGAGGCCGATCAACGTGATGACCATGACCAGCGTCGCCCGCAGCACCGTCTGCAACACTACCGACAGCAGCAAGCCAAAGGTTGCCACGAACAGGATCATCGGCCACGGCGTCAAGGAGAGTAGCACGGCGCTGAGCGGATGGTAGGCGCCAATCAGCGTGCCGAGGACGATATCGCCCGCGAGCAGCAGCAGCCAGGGCCAGCCGTGCCAGAGAACGCCGGCCAGCTTGGCGAAGAGGATCTCGCTGCGTTCGATCGGCAACAAGAGGAGCGGTTCGAGCGTCTGCTGCTGCCGTTCGCGCGCCACCGTGACGGCAGCGCGATAGCCGACGCCCAGGATGTAACAGATCAGGAACACGTAATAGAAGAACCGCATCACCGCATGCCACATCTGTTGCGCGTGTGGATCGCCGATCGACGCGACGGCCCCGAAGAGAATCACCATGGCCCCCAGCACGACGAATGGCAGCGCCGGCACAAAAACGAGCGGCGAAAGGAGCCACGACGGTCCACCGAGATAGCGATCCTTCCACAGCAGTGGTTGGTCGGAGACCGGCGGCAGCGAATACAGGCGTGCAAGGACCTCGGGCGAAGCCTGCACCCAGGGGGGCTTCGTCGGCTTTGCCACGATGATGGGCAGCGGCGCCGGCTCCTCCTGAATCGCAGTGGACAGCGTCGGCTCCTTCACCGCGCTGAACGACCCGGATGCGTCCGCGACCGGCCGCGGGGCCGACGCCCGAATGACCTGATCGAGCGCCGGCATGTCGCTCTCCCGCAACTTCACCACCGCCAGGAACAGGCACATCGCCGTCACCACCAGATGCACGACGGTCAAAATGCCGAGGTCTTGCACCGTGAGGACGCGCTCGCCGGCTTGGCGGGCGTCCTGCAACACCAGCGGGAAGCCGCGCATCGCGGACGCAAAGCACAGGCTGATCGGCATCACGATCGCGTACGACGACAGCACGGCGGCGGACACCGTCTTGCAGAACGCCGAGATCAACAGGCAGAAGCTGCCGATCGACAGGATGTTGAGCAGCGTATTGAGCAGATTGCCGGCGATGAGGAGCAAATCGATGCCGCCCCAGAGCTGGATCAGGCTCAAGATCGGGAAGCCCGCGATGACGAAGCCGAACAGGTGGATGATGCGCGACGTCAGCTTACCGAGGACGATCTCCGTGTCGCTGAGCTGGGTCGTGAACAGCAATTCCAGCGTACGGCGTTCCTTCTCCTCGGCAATCGCACTGGCGAGATACGCGGGGATGAGGACGATGACGGCGAGGTTCTGGACCAGAAAGAGGGTGAAGGTGAAACGATCCGAGACGCGCGCGAAGTCGTTCGGGGTCCAGGCCCGCGCCACGGGTGTGTCATCGAAAACGTAAAGAAAGCCCCCCAGCATGGCGAGAATGTAAGCGATGCGCAGAATCGTGGAGCGCCCGCGGCGGGCGAGGCGGACAACATCGTAATAGAAGTGCGGACCCAACAGCCGCCAGCCGCCGTGGCGAAAGACGACGACGTTGAGCGCCACAAACGCCGCCAGCGCAAAGCCCCCCGCGACCGGACCGCCGTCGCGCCCGACGATGAAGAGGATTACGAAGGGCGCGAGCGCCAAGAGAGCGATGAAAGCACGCTCGGTCCACGACCAACCGGCCAGCCAGCCGATCGAGAGCCAGAAGCGAGGCGATTTTGCCATCAGGGCTTTTTATCGTTTACCTGTGGACAAACGCCAAGCCCCGGGGTGAGGTACTCCGAACCCCTGGGATCACGCCGCGCCACATCCCCGGGGTTCGGAGTACCTCACCCCGGGGCTTCCTGGAAGACCTTACGGATAGGTGCGATACGGAAATGGGCTTTCCTTCAAGCCGCTCGAAGGCCGCAGGGCGCCGCCGATGCCGATCAGCTCGGGATGGCGCGCCAGCTTGTCGGCGAAGATCTCGACGTCGCGCAGGATGCGGTCGAGGCGAGGCAGAATCTTGGTCGCCATGAGAGCGGAATCGTTGAGGTTGTTGTAGATCGACGGATCGCCGAGCAGCTTCTGCACCGTGCCTTCACTACGAGCGAAGATCTGCATCAGTTCGCGCACGTCCTTCATCGTCCGGTTCAGACTCTCGGCACTTTCATCCACGTTTTTGAGTATCGACGGCCCGCGGTCGCCGAGCGGTTTCAGCGCTTTCTGCAAATCCGCGATCGCCTCGTCGGCGCGTTTGAGCGATTCGTTGACTTGCTTGACCGTGATCCGGCTCTCGCGAATCAATTCGCTCGTATCCTTGAGCGCGTCGCGCACGTATTTCTGATTCTCGTCGCCCAATAGATTGTTGATGCGTTTGAGGGCTTCCTCCATGCGGTCGATCGACTTGGCGATCTTGTCCTCGTTGGTGCGCAAGAGGACGTCGGCCCGTTCGCCGACCTTGCCCCAGTAGCGAGCGGTGAGCTGGATTTCGTCGTTGGTCTTCTTGAGATCGGGAATGATGTCGCGAGTGCTCTTGGCGAGTAGTCGAATTTCCTCGCTGGTCTTTTGCAGGTCGGGACCGAGATTGCGCGCCATCTTGCCGACCTCGCCGAAATCCTTGAGCGTATTCTCGGCAACGGGGCCGAGCTTGTTGATGGCCTGGAAGGTCTTGCGGATCTCGATGAGCGCTTCCTCCAGGGGTACGGCGAGGTCGGCGGCCTTTTGCACCAGGGACCCGGGATCGGCGGGATTGATGCCCTGGAATTCGGCCCCGGGCTCGACGCGCGTGGTATCGACCAGCTTGGGGTCGTCGGGCGGTATGAAGACGACCGTTGCTTCGCCGCCGAGCAGGCTTTGCGTCAGCGTGGCGCGGTCGCCTTTGCGCAGGAAGTACTGATCGCCGATGCCGATCTCGATGGTCACTTTGCCGGTGTTGTTGTTGAGTTTTACGGAGCGGACTTCGCCGATGCGCACGCCGGAGCGCCGCACCGGAGTGCCGGGGGAGACTCCCTGAGCGTTGTTGAAGACAATCGTGAAGCTCTCGGTACGCCTGAAATAGTTGGGGAAACCGCCGAATAGGATGGTGAGCACCGCCAGAAGGATCAGCGACGCCAGCACAAAGATGCCGAAGCGGAAACGGATGGCTTGTTCGTTCATGCGTGCAACCTCAAAGCAGAATCATCCACGAAGGGCCACTAAGGGCACGAAGGGAAAAGCGGCCGCCGAGGCGCGGCGATTCGATCATTTACGAGACGACTCTTTAGCACCTTCGTGCCCTTCGTGGCCATTCGTGGATGCTTTTTTCTATCGCGTGCCGGCCAGTTCCTGGAGCCGTTCGCGGGCTTCGCCCTCGATGAACTGATGCACGCGAGGGTCCTTCGATTGCTTCAATTCGCTGGGCGGGCCGTCGTAGAGTATCTGGTTCTCGCCCGGCTTCAAGCGTGCCAACGGATACAGCATCACGACGCGGTCGGCGACCTTGTAGACCGACTTCATCTCATGGGTGACGACGATGCTGGTCACCGGATGCCGCTGGCGCACCTGAATGATCAGCTCGTTGATGACGTCGGTCATGATCGGGTCGAGTCCCGTGGTCGGCTCGTCGTACAGCATGACCTCGGGCTCCAGGGCGAGCGCGCGGGCCAGGCCGACACGCTTCTTCATGCCGCCGGAGAGTTCCGCGGGCTTCTTCGCTTCCGCCTCCGCCGGCAGGCCGACCTCCTGCAAGCGCTGGCGGACGACCTCGCGCACTTGCGCCTCGCTCAGGCGGCGCTGCTCGCGCAAGCCAAAGGCGACGTTGTCGTACACGGTCATGCTGTCGAAAAGGGCGGCGCTCTGAAACAAGAAGCCAAAGCGCAGCCGCTGCTGCGTCAGTTCGCGATCGTCGAGGTCGGCGAGGACCTTGCCGTCGAAGGTGACGGCCCCCGAGGTCGGACGCAAGAGGGCGATCATCAACTTCAAGAGCACCGTCTTGCCGCAGCCGGATTCGCCGATCACCAGCACCGTTTGCCCGCGCGTGATGTCGAGGTTGATGTCATCGAGAACGCGCTGCTGCTGGAACTCCATGCCGAGCTTTTGGAAGGCGATCAGGGGCGTGGTGTTCGTTGACATTTGCTACGCCGCAAGCGGCTCAAAAGAACGTGCGCCCTGCCCCCTGGAGGATGAAGCGGTCGTACGCCGTGATCAGGAAGATCGCCAGGAAGAAATCGAGGATCAGGATCGCCACGAACGACGCGACGAACGCCTCGGTCGCCGAACGGCCGACGCCTTCCGCGCCTGGCTGGCTGTTCAGCCCGCGATGGCACGCAATGAGCGCGATCGCGCAGCCAAAGAAGAACGCCTTGATCATCCCCATCGAGACGTCCCACATGCTCACATAGTACTCGCTGTGCGCCCAGTAGTAATGGGCCTCGACGCCGAACAGGCGCGTGCAGATGAACGCGCCCCCCATGATCCCCATGAAGTCGGCCATCACCGTGAGCAACGGAATCAAGAGAGCGCACGCCAGCAGACGTGGGACAACGAGATAATGGAGCGGATGAGCCCCCAGGCAAGAGAGGGCATCCACTTGCTCGGTGACGCGCATCGTCGCCAACTCCGCGGCCATGGCGCTGCCGATGCGGCCGGCGAGCATGGTGGCGGCCAGCACCGGCCCGAGTTCGCGCACCACGGTGATGTTGATCATCGAGCCGATGCGTGTCGCCATGCCCATCTTGTTGAACTGGTTGTACATCTGCACGGCCATCACCATGCCGATGAACATGCCGGTGATGGCGACGACGGGCACGGAGCGAACGCCGACGAGGTAAAAGCTCGGCATGAGGGTGCCGGGTGCGGGACGACGGCGGATCATCCAGCCGAGCGTTTGGCAGCAGAAGATCGAGAATTCGCCCAGCAGCGTGACGGTGTGGTACGCGATGCCACCGATGGCTGAAATGGGACCGGGTATGCTGGGCCCTGCCGTGGCCATGGAATCCTCCGTCCTGGGTGCAAGCCGACCCCGCACGAAAACACTGCCTAATCGACATCGGCACGACGCAGCGCCGAGGTTGCTGGATTTCGGTCGCTGCGGCCAGCGGACGGCTGGGCGCCATGGAATAAAGCGCGAATTCGGCATGTTTGGCCGCTCCCCTTGGGCGAGCGCTGACACCGGCGGCCGAGTAGCTAAGGGGCCGTCCGTTAATTAGTGTTACAACTTCGCAGATGTTTCATACACCTGCTCCATGCGACGCGCAAGCATGGAGGCTGCGATACGCCAACGGTTCGAAGGTCTGGCTTCGTCGTTGGATGAGCGCCAAAGACGATTGTGGG
>SHZY01000051.1 GCA_009692065.1 Gemmataceae bacterium
AGCATGAACGAAATTCTGCAAATATTGAGCCTCAACCTTTTCGAGAAAACCCCGCTTTTTTCGGCATTATCGGGTAGAATCGACCCGGATCCGGAAGGGCCTCGACATAACCAGTTGTCGCTATTCGACTTTTAACGGGACAGTTGTGCCAGATTGCGTGGATTGGTGAGGGGTCACGCAAGCCCCGAATGAATCCGCCGCAGACGGACTCATCCCGTGGGTTGTTCCTGGCCGCCGGCAATTTCGCGTGGATTTCCTTTCCATCCTCTGCAATCTCCGCCTAGAATCAAATAACGTCGCCAGGTGGAACGTCTACTCTTACGGAGTCTACCCCCGGCATGGCAGTGGGAATCATCCCGTTCGTTTCCAGCGATGAGGCCTTGCTCAAGAAGGCGGTCGCGGGCGATCGGGAAGCACTGGATGAGCTGTTCAAACGCTACCGCCTGCTGGCTTATCGCGTCGCCCATCGGCTTTTGGGCAATGAGGCCGACGCGCTCGATGCGGTGCAGGAGGCGTTTGTCAAGGCGCTTGTGCATCTGCCCAGCTTTCAGGGGCGCAGTTCCTTCAAAACCTGGATGCTGCGAGTGGTGAGCAATGCGGCTCTCGATTTCGGCCGTCAGCGCGGCCGGCGCGAAGCCATCAGCATGGATAGCCTGGGATCGAAGTATCGCGAGGAATGCGAGCCGCTCCTGGAGCCCAACCCAAGTCGCGAACTCGATCGGCTCGAACTTCGCCATACCTTGCAAGAAGCATTGGCTCAACTTCCCGTCGCGCAGCGGCAGACGTTCGTCTTGCACGCGGAGGCGGAGTTGAGTTACCGTGAGGTCGCGGAAACCCTGGGCATCTCGATCGGCACCGTCATGAGTCGGCTCTTTTACGCCCGTCAGCGCTTGCGTGTCCTGTTGGACCCGTGGATGAAACAAGAATGAATGCCCCGTTTGAAACCGATTGGCAGCCCGACCCGCAATTGCTGGCGGCCTACTTCGACGGCGAGCTGGAAGGCCGCGACGAGATGGCCGACATGCGTGCGCGCATCGAAGACTGGCTCGCCTTGAATCCCCAGGCCGGCGACGAATGGGCCAACCATCGGCAACTGCAGGAACTCTGGGCGGAAACGACGCCGGCCGAACCGGGCGCCGCAGCCTGGAGCCGTACACTCGAAAGAATTGAGGCCAAGCGCCGACAGCCGAAACCGATTCGAGCGGGGAAGCGTCCCTGGTTCGCGGCCGGCATGTTCGTGGCGAGCGTCGCTCTGTTTATTGGCTTGCTGGTCGGCGCCTTGCGTTTCGCGCCGCCGGCAGTGGACAACACACCCGTCGCCATCGTACCGAAGGACAAGCCAAAGCCGTCGGATGTCGAGGATGTTGAAGTATTCGCCGTCGCCGTGGACAGCGAGGTGACGATCTTCCGCATCGAGGGAGTCGATATGGGATCGCTGGTGGTCGGCGCGATGCCGCTCGATGGACCGATGGAGCTGGCGGAGCGTGGCGAGGTGCGGGTGATTCGCTGTTGCCCGCAGACGATCCAGGTGCGGCAGACGGGCCGGCCGATGGTGTCGCCGCGGGTTGATACGGAATGATGCCGCTTGCCGTTTAGCGTTCGCATGGCGCCACGCGAACGCTAAACGTAAACTAGAAGGACCCATCGTGTTTTTACGAATTTTGTCTTTGGTTGCCCTGTTCGTGGCCCTCCTGTTGGTGGCCCTCGCCGGCCTCGCCGCCGCGCGCCCCCCGTGCCATGACGAGAAGGATCGCGTCAAGGTCACGCTCATCGTCGTCCTTGCCAGCGAGAAAGGCACCAAGATCGACAAGCAGCTCAAGCTCATTGCCGAGGAAGTGCAGAAACTCAATCCCAACTTCAAGAGCTTCACGCTCAAGCACATGGAGAGCCGCTCGCTGAAGCCGGGCGAGAAAGTTTCCTGGCCGTGCGTGGAAAAAGAAGTGATCGCTATGCTGATCAAGCACTGCGCCGACAAGGATAACCGCGTCGGGCTGTCGGTGAATGCGCCGATGATGAAGGAGATCGAGTATCAAACGGTGTGTGGCAAGTTTCTGCCGATCGTCACGCCGTACACGACGAAGAAAAACGAACGCCTGATCTTGGCGATTCGCGTGCAGCCGTGCCGGGGCGAATAGCCGCTTGCGGCTTAGCAGCTGAGCGATTCTGCTAAGCCGCAAGCGGCTAATTGGTCAGCGACTTCACCCCTTCAGAGCGAATCTCGCCGGTCTTGCGGTTGTAAAGCACCTTGGTCGAGTTGACGGTGCCCGGGTTCGGTTGGTTGTTTTCGAGCTGGTAAAGCTGCACCACGTTACCAGGGGCGGCTTCCAGGATGATCACGTCCTTGGCTTCGTCATACTTCATGATGTCGGCCCGACCGAAGTACTTATCGGTTTTGAAAATCACGTTCTGCTTGGCGATCATGGTCTGGCTGACGCGATCGCCGATTTTGCGTTCCTCGACGGTGAGGATCTCGCAGCGCAGGTACAGGCCGTCTTTGGGCGGCTTGTCGGCGTTCATCTTGGCGTTGATGTCAACCGTCGCGAAGTGGAACACCTCGACGCCGGAGGAGTAGCCATAGAAGGTCGCGGTCTTCACCTCGGGCTTCTGCTCGGCCAGCATGTGATCGCGGAACTTGACGTTGGTCAGCTTCCACTCCGTTTTTTTCGGTCCTGCGTTGTTGTTGGCGGCGGGCATGGGGGCCGGGCCGAGTTCGCCGCTGCCTTTGGCGAGGAGCCGAACCTCGCCCGGGCCGACCAGGCGCGTCGGGCCATCCTGGTAGTTGATCATCTCGCGGCCTTCGAGGATCGTGCGCTGCACGAACTGCTTTTTCTCATCGACCTTGGTGTCGTCCACGAAGACGTTCTTGTCGAAGACCAGGCGGTCGATCTTGGCGCTCTGTTTGTCCTTTTGGCCATCCTTGAACGAGACGGTCTTGTCGAGAATCGTGTGCAGGACTTCGCACTTGACGTAAGCATGGCTGCCGACCTCATGGGCCTGGACGCCGCCGTGGAAGAGGGCGTACTTGCCGTCGAAGGTCATGTTCTTGTTCCAGTAGATGCGGATGCGGGTGTCTTTCTTGGCGGTGTCGTTGCCGTCGAGAGTTTTGTTGGAAGGCATCTCCATGGCGCCGTGGCCTTCGATGTCGGTGCGGTTGTCGGCCTGGTTGATGGTGACGCGGGGGCCCCACAGCGTGGTATCGCCGAGATCGAGCCGGGCCAACTTGTCCTTCTCACCATAGACGACCATCGTTCTGCCGCGCTCGCCGCCCTTGACGGTGAGCAGCTGCCCGGTGATATCGAGCGCTTTCTCGCCCGCCTTTTCACCGGCCTGGAAGACGTGGACGTTCCCCTTGGCGATCAGTTCCTGCAACTGCTTCTGGCCGCCCAGCGTGGCGACGCGGGCGAAGACCTCGGTCGCTGTCAGCTCGATGGGCCGATTCGGCTTCTTCTCCGCGACGGTTGGCTTGATTTCGACCAGCGCGGGCTTCGGCTCGGGGCCGTCTTTGCCGACCTGTGGCTTGATCTCCTTCTTGGGAGCGGGCTGCGGTTTGACCTTGACCACGTCGCCATCCGGCAAGAGCGTGCCGCGCGGCACCTCGTGGGTGAAAACCATCGTGAAGCGATCGGTCTGGCGGATGACGAACTCGGGAGAAATCGCCCGCACACGTTCGAGGGCGATGACGCGGTGCAATTCGGTCTTGCCGCCCCCGACGGCGTCCGCCTTCTTCTCGCCTTCCTGCACTTGCTTGAGCCAAAGGTCGATCCGCTCGCCGTGCAACTCTTGCTTTTGCACATCGTCGATGAACGAAGCTTCGCCGAGGACGGTCATCAGATCGAAGACCTCGCCCCCCTCCTTCGCCTTGGCCACGGTGAGCGTGTCGCGCCAGAGAAGATGGCTCGGGAACGATTCCTTCTCGAGGTCCTTCGTATCCAAAAGATCGATCTGGCCGGGGCCCATGGCCAGGGCTTTCTGGCCATCGCCGAACCGGTTGGCGGCAAAAAGGTGCAGCTCGGTGCAGCGGATCTTGTGCCCGTCCTTGCTGGCGCGGATGAGACGCTGCGGTTCGCCGTAGAGTTTCGTCGAGGGGCCATTCGCACCATCATTAGTGCCGGCCTGGTAGAACATCTCGCTGGCGAACGCGTGCATCTTGTGGCTCTCAAGCGCCAGGGTGACATCGGTGAGATTGCGCTTGGTGGCCTTGGCAGTTTCAATCTCCTTGTTGCCCCCTGTGCCGCCTGGAGCGCGGGTGGCGACGCGGAATTGCAGATCGAGGCGGTCGCAAACCAGCCGATCCTCGGTCTTGACGCCGTTCACATGCTGAAAGCGCTCGACGAGCACCTGGCCTGGCCAATCCTGATCCCCCGCGGCGATGCCGTTCTTGCGCACGGGAGGGCTTTCGAACCAGGCGGTCTCCTTGGTCAAGTCGTACTCAAAGGGCCCGCTGGTGTGGATGTGGATATGGGCCTTCTCCGGCGTCGCCGGCTTGGCGGCGCGTTGTAGTGGCTTTCGCGTAGCCTCCGCCCCGCCCAGGAAGCCGGAGCCGGCATCGACCCAGAAGTGCATGTGCACGTCGGCGCGCAGCCGGATCTTCTTGACATCGCCGGTGTCATGGCTCGGCTGGGCGGGCCGGGGCTTGGCCTTCTTCTGGTTCGGGCCGCTGTCCTTGGCCATGAACATGTCCATGCCGGTGCCGAGGATCATGGTGGGGGGCTTCGACTGGTTGTCGGTCAGACGCACCACGCCTTCGGTCCAGATCAGATTCTTGCGCTCCTCATAGAACAGGTTGCCATTGGTGATGAGGATGTCGATGTCGTCGTTTTTCTCGGCGGTGCGGCGATTGTTGGTGATGGTGATGCCCGGCTGCCGGCCGACCATCTCGACGGCGATCACCTTGCGGTTGTTCAAATCGCCGATGGAAGTGGCCGGCTGGTCGAGGGTGAAGATGGCGACGTCGCAATCGATGGCGCTGATCTCCGGGAACTCCCCGGGAATCTTGCTCTTGTGATAGAGGGCCGCGCTAAAGGGCGCCAGACGAACTCGGCCGTCCTTGTCGAGCTGGAAATCCCCGGCCGAGAAGACGACGCCTTTGTCCGGGAGCCACAGGCGCAGGGGCCGCTGCATCTGTTTGCAGCCGACACCGAAGGCCTGTTCGAGTCGCTGATCGGGTCCACCGGGAGGTGGCGACACCGGGTCTTGGTTCCTCGCATTTGGATCGGACAAGTACTCGATCGGCAAGGCACGCAATCCATCGATGTTGCCCAGGGCCAGCGCGTAGATCGTGAAGCCGCTCAGGCACACGACGAAGCCGACAACAAAGATCAGGATGCGCTTGGCAGTCCACACGGTAGCGGGTCCTTTATCAGGATCCCAGGGGTTCGGAGTACCTCACCCCTGGGCTTCACTCGCGGTAGCGGGCGACGATCGCTTGCCACGATCCTTGCGCACGCAGTATCAACTCGATCACCTCGCGGACCGCGCCGCCGCCGCCGGGGGCTTGTGTCACGTAGTCTGCGTCTTCCTTTGCTTCCAGACACGCATCCGCCACGGCTACGGCTAACCCGGCAACTCGCAGCATGGGCAAATCGACGATGTCATCGCCGACCACGCACACCTCTTCCCGCTTCAGCCCCAGCTGCGCCAGCATCTGCACCAGCGCTGCCTTCTTGTCGGCCGCGCCCTGCACCACGGCGTGGATGCCCAGCTCCTCCGCCCGCCGCTCTACAATCGCGGAGCGGCGCCCCGTGATGATGCCGGCGTGCTTGCCGAGCGACGTCCACAGCTTCAAGCCCGAACCGTCGCGCACGTGGAACGCCTTGATCTCATCGCCGCGGTCGGTGTAGACGATGCGTCCATCGGTGAGGACGCCGTCCACGTCGCAGACGAGCATTTCGATGCGGGCGAGGCGCTCCGGCAGGTTCATCGTCTTCCCGTTCTGTGGACACCCAGGGATGAGGGTACTCCCGAATCCCTGGGATTCGGAGTACCTCATCCCCAGGGCTTGCCACGAATCCACAACTTGTTACCCCGCCGCCCGCAGGTAACTCTCCGCCTCTTCGCGCGACACCAGGCCGATCAAATCCGTGATGTCGATCATGCCAATCGGCTTGCCCACCGCATCTACCACGGGCAACTCGCTGATCTTGCGATTGCGCAGGATATCGACCGCGTCGGTGAGGCGTGTGCCGACCGAGACCGTGATCGGTTTGGGCGTCATCACCTCGCGAATCGGCCGATCGAACGCCGCGTCCTTGTGCTGCTCGAAAAGCCGGGCGAGATCGCTATCGGTGAACAGGCCTGTCAGTCGGCCGACATCGTCGGTCAACATCACGGCGCCGGTGCGCCGGCCGAGGCGTTTCTCCTGGGCAAAGACTTCGCGCACCGTACTGTCGGCGGCGGATATACGCAGGTCGTTGCCTTGCCGCATCACGGCTTCGACCTTGAGCAACTTGCGTCCCAAGCTGCCGGCCGGATGGAAGCGTGCGAAGTCCTCGTGCGTGAATTCGCGCATGCGCATCAAGACAAAAGCAAGCGCGTCGCCGACGGCGATCATCGCGGTGGTGCTGGTGCTCGGCGCAAGGCCGAGCGGGCAGACTTCCTCGAGCGGGCCAAGCACCAGGGCGACATCGGCACTTTTGGCGAGCGTACTGTTTTCATTGCTGGTGAGGCCGACCAGCGCCAGCGCCATTTGCCTGAACGAGGGGAGCAGCTTGACGATCTCCTCCGTCTCGCCGCTCAAGGAGAGCGCGAGAACGACATCGTCCTGATGAATCATGCCGAGATCACCGTGGACCGCGCGGGTGGCATCAAGGGTGTAAGCGCGAGTGCCGGTCGAGTTGAGCGTGCCCGCGATCTTTTGGCCCACGTCCGCCGACTTGCCGGTGCCGGTGATGCAGATGCGGCCGGGGCAGCGCTGAAAGAGTTCGACGGCTTGCAGGAAGGAGGCGTTGAGCCGATCGGCGACGGCCAGGAGCGCAGCCGCTTCGCCGCGCACGATCTGGCGCGCGTAGTCGAGGCGATCGTCGATGGGGTGGATTTGCAACGTCATGGCAGCATCCTTGCCTGGCGCAAGCCCAGAGACGGCTGTCCCTGGGCTTTCACATTTCACGTTTATAACCATCCGACCAGGAAATGCAACGGCAGGGCGGTTTTGCCTCTCTTCATCAATCGGCAAACGCGGGCAAAATGGTCAATCCTCGGCAGAAAAGACGCAGACTGGGCGTTTTGTGTGAAGATGGGAAAGAACTGCGGGCGACTATCCCGGCGGCCAGTGGAAATCGCGCCCGCCCATCAGGTGAAAATGCAAGTGTGGCACCGTCTGTCCGCCGCGGTCCAGGCAGTTGACCACGATGCGATATCCGTCGTCGAGATTCAGCTCTTTCGCAAGCTTCACCGCGACCAGGTGCAGATGGCCCAGCAGCGCGCGATCCTGCTCGGTCAGGTCGGCATGCGTCGATATCACCTTGCGCGGGATGATCAACACGTGCGTCGGCGCTTGCGCGTTAATGTCATGGAAGGCGAGACAAAGATCGTCCTCATAACAGATCTTCGCGGGAATCTGCCTGTCGATGATCTTCTGGAAGATGTTGTCTTTGAGCATGACGCCTCACCTTCGTAGAAAGAGTTTGTTCATCAAACCCACGGGTGAGTGAAGCGAACCCCTGGGATCCTGGGATATTGTACGGAGGCGACATCCATGCCCTGGCAGATCGGCATCGACGAAGCCGGCTACGGCCCCAACCTCGGGCCCTTCGTGATGACACTGGTCACCTGCCGACTGCCGGACGATTTGCACGACGCGAATCTCTGGGACGTTCTGAAGTCGTCCGTCCGCCGCTTCGATGATCGCGCGGACGATCGCCTCATCGTTGCCGACTCGAAGCAAGTCTACTCCCCGGCGCGCGGCTGGGCCGATCTGGAGAAAACCGTCGGCACCGCCCTTCCCCCCGCGCCCGCGTTGCAATCATTCCTGCAATATCTTGCTGCCGACGACATGCCGCTCTTGCGCAAGGAAGCCTGGTACATCGGCGATACGCCGTTGCCGACCGAAGTGAGCGCAGCCGATCTCGCATCAGCCAGCGCCGGCTGGCGACACGCCAGCGAAGCCGCCGGGATCGCCTGGGGTTATTGCCGCAGCGTGATCGTGCCAGCGCCGCGCTTCAACGACCTGATCGACCGCTGGGACTCGAAAGGCGCCGTGCTCGGCGTCGCGTTCACCGAACTCGTCGAGCGCTGCCTGAAAGCGACCGCCGCGGAGCCGACGCGCTTCGTCATCGACAAGCACGGCGGCCGTAATGCGTACAGTGCGCTGCTGCAACACGCATTCGTTGACGGCAACGTCTGGGCCGAGACAGAAGGGAGCCAGCGCAGCGTCTATCGGGTCGAAGGGCTTGATCGAAAGGTGAGCGTAACGTTCATGCCGAAGGCGGATGTCGAGCACTTCACCGTCGCACTGGCGTCGATGATCAGTAAGTATGTGCGCGAGTTGTTGATGCGCGAGTTCAATCGCTATTGGCAAACGCACCTGCCGGGCCTGGCGCCGACGGCCGGCTACCCGCAGGACGCGGTCCGCTACTTCGACGCGATCCGTCCGGTGCTGGCGAAGCTGGGCATTGCCGAGCGGCTGGTGTGGCGGTGCCGTTGACAATCCCTCCCCGCTTAGCGCCCGCAAGGCGCCATGCGGGCGCTAAACGAATTAGGACATACTTACTTGCCATCCCGCACAAACCACGTCCGCGTCGTCGTGTCGCTCTGGAAAAACTGGACCATCAATCTGCCGATCTTGTCCGACCCGGCCGGTGAGTGATGCGTGCCGTCCTGGGCAAAATCGGCTTGCTCATAGCTGAACCCGTCGGCGCGTTTCTTCGAACCGTTGGCCCAGAGGTACGGTCCCCAGCTCAGCCACGGCGCTTTGCCGGCGGCGTAGCTCAGGACCGATTCGCCTTTGAGCTGGCGTTCGATCAGCCACTTCACCGAGAAGGCCGACTCGTAGGCGTAGGGCTCCGGGTTCAACCCCGTCGTCGCATAGCCGGCATAGGTCCGGCTGGATAGATACGTCAGCTTGGCGTTGGGAAAACGCTTGGGCAGTAGCTGCACGATGTTGGCGAGTTCGTCTTCGAGTTTCTTGGCGTAGGCGGGGAAGCCTTCGCGCGGCCCGGCGTCGGCCTGCTTGATCCAGACCACTTGCACCTGTTCGCGCGTCACGCCCGCTTTCTTGAGTTGCTGATCGACCACGCTCCAGTACTTTGCGCCGTCGGCGTTATCCGGATTCTGGATGCGCGCTGCCGTCATGCCTCCCTGGGCGCCATTGACGAAAACGAGCGTGGGATTCCGATCTTCGACAGCCGCCAGCGCCTTCTGGAAACCCTGCGACGCCTGCGACGTATTGCTCATGCCGACTGACAACAGCACGATCTTCCCATTGGCATCGGGCTTGCCCGCCGCATCGCGCGGCCCCACTTGCTTGGCCAGGCGCAAGCCGACGTCTTCGTGCGCCTTGGGCCGCTCGTTCTTGCCGTCGGGGTAGAAGCCGCCCTTGTAGCCGCCTTTGTATTCCTTGTCGCCGAGCTCATTCAAGGGGACGAACTTGGAGGAATCGACCTTGATCGGCGTCGGCTGTTTGCCGACAGCGTCGGCCGCGCGCAGGCCGGCGAGGTAATTCTTGCCGTCCTTCGGCTGCACGACAAACATGACGTCGGCGCCGACCTTGAAGGCTTGCAGACTTTGCTTGACATCTTTGCCCTTGGCTTCGAAAAATTGCGTCTGCTCGTTAGCAATGGCTTCGATATCCTTGTCGGGCGTCTTGAGCGTCACGGTAAGCTTGTCGAGATCAATGGCGCCGATCTTGGCACGGCGAATGCCGCCGCCGGGGGGCTGCTTGGCGTCGCCGCCGATGCGGATGCCGATCAAGGCGCCTTTGTCGTCGGCGAGGAACAGGATGGCCGCGCCGACCGTGAACGCCTTGTCCTTGAAGGGGTCCTCGATCTTCTGCCCGGCCGCGGTCATGACGCGCGTCTTCGGCGTTACGGTGAGTGTGAGATCCTTGCCGTCGGCCGTGATGGCCAGGGTACTTTTGGCCGCATCGGTTTTTTTGATGACGCCCTTTTGCGGCCCGTCCTGTGCGGACAGTGCGCCGGCCAGCAAAGCGAGGACGAGCAGACTGACGAGCCGCGCGGGTTTCATGGGAGGTAACTCCGATAGTAGTGTCCTGCCTTCACTTCGGCTCCGCCTGCACCTTCTGCAACGCCGACAGCGCTACGCGGCGCACCTCAGCGTTCATGTCGCGGCTCATCTTTTGCAGGGCTGGGACGGCATCGGCGGCGCCGGGGCCGATCTCGCCGAGGATCGTCGCGGCCCACAAGCGCTGGGCGCCCTTGCCCTCCTCCACCAACTTCGTCAGCGGCTCGATCGCGAAGATGGTTTGCTGGGCGAGCCCCTGGGCGGCCAGGAATTGCACGCGGCGGTCGCCGTCCTTGAGCGCGCCGAGCAGCCCGTCCATGAGCAGCTTGCGATCCTCCTCGCCATCGGCTTCCTTGAGATACTTCGCCAGCGCCTGCACGGCGAAGCTGCGGACCAGCGCGTCCGTGTCCTTGAGTGCGCCGGCTACGGTCTTCATTTCGCCGGCATCGCTGGAGCCGAGCTGACCGAGGGCGTGAACCACCGTACGGCGAAGTTGCGCGTCCTTGTCCTTGAGTAGTTTCGCAAGCGCCTCGAACAGCTCAGCGTCGCCGCCGAGAGGACGGGCCTTCGCGCCGAGATTGGCCAGGCCCAGCGCCGCGGTCTGGCGGACGCGGACTTCGTCATCGCCCAGCGCTTTGCGCAACGCCAGCACCCCCTTGTCGTCGATCTCCTCGCCAAGGGCGGCCAGCGTCTGGAGCGCCAGCACGCGCTGCTCGACCTTCTGATCGTCGGCGGCGTTGATGAGCGCCTCGGAAGCTTGCTTCCCTTTGCTGACCAGAATGTTGGCCGCGGACAGGCGTACTTGTTTTTCCTTGTCGCCCAGGGCAGCGCCGAGGATCGCAAAGATTTCCGGGTCGTTGCTCTCGATCTTGGCCAGCGCGAACAGGGCGGCAGAGCGAACGGTCGCATTCGCGTCCTTGGTGGCTTTGCCGAGCGCCTGGGCGACTTCCTTCGCTTGCAGGGCCAGCCCGTTTATGGCGACGATGGCGTAGAAGCGAGTGTTGGCGTCCTTGTCGGCGAGAAGGCTGACCAGCGGAACGCCGGCGGGCTCGCCGATCTCGGTCAGCGCCTGGGCGGCAAACTGGCGGACCCAGTAATCGGAATCGCGCAGCGCAGCGACCAGCGCCGGCACGGCAGGAGCGGCCTCCCCCTTGAAGTTGGCCAGTACTTGGGCCGCGGCGCGGCGAATCGCCGCTTGCGGGTCCTTCAAAAGTAGAGACACGTCCTTCGCCAGCCGTGCCGCATCCTCGCCCGCTTCGTAAAGTGCCACCAGCGTCTGGTAGCGCACCTTCGCCTGGTCATGCTTGAGCGCGGCCGACCATTGCTTGAGCGTTTTGTTGCCGACCTTGACGTCTTGGGCCCTGGCCGACAGCAAGGCGCAGGCAAGAATGCAGAGAAATGCACAGAGGCAGCGCATGAGATTCCCTCGCGGGGTGGACACGCTGGCCATTGTCGCCGATTTTCGCGCGGATGCCAGCTTTTTCGCCGTCCTGGCAATGAAAAAACGTTGCTCGTTTAGCGTTCGCCCGGCGTCGCGCGAACGCTAAACGAGGATCGGCAATATACTGATCCGCATGACCACCTGGCATCTTGCGCGCGGCTTTCGATTTGCGGGGATCCATTCCGGCCTGCGCGCGTCGGAGCCTGCCCGGCTTGATCTCGCGCTTATCGTCAGCAATTTGCCTGCCGTTGCGGCGGGCGTCTTCACGCAGAATCGCGTCTGTGCGGCGCCGGTGCATGTTTGCCGGGAGCGGCTGCCGAGTAGCGCTGTGCGCGGCATCGTCATCTGCTCGGGAAATGCCAACGCTTGCACCGGTCAGCAAGGCCTGGATGATGCGCGGCGTATGACGGCGCTCGCGGCGGAATCGATCGGCGTGGACGCCAGGCAGATGCTCGTCTGCTCGACTGGCGTCATCGGTCGGTTGTTGCCGATGGCGGTGATGGAGAGCGGCATCCCGAAAGCGGCGAAGGAACTGGCGGAGGGGGACGAGGCGTTGGAACGGGCGGCTCGGACGATCTTGACTACCGATACACGGCCGAAGATTCGCACGCGGGCGCTAAACGAATACTGCATCACCGGCTTTGCCAAGGGGGCGGCGATGATCGGGCCGAACATGGCGACGATGCTGGCGTTCGTGCTGACCGATGCGCCCATCGATGTCGCCGATCTCGCCGCGCTCGCGCCGGTCGCCGCCGATCAGTCGTTCAACTGTATCAGCGTTGAGGGGCACACCAGCACCAACGATACCTTGCTCTTTCTCGCCAACGGTGCCGGCCCCAAGCTAAAGGGCAAAGCGCTGGAGCAATTCCGTCAGGCTGCCATCGAGGTGTGCGCGGAACTGGCGCGCGACATGGCTGCCGACGCGGAGGGGGCTAGCCATCTCGTGACGATCCACGTCGAAGGCACGCGCACCGGTGCCGAGGCTCGCACCATCGCCAAGACGGTTGCGGAAAGCGTCCTGGTGAAGACCGCGATCTTCGGGGCTGATCCGAACTGGGGCCGCATCGTCTCGGCGGCCGGTTACGCCGGGGTTCCGTTTGCGGAGTCGCAGCTTTCGCTGACGCTGGGCGATTTTCTGCTGTACGATAAGGGCACGCCGTTGCCGTTCGATGCGGCGGCGGTGTCCAGCTACATGAAGGCGAATCGTGAGCTGACGATGCGGCTGACGTTCACGCTGGGTGGCGGACGCTGCACGTTTTACACATGCGATCTGACGTATGATTATGTGCGGCTGAATGCGGATTACACGACGTGATGTTGGTGGCGTGGCAAGCCCTGGGATGAGGTACTCCGAATCCCAGGGGTTCGGAGTACCTCACCCCTGGGCGTCCACAGAATTCATGTTCATCGACCTCCAAAACATCTCGCGTTCCTTCGGCAACAATCCGGCGCTGATCGACGTCAATCTCCGCCTCGAAATGGGACGCATTGGCTTGCTCGGCCCGAACGGCGCCGGGAAATCGACGCTGCTGAAGATCCTGCTCGGCGCCTTGCCGCCGTCGTCGGGGAACGGCCGATTGCTCGATCACGATCTCGCCAGCGCCGGCGTAGCGCTGCGGCGCTCCATCGGCTACATGCCGGAGGCCGACGCGCTGGTGCCCGGCATGCAAGGGGCGGAGTACGTCGCCTTCGCCGGCGAACTCTGCGGCATGGCCCGCAAGCAAGCGCTGCGGCGCGCTCATGAAGTGCTCACGTATCTGGGTCTCGAAGAAGCCCGCTACCGCAAGCTCGAAGAATACTCCACCGGCATGAAGCAGCGCCTCAAGCTCGCGCAGGCCCTTGTCCACGATCCGCCGGTATTGTTGCTCGACGAGCCGACCAGCGGCATGGACCCGGCCGGGCGCGAAGGGATGCTCGACCTGCTGGTTCGCCTGGGGAAGGACCACGGCAAGGCGATCCTGCTCTCGACGCATCTGCTGGGCGACATCGACAAGGTTTGCGACGCCGTCGTGATCTTGCACCAAGGCCGCATCTTGTGCCAGGGCCCTGTTCAGGAGCTCTGCCGTAGACGTCAGGATCGTTACCGCTTGCAGATCCAGGACGACCCGACCGGCCTGTTGGAGGATTTGCGCCTTGAAGGGGTGCAGATTCTGCACGACAATGGACGTGGGGAGTACCGCGTGCAAGTGCCGGCGTCGTGGACGACGCAGGCGTTCTTCAAGCTGGCGCAGGTGCATGATGTCGTGGTGCGCGGCTTGCAGGCGGATGACGAGGATCTGGAAGAGTTGTTCCACCGGGTGATCCAGGAAACCAAGCACATTTAGCCCGCCGTTTACGGCGGGGCGGACCCGCCATGAATGGCGGGCTATAGGGTATGCAACTCCTCCACTACCGCTCCTGGCAAGGCACGTTCCACAGTTCGTGGTGGGCGGTCTGGCCCATCGCGCGCGTTGCCCTTGGCACGCTGCTTCGCCGCAAGCTGTTCTGGACGCTCTACAGCTTCGGCTTGCTCCTCTTCTTGATGTTTTTCTTCGGCGCCTTCCTGCTCGCCTGGGCGGAATCGCAGATGGCGGTCTCAGGACCACAGCTCGGCAAAATGGGCGACCCGGGCCGCATGATGCGCGGTATCCGCAGTGCGCTACGGATCCTCAACGGCAGCCAGGACACTTTTCAGTACTTCTTCGCCTATCAAGGCGGCATCGTCGTCGTCATGTTGGCGCTGGCCGGGTCGATCCTTATTGGCAACGACTTCACCTTCAAGAGCCTGGTCTTCTATCTCGCCAAGCCGATCGGGCGCTGGCACTACATCCTCGGCAAATGTCTGGCGGTCGCGATCGTCGTGCAACTGATGACCACGTTGCCCGCCCTCGTCCTCTACGGCCAGCGCGCGTTCGACGACTGGGAGTATTTCTGGCACGTCAACTACTTCATCGACAACGACACCGGCAAAGGCCCGGCGGGGATCGTGCTGCTCTTCGGCATTCTGGGCTACGGCACGATGCTGTCGGTGTTCCTGAGCATCCTTTTGGTCGCCACCGCAAGCTGGATGCGCCGCACCATGCCGCTCATCATGGTGTGGATGTCGTTGTTTTTTTTCCTGCGCCTGTTGGCAAACATCCTGGTTGATGGCCTAAGATATAATGTCCGCTGGCGGCTGCTCGACTTGTGGAACGACCTGACGCTGCTGGGGCAGGGCTGTCTGGGTTACGCCTCGGACGACATCAGCCCGAAGCTGCACCCGGAGTTTTGGGAAGCCGGCCTCGTGCTCATCGGAGTGAGTGTGGTATGCCTAATCTACTTGAATTTTCGGACGCGGGGCGTCGAGATCGTGCGCTGACGCCGACGTTGGAAACCCCCGCCCCCTCACCCCCGGCCCCTCTCCCCCAAGGGGAGAGGGGAGGGACGCTCGCGCCGATCCTCCTCTTCCAGCACGTCTCCAAGTGGTACGGCCCCGTCATCGGCATCAATCAGGTGACGCTCGAATTGCGCCCCGGCATCACGGGGTTGGTTGGCCATAACGGCTCCGGCAAGAGCACCCTGCTGCGCCTCGCCGCAGGACAGATGAAGCCCGACATCGGCTCCGTCAAGATCAGCGGCTGCGATGCGTGGACAGCCGAGGCAAAACGCCACATCGGCTACTGCCCCGAGCTCGATACCTTCTACGAGGAAATGTCGGGCCGGCGCTTCGTGCAGACGATGGCTCGCTTGTGCGGCTATCCTCGTGCCGAGGCGCTGCGGCGCACCGAGGAGACCTTGACTCTCGTCGGCATGAACGACCGCGCCGAGCGCCGGCTTGCGGGTTATTCGAAAGGCATGCGCCAGCGCATCAAGCTCGCGCAGGCGTTGCTGCACGATCCGGAACTCTTGCTGCTCGATGAACCCTTGAGCGGCATCGATCCCATCGGACGGCGCGAATCGATCGAGCTCTTTCGCGAGCTGGCGCGGCGCGGCAAATGTTTGCTGATTTCGAGCCATGAGCTGGAAGAGCTGGAAAAGCTGACCGATCATGTGGCGATCATGGCCGCCGGGCGCATCGCCGCTGTTGGCACGCTGACGCAAATCCGCGATTTGCTCGACGATCACCCGCTGTCGATCCGCATCGCCAGCGATCAGAACCGCGTGCTGGCGGCATTGCTGCTCGACCTGGACGACGTCGTCGGCGTCGATCGCAGCGACGGCTACTTGCTGGTGCGGGCCAAGAATCCGCGCCGGTTCTTCCAGCGCTTCGGCGAACTCGTGCTCGATCGCATGATCGAGATCCAGCACCTGGAAACCCTGGACGAATCGACGCACGATGTGCTGGGCTATTTGCTGGGGGGCAAGGCACGATAGGGAGCGCACCCCAACGGTTGACGCCCAGGCGTGAGGTACTCCGAACCCCTGGGATTCCGAGTACCTCATCCCAGGGCTTGCCACCAATCCACAAAAATGGTGGCGAGCCACTAAGATGAAGGCATGATCACGGACCAACTCCCCCACCTGGAGACCTTCTGCAAAGCCGCCGAGGCGAGCAGCTTCACCGCGGCGGCGCACGCGCTCGGCTTGACGCAGGCCGCCGTAAGCCAACGCATTCAGGCGCTCGAGAAAAACCTGCGGACGCCGCTCTTTCAACGCGAGGGCGGCGGCGTCCTCCTGACCGACGCGGGGCATCGACTCTATCACTTCGCTCAGCGCATCCTCGCCTTGCACGACGAAGCGCGCCAGGAAGTCAGTGGCCGTAAGGTGCCGGCGACCGGCGAACTCACGCTGGCGGCCAGCTCGATCCCTGGCGAGCATCTCCTGCCCGAGGCACTGTCATCATTCCGCCAGCGGCATCCGCACATCCAGGTCAAGGCCACGGTCACCGATAGCCAGGAAGTGCTGCAACAGGTCGAGCGCGGCCACACGCAGCTTGGCCTGGTCGGGCGCAAGGACGACCAACCGCACCTTGAGTTTCACGCCTTCGCCTGCGACACTATGGCGCTGATTGTGCCGGCGACGCATCCCTGGGCCAAGCGGACGCGGGTCTCGGTGAAGCAGCTCTGTGCCCAGCCCCTGATCGTGCGCGAGGAAGGCTCCGGCTCGCGATTCTGCCTGGAGCAAGCGCTGGCCGCGGCCGGTAAGTCAGCGCAGGATTTGCACGTCGTTCTCGAATTGGGCAGCAATGAAGCGATCAAGGATGCGGTGCAGCGCGGCCTGGGGCTTTCGGTGCTGTCCACGTACGCGCTCAAGAATGAACTCGAGAACGGCAAACTGCACGCCTTGCAGGTGACCGGGCTCGCGCTGGGGCGGGAGATCTACGCCGTGTGGGATCGCCGCCGCGTGCTGCCCATTCCGGCGCAGCTGTTCCTCGACCAGCTCGGCGTGTGCCAGGAGCGCCGGCCCGCTTCATAAGCTATGCTTATGTCCCGTCCACGTCCTATCAGGATATCCGCGTAACCCATCTGTCTCGCTTCTGCGTATGGTTCCAGTACGGCTCGGCAAAGGATGACCGATTTGGGAGGGCGAGGCTCCTGCCGAGCCGTGAGCTTGCAGAATACTCGACGTTCAAACGGCTCGGCAGGAGCCTCACCCTCCCGGTTTCGTCCTTTTTTCAGGCGCTCTTGATGTGGGCGTTTGCCGAGAGAGCACAGGGTGAGGCATGAATCTCGTCTCTCACGAAGCCTGGTTGCGCTTCGCCATCTTCGCGGGCGCCCTGCTCGCGGTCGGGCTGTGGGAGACTCTTGCGCCGTTGCGCAAGCCGACCGTGCCTCGTTCGGTGCGCTGGTTCAGCAACCTCGCCCTGGCGGCCATCGACACCGGTATCGTGCGCTTGCTGATTCCGCTCGGCGTGGTCGGAGCCGCCCTCTTCGCCGAGGAGCGCGGCTGGGGCTTGTTCCGCCAGGTCGATTGGCCCGCCTGGCTGGTTATTGTGCTGGCGGTCGTGGCGCTCGATTTCGTCATCTGGCTTCAACACGTGATCTTCCATGCTGTTCCCCTCCTCTGGCGGCTGCATCAGGTTCATCACGCCGACCTTGATTTCGACGCCAGCACCGGCGTGCGCTTTCATCCGCTGGAAATGCTGATCTCGCTCGGCGTCAAGGTCGTGGCCGTCAGCGCGCTCGGCGTGCCGGCAGTGGCGGTGGTGATCTTCGAAATCCTGCTGAGCACGACGGCGATGTTCAATCACGCCAACGTCCGGTTGCCCGGCTGGCTTGATGCACTGCTGCGGCTCTTGGTGGTGACGCCGGACATGCATCGAGTGCATCACTCGGTCGAAACCCGCGAGACGAACAGCAACTTCGGCTTCAACCTGCCGTGGTGGGATTTCCTGTTCGGGACCTACCGCGCGCAGCCCGATGCCGGGCATGAGGCGATGACGATCGGCCTGACGGCGTTCCGCGATCCGCGGGTGTGCTGGCTGCACTGGATGCTGCTGTTGCCGTTGTGGCGCCGGCTGGGCGTCCAGGCGGAGATGGCGGGAGGTGATCCGCGCCTGGAACCGGCGGCTAGCGACGCTTCGGAGAAGCGTTGCGTGTTGGACGCTTCTTCGAAGCGTCGCTAATCAACTCCTTGCCAGGCGATACTACCCGGATAGATTCAGTACGAATCGACCTAACCCCAATGCCGTTCAATTGAGCCGCAAAAAAAACGCAAAGGACGCAAAAAGAAGATGCCCTCATTTTGTTGGCACGATCATCCAAATCTTGGTGGAGGAGGGAGGAGCAGGAGAAACGCGATTTTCCAGTGATTCCTGCTTTCCTGCCTTCCTTATTTTTTGCGTCTTTTGCGTTTTTTCGCGGCCACTCTTGGTTCGATTGAACGGTATTGGACCTAACCCGTATTATTCAATTCAGAAAATCCTAACCACAGAGGCACAGAGAACACAGAGAAGAGACGTCGTCGGTAGAATACGCCATGGGCGCGCTCATGAAGCGAGACTATCGCTGTAACTCATTGCCTCAATTGGTTTTCTCTGTGTTCTCTGTGTCTCTGTGGTGAAAAATTCGGACCAAGGAGAAACCGCCGTGTCGTTCGCAAATCAGGTCGCCATCGTCACCGGCGCGTCGAGCGGCATCGGCTGGGAGCTGGCCAAGACGCTGGCGGCTCAGCAATGCGCCGTCGGCGTGGTGGCGCGGCGCAAGGATCGGCTCGAGGCACTCGTCGAGGAGATTCAGGCCGCCGGCGGCAAGGCGGCCTGTGCCGTCGCCGATGTTTCCGAGCACGCCCAGACGCTCGCCGCCATCCATTCTCTGCGCGACCAGCTGGGGCCGGTCGATCTGTTGATCGCCAACTCCGGCGTCGGTATGCCGACCACTCTCGAACCGATCAACATCGACGAAATCGAAATGATGTTCAAGGTCAACACCCTCGGCGTCGTCTACGCGATCGAAGCCGTTCTGCCCGAGATGCTCCAGCGCGGCCAGGGCCATCTCGTCGCCGTCTCCAGCATGGCCGCCTACCTGGGCATGCCGGGCGAATCGGGTTATTGTGCCAGCAAGGCGGCCGTCAACTATTACATGGATGGCCTGCGCATCCAGCTGCGGCGCCGCGGCATTCACGTCACCACCGTCTGCCCCGGCTTCATCGAAACGCCGATGACCGCCGCCAACACCTTCAAGATGCCCTGGCTTCTGAAAGCCGACCGGGCCGCCGCGATGATCGTGAAGGCGCTGGGCCGCAAGAAAAAGGTCTACAACTTTCCCTGGCAAATGAGCCTGCTGATGAAGCTGGCGGGGTGGGCGCCCGATTGGCTCCTGGAACGCATTCTGGCGGGCAAAGCCGGCAAACGCCTGGAAATGTGATCCTCACCCTTGCCTTGCCGGATAAGATGAGGATAGGTCACCTCGTCGGCCGATCTTGCCAAGGTGGAGGCCCTTTCATGCCCCGATTTACTGCCAGCCTTTTGATGGTTCTGCTCGCCGCCTGTCCCGTGTTGGCTCAGGCCGACCCGCTCGTGCAGATGGGCAAAGTTCTGCAGCCCATGCTGGCGGATGCAATGCCCAAGATTCTCTATGAAAAGACGCAAAACTGGGATCATCAGGCCATGGTCCCCGTCGGCTTGCGCTGGCACGGCTTGAAATCTTATGTCGTGAAATCGCCGCGCAATCACGGCGAATGGCACAGGCTCTCCGTCACCTCGCAGGATCTGCGCCGCACCCTGGATTTGCAAATCTACGACGTCAAGAACCTGAGTGCTGAGAAGCAGACGTTCAAGGTCTACCTCACTTTTCAGATGGGCGCCGAATACGAACAGCAGAACTGGGCCAACGGCCTCAGGCTCTGGAGCGGCAGCGTGCGCGCCCGGGTGCAGGTCAAGGCCTATCTGCAGTGCGAGGACACCCTGCGCTTCGACACCAGCAAGGGGCCGCTGCCCGACTTCGTCTTTCGCATGCGCGTCACCGGCGCGAAGGTCGATTACGACAAGCTGGTGGTCGAGCACATCACCGGCCTCGGCGGCGACGCGGCAAAACTGATCGGTCAGGCGGCGCACAAGGCGATGAACCAGTGGCGCCCGTCGATCGAGCGCAACCTCTTGGCGAAGGCGGGCGATGCCATCGTCCGGGCCGCCGATACGCGCGAGATCCGCGTCGGCTTCGGGTCGCTGCTGCCCTCGAAATGAACCACCCAGTCTTCGTTTAGCGCCCGCGTGGGGCCATGCGGACGCTAAACGAGGACCGGAATTGTTGAGGCCCAACCATGAGCATCCTTGACCGCTTCCGGCTTACGGGCAAACGGCTCTTCATCACCGGCGGCAGCCGCGGACTGGGACGCGAAATGGCGCTGGCCATCGCAGACGCCGGCGCCGACGTCATCCTGGTCGGCCGCGATGTGCCGAGCCTGGAGAAGACCGCCGGCGACATCCGCGCGCTGGGCCGACAGGCGTGGACCGTTCCCGGCGATGTCGGGATTCCCGAGCAGTGCGAGGCGGCCTGCAACATCGCGCTGGCGCTGGGGCCGATCGACATTCTCATCAACAACGTCGGCGGGCGGCGTGAAAACATTCCGACCCAGGATATGCCGTTGGACAAATGGCGTGCGCTGATGGACTTGAATCTGACGAGTTGTTTCCTGTGCACCAAGCTCATCGGCAAAGCGATGATCGACCGCGGCCAGGGAGGGCGGATCATCAACATCGCCTCGATCAATAGCCTGGTGGCGGGAAAAGGCATCGCCGGCCGGCATTACGAAACGGCCAAGGGCGCCATGCTGCAGTTCACGCGCGCCACCGCGGCCGACTGGGCGCCGCATCGCATCACCGTCAACGCGATCCTGCCTGGAGGGTTCATGACGGAGCCGAACCAGCGCTGGTCGAAGCTTCATCCCGAAGTGATTGCCACGTTCCGATCGCAGATTCCGATGGGCGACTTTGGTCAACCCGAGGACCTCGGCCCGCTGGCGCTCTATCTGGCGAGCGATGCCTCGCGCTACATGACCGGGGCCGCCCTCGTCATCGACGGCGGCTATACGCTGTGGTGAAAACGACACGAGCCCGCAGCGCCAGCAAGGAAATGGGCCCCCTTGCTGGCACTGCGGGCTCCTCAAGTCCCGATCACGTTTTCTTTTTCTTCGACGGCGGAGTCACCTGCCGCGCCGGCATCTGGAATCCCGCTTGCGGGCCAGAAAAGATGTTCCGCAAGCGCATCGTGTTCCCCAGATTCGGGAAACTCGGCAGCATGCTGCCCAGATTCAACGGCGCGGGCATCATCGTCTTGTTGGACATCGCCGAAAAGTCCGGCCTGGTCATCGTTTGGCCAAAAAACGAGGAGAACGATCCACCGGTTGGCTGGAGCGCCGAGGAAAACTGCTGAGCCTGCACCGGCAACGCCAGCACCAGGAACAGAATCGCCCCCAGGAATAACACACGTCTCTGCAAGGTTCACCTCCCGCGTTTCGAGAATCTTCCTAGCTAACCCCATGAAGAGCGGGGAGAATAGCGGCGGGGCGGATTCTGTCAAGTGAAAATCAATCAAACCACGGATCACACGGATAGCACGGATAAGAAAGACCGAGTCCGGCACGCACTCCGTCCATGAAGTACGACAATCCGGCGCCCTGTCCTGAATTTCCCATCCGTGCCATCCGTGTGATCCGTGGTTTCTTGCCTTGCCGCTGTGCCGCCCGTGCGGCATGGTATTTTGCCAAGTTTGTTCTTTACTCTTGGCGCAAATAGCGATAAGATACTGAGGGTTTGTCAACTGCCTTTCTGCGCTCCCGCCGTCCGTCCCGCCTTATCGACCCTCCGGAGAACGCCGATGCCTCGCCAACCCGCAAAACATCAACTACCCCGCCGCAGCTTTCTCAAGATCGGCGCGTTCGGCGCCGCCGGGCTGACGTTGCCTCAGCTCTTGAAGGCGGAGAACGCCGCCGGCATTACTTCCTCGCGGAAATCGGTGATCCTGATTTACCTTGTCGGCGGGCCGCCGCATCAGGACATGTTCGATCTGAAGCCGGACGCGCCTCGGGAGTTCCGCGGGCCGTGGAACCCGATTGCCACCAACGTCAACGGCATTCAGATTGGCGAATCCTTTCCGAAGCTGGCGGCGATGATGGACAAGCTTGTCGTGGTGCGCTCGCTCGTCGGCAATCAGGCGGACCACGATGCCATTCAGGTGTTCAACGGACACCACCCGCGCAAGCTACCGATCCCCGCAGGCGGTTGGCCGCAGTTCGGATCGACGGTCGCGCGTCTGCAAGGCCCCGTCGATCGGGCCACGCCGCCGTTCGTCAGCCTTTGCTACACCGCCACGCACGGGCCTTACAACGAGCCTGGCCCCGGCTTCCTCGGCGCGTCCTACACGCCGTTCCGCCCGATGGGTCCATCGCGCAACGACATGATCCTGCGCGGCGTCACCGTCGATCGCCTGGCCGACCGCCGCACCCTGCTTCGCAGCTTCGACAGCATGCGCCGCGAGGTCGATGCCACCGGCATGATCCGCGGCATGGATACGTTCAACGAACAGGCGTTTGGCCTGTTGACCTCGTCGCGCCTGGCCGACGCTTTGGATCTGTCGAAAGAAGACCCGCGCATCGTCGCCCGCTACGGCACTGGAAACCCGACCATCATGATGGACGGCAACGGCGCCCCGCGCGTCCCGCAGAGCATGTTGATGGCCCGCCGCCTGGTCGAGGCCGGCGCTCGCGTCGTCACGCTCAACTACAGCAAGTGGGACTGGCACGGCGGCTTCAATGCGGAAGGCCGGGCCGACAACACGGTCTTCGTGCGCGAGGCCGAAGACTTCCCGATCTTCGACAACTGCGTCAGCGCCCTCGTCGAGGACCTGCACGTTCGCGGCTTGGCCGACGATTGCTCCGTCATCATCATGGGCGAGTTCGGCCGCACGCCGCGGATCAGTGGTCAAATCGGCCGCGACCATTGGCCAAATGTCAACTGCGCCCTGCTCGCGGGCGGCGGTATGCGCACGGGCCAGGTGATCGGCGCCACGGACCGCATCGCCGGCGAAGCGACGCGCCGCCCCGTCCACTTCGGCGAGCTGTACGCGACGCTCTACCACAACCTCGGCATCGACGTGAACAACGCGACGATCACCGACCTGAGCGGTCGGCCGCAGTATCTTGTCGAGGATCATGGGCAGCCGATGCGGGAGTTGATCTGACCGACCGAGCCGCGTCCGCAGGGAAGGGACTGCGCAGACGCCTACAAGAGCGCCGCTTTCTTTCGGGTGCGGCTCGTGTTGCGAAATCGAGGGGCTGATGCTTTCCATCCTCAACAACCCGCGCCGACACTGCAACGGCCCGACGCGGCGCGAAATCCTGCAGGCCGCCGGCGCCGGTCTTTTCGGCGTCAGCTTGCCGCGCGTTCTGGCGGCCGAGGCAAATCGGCCCACGCGATCCGGGCGCGCCCGCTCGGTGATGTTTCTCTTTCTCTTCGGCGGCCCCAGCCAGAACGACACCTTCGACATGAAGCCGGAGGCCACGGAACGCGTGCGCGGGCCCTATCGCCCGATCGCGTCGCGCACGCCGGGCTTGCTGATGTGCGAGCATTTGCCAAAGCTTGCGGCGCTGTCGGATCAGTATGCCGTTATCCGCTCGGTAACCCATCGGCACAACGATCATAACGCCTGCCATTACATTCAGACCGGCCATCCGCTGCCGCCGGCGCCGCGCGGCGCCGCCAATGTCGATGCGACCGACAAGGATTGGCCGGCGATGGGGTCCGTCGTTGAGTATCTCGATCGCCGCCGCCGATGTCACGCTCGATCGGCTCGACACGCGCCGCCGGCTCGAATCCGCCTCCGTCCGCTTGTTCGATTAGACCAGGCAACAGGCGTTCGCTCTGGCCACGTCAGGCCGGATGAGTGAGGCGATTGATATTCGCCGCGAGCCTGCGCGGATGCGCGACCGCTACGGCCGGCATCTCTTTGGCCAATCGACTCTGATGGGCCGGCCATGATCGAAGCCGGGGCCCGCTTCGTCACCGTGCTCTGGGACGCCCCCGACGGCTACAGATGGGACAGCCATGTCCACACTGCCGACGTCCAAAATCATCTGCTGCCCGGTCTCGATCAAACACTGTCGGCACTCTTGACCGATCTGCAAGAGCGAGGCCTCTTGGATGAAACGCTGGTCGTCTGCGTAGGCGAGATCGGCCGCACGCCGCGCTCGAATGAGCTCGGCGGCCGCGATCACTGGAGCTACTGTTTCCCCGCGATCCTGGCAGGCGGCGGCATTCGCGGCGGCGCGGTGTGGGGTCGCTCCGATCGCGATGCCGCCTATCCGGTGGACAATCCGGTCAGCCCCGAGGATCTGGCCGCGACCGTCTTCCACGCCCTGGGCCTGGGCGACGAGACGCGGATCATCGACACCCAGAATCGGCCCGTGCCGCTCGTTGAGGGCGGGGCGGCGTTGACGCGCCTGTTTTAGCTTCGCTACGACCCGCGACCATAAGGGAGCGGAGGACAGGGGTCACCATGAACCACCGCCACGGCTGCAACCACGCCGACCATCCGCGCCTCGGCCGCCGCGAACTGCTGCAAGTCGGCGGCATGAGCCTCTTCGGCGTGGGCCTCTCCGACCTGCTGCGGCTCGAAGCGCAGGCAGCGCCCGCGCGGCGGCAAGGGCGGGCGAAGTCAGTCATCTTCATCTTCCAATCCGGCGGTCCGTCGCAGCACGAGACCTGGGACCCGAAGCCCGACGCTACCGAGGAAATCCGCGGCGAGTATGGCACCAGGGCGACGCGTCTGACGGGCGTGCGCTTCTGCGAGTATTTGCCGCGCCTGGCCGAACGGGCCGACAAGTTTTCGATCGTGCGCACGATGCACCATATCGCGGGGCGCGAGTTTCGCAACGAGCACAATAGCTGCCATTATCTTTTGCACGCGGGCACGATGGCCCTGCCCTTGGGCGACTCGAACGCCAGCATCACGGCGCCGCGCGCTGGCCGCTTCGAATGGCCGTCGATCGGTTCGCTGGTCGCGTACGCTGCGCCGACCGACCCAGGCGTCGCGCTCCCAGCGGTCATCGAGTTGCCGCGCGGCGGCGGGTATATGCGTTATCCGGGCCGCGAATCGGGCATCCTTGGGCCTCGGTTCGACCGCTGGGGCGTCGATCTGGCGCAGCCGTGCCGGGCGCCGGATGCCGCGGGGTCGTGCCCGAATTGCTTCAGCCATGATGACCCGAATGAAGCGGCCCGCGCCGCCGGTCCCGGCCCGCGCGCGTGGTGGAACAACGCCAGTTGCCGCGATGCGACGTTTCGCCTGCCCGATATCGGCGGAACTTTGAGCGTTCCGTATCAGCAACTCGAGAACCGCGCCTCGCTCTTGGCACGCCTTGATGGCTTGCGCCGTGAGTACGACGCATCGCCCCAGCGTTCCTACGACGTTCACCGCCAGCGCGCCTTCGATTTACTCTTCACGACGCGACCCGGCGCCCAGAACCCGTTCGACCTGCGGCAAGAGTCCGATCGCATGCGCGATCGCTATGGCCGCGAGGAATGGGGGCAGGGCTTCCTGACCGCCCGCCGGCTCGTCGAAGCGGGCGTGCGTATGGTGCAAGTCAACTTACGCGGCTGGGACACGCACCAGAACGCCTTCCGCGATCTGAAGGGCAAGCTGCTGCCGTCGATCGATCATTGCTTGAGTGGTTTGCTCGATGATCTGGAAGAGCGCGGCTTGCTCGATGAGGTGCTGGTCGTGATGTGCGGCGAGATGGGCCGAACGCCGCGGATCAGTCCGATCACCGCAGGCGGCCGCAACGCGTCCGGCGAAATCTTCACGCCAGGCCGGCACCACTGGGGCGATGTGTTCCCCTGCTTCTTCGCCGGCGCTGGCATTCGGCCTGGCCAAATCATCGGGCAAACGGATCGCCAGGGCGGCGTGCCGGTCAGTGAAGGCTACACGCCCGAAGACCTCGCCGCGACCATCTTCCACACCTTGGGCATCGGCCCCGACCGCGAGTTCCACGATCAAGCCGGCCGGCCGTATCGGATGACGCAAGGGGCGGCGATTCGGGGGTTGGTCAGCTGATCGGCATCCATAGAGTCATCTTCTGCACTCACCTACCCATTGAAATATGTATCCGCAATATCAACGGGGAAGGCTCGCCATCTGCAAAACTCGTCGTCGGAGGCCGTCCCCGCACTGGCATCGTCCACGCCGCGGGAATTCCAGGCTGTGTTGACATGGCTATACAGATGAGCGAGCGCGATTTCGAACTCAATATCGCCGTACTCCGGTTCAGATTCAATCTGAGCGATGGTTCTCGTTAATTCCTCCTGGGCTTCTCGCAGGTGGTCCAGGATCCATTGCTTGTTCATGCGTGAAACTCCGTCATGCTAATGCACCGCGCACCACCTCGCTCGCGCTCGGCGGCGTAGGCAAGACAGGCCTGGATATCCTCGGCCGTCAGATAGGGAAAGTCATTGAGGATCTCGGCGACGCGTTCATCCAATTCTAGAATGCTCGGACGAGCACATACACTCCCGTTGCGAGCAAAACGAGGCCCAAAACGAGCGGGAGTCCGATGACACTCCAATAGATCAACGGGTGCGACCGCTTGGTGATCCAGCCGAGGCCAACAACCCACGCGCCGCCAAAATCTCGAACGCTAAGCGCGATTGCGATAACGAAACACCCACCACAAGATGCGATCGCAAGACCACCAAGCATTTGTTTGAGATCGTCGCGCCCGACAGCTTGCGCCACCCCACCGGCAGCCGCAATGGCGAACGTGGCAACAAACGCGAAATACCACAGGAACCTCAAGCGCAACTCACCTCCGTCGCCGAACAATTTTGATCACGCCAGAATCCCGTTCACCACTTCGCCGCTCACATCGGTCAGCCGAAAATCGCGGCCGGCGTAGCGGAATGTCAACCGTTCGTGATCGAGCCCCAGCAAGTGCAAGATCGTCGCGTGCAGGTCGTGGAAGTGGACCTTGTCGTCTTGCGCGTAGTAGCCGTAATCGTCTGTCGCGCCATACGCCAGGCCCGGCTTGATGCCGGCGCCGGCGAGCCACATGGTGAAGCCCTGCGGGTTGTGGTCGCGGCCGTCGCGGCCTTGCGCGGTCGGCGTGCGGCCAAACTCGCCGCCCCAGACGACCAGCGTGTCTTCCAGCAAGCCGCGCCGCTTCAGGTCCTTGATGAGGCCCGCGATCGGCTTATCGACTTCGAGGGCGTTGTTGGCGACATCGCGGTGCAGCTGGTCGTGCTGGTCCCACTTGTAACTGTGCGTCACCTGGATGAAGCGCACCCCGCGCTCGGCGAAGCGCCGCGCCATCAGGCACTGTCGGCCAAAATTGCGCGTGCGGTCCTGGTCGAGGCCATAGAGCGATTGCGTTTCACGCGATTCGCTGGAGATGTCTTGCAACTCCGGGGCGGCGGCTTGCATGCGGAAGGCCAGCTCGAACGACGCGATGCGGCTCTCCAGGGCGGCATCGGGGCCGGTGTGGTTCAAGCGCTCACGGTTCATCTCGGCGAGGAAATCAAGCTCCATGCGCTGGATGCCTCTTGGCGTCGGGCCGGCGATGAACGGGATCGTCGCGCGTTCCGACGACGTGGCCGCGTTGCCGATCGGCGTGCCGTGATAGATCGCGGGCATGAACGCCGAGGCGTAGTTGTTGACGCCGCCGTGCGTCAGCGTCGGGCAGATGGTGATGAAGCCGGGCAGGTTCTGGTTCTCGGTGCCCAAGCCATAGGTGATCCACGAGCCCATCGCAGGGCGAACGAACGTATCGCTGCCGGTGTGCAGTTCCAGAAGCGCGCCGCCGTGCCGTGAGTTGGAGCCGTGCATGGAGCGGATGATGCACAGGTCATCGACACAGCTTGCGACGTGCGGGAAAACCTCGCTGACCCACTGCCCGCTCTGGCCATGTTGGGCGAAACGGAACGGCGACTTGAGCAGGTTCCCCGTCACACTGGAAACGACGCGCGGCCGCGCGAACGGCAGCGGCCTACCGTCATCGCGCTGGAGCAGCGGCTTGTAATCGAACGTATCCACCTGCGACGGGCCGCCGTGCATGAACAGGAAGATGACGCGCTTCGCCTTGGCCGGGAAGTGCGGCGCGCGTGGCGCCAACGGATTCGCACCGACCGGCTGGGCGCGGCTTTCCGATAGTAAACCCGCGAGCGCGAGGTTTGCGAAACCGAGGGCGCTCGATTGCAGCATTCGACGGCGCGTTAGCATAGATGCACTCGCAATCAAAGATCTCACGCAAAGGCGCAAAGCCGCAAAGATTTAATCAGGATCAATTCTTTGCGCCTTTGCGCGGGTCATATTACTCCACATAAACAAACTCATTCGCCGACACGATCACCCGGCAAAAGCTCTGCCACGCTTGAGACCGTGAGTCGGCAGTTTTCGCGCGGGCCAGCTCGCTTTCGATACGCTGCACGAATTCGAGCGAGCGCGTGATCTCTTTCTCGCTCGGCGGCCGGCCTAGCGCTTGCGTGTAGATTCGGCGCACCCGGCCCGCATCATCGAGAGTTTTTTCCGCGAGCAGCTTGGCCGACCAGATTCGCGTCTGCTCATGCACGATTTTGCCGTTCATGAGGAAGAGGGCTTGCGGCGCGACGGTTGTCGTGGCGCGTTCGCCGCTGGAGAAGCTCGGGTCGGCGAAATCGAAGGCTTGCAACACATCGTACCCTGCACTGCGGATCACCGGCAAGTAGATCGAGCGGCGCGGGATATCGTACTTGTCGTAAATGCCGTTGGGGTAGCCCGGCACGTAGGCGCGGTTCTTGGCGACGAACAGCGTGCCGCCGACGCTGGCATCGAGACTGCTGGCGAGGACGTACAGCGAATCGCGCAGCGCTTCCGCTTCCAGCCGCCGCCGACTGTGCCGCCAGTGCAGCCGATTGTCGGGATCGATCTGGAACGCGCCTTCTTGATACGCGCCGCTCATCTGATAGGTGCTCGACAAGACGATGGCGCGGTGCATCGCCTTGATCGACCAGCCCGATTCGACGAACTGGGCCGCGAGCCAATCGAGCAATTCGGGATGCGACGGCTTGTCGCCCAAGAGGCCGAAGTTGTCCACGGTGCGCACGAGTCCCGTGCCGAAATGCCAGTGCCAGAGGCGGTTGACCATCACCCGGCTCGTCAGCGGATGCTCGGGCTGCGTGATCCACTCAGCGAATTGCAATCGGCCGCTCTGGACGGCGTCGATCGGGGACTGCTTGAGGCTGGTGAACACGCGCGGGAACCGGCGCGGCGCCTCCTTGCCGAGGGCGAGATGATTGCCGCGCAGGTGGATGCGCAGGTCCGTCGCCTTGGCGTCGCTGACGGCCATCGCTTCAGACATCGCCGGCGTCATTTTTTCGAACTTGGCAAGCTGGGCGTGTTTCTCCTTCAAGTCGATAACGTCTTTGATTTTCTTGATCTCTTCCTTGAGTTCGGCAATTCGCTTCGTGTGCACCTTGGCTTTCTCGATGTCCCCGGCCGAGCCGTTCGGCCGTTCCTGCCAGCGGGCGACGACGCGGAAGTTGTCCATCGTCTTGGTGCTCTTCAAGATTCCCGCCAGCGCATAATAGTCGGACGACGAGATCGGATCGTACTTGTGATCGTGGCAGCGGGCACAGCCGAAGGTCATGCCAAGGAACGCCCGGCCCAGCGTGTCGAGCTGCTCGTCGATGATGTCCATCTCCATCTTGACCGGGTCGTCCTCCGCCAGCATCTTCGGACCGATGCACAGAAAGCCGGTCGCGGTGATTTCTTGGTTCTTCAAGAGGTCGCCGGCGATTTGCTCGCGAACGAACTGATCGTAAGGCTTATCGCTGTTGAAGGCGGCGATGACGTAGTCGCGATAGCGCCAGGCGTTGCCGAAGACGAGGTTCTCGTCCATGCCGTTCGAATCGGCATAGCGCACGAGGTCAAGCCAATGGCGCGCCCAGCGTTCGCCGTAGCGCGGCGACGCGAGCAATTCATCCACGACCTTGGCCAGCGCCGCTCCCCGTTTAGCGCCCGCCCCTTCGCAATCCTTGACAAATACCTCAACAACTTCAACCGGCGGCGGCAATCCAATCAGATCAAAGTACACGCGCCGAATCAAGGTCCGCGCATCAGCAGTCGGAGCGGGCTTCAAGCCTTTCGCTTCCAATCCGGCAAGAACAAACGCATCGATCGGCGAACGCACCCAGTCCGCGTTCTTCACCGTCGGCGTCGTCGGCTTCTTGACCGGCTGAAACGCCCAGTGATTGATTTGTTCTTTGGTGAAGACCGGCTCGTGATCCTTGGTGTCGATCTTGGCGACGACTTTCGCATCAGGCCACGGCGCGCCCATCTTGATCCACGCCGTCAGGTCGGCGATTTCCTTGGCGGGCAGCTTCATCTTCGGCGGCATCTGCACGAGGCCGTCGTGGCGGATCGCCTGGATCAACAGGCTCTCGTCCGGCTTCCCGGCCTTGAAGGCAGATCCCGATCTGCCGCCCTGTACCAGGGCCGACAGCGAATCGACGCGCAGCTTCCCTTTTTGCATCTCGGGCCCATGGCACTGGAAGCAGCGATTCGCCAGCACGGGACGGACGTTGGTCTCGAAGAACTTGCGCGCGGCGGCGTCGGGCACTGGCGCCTGGCCCAGCACGGCGACGGCCGACAGTAACAGCGTGCAGAGGCTAAGCGTAAATCGTCTCATGAGAAAGTCGTATTAACGAAGGCGGGGTCGGACCTTGGGATTCTACCCGGTTTTCGCGCGAACGCCAGTGTGGAAACCTCGCTGCCCGGGCGTTGACCACCTGGCGGAGATCTTCGTCCCGATGGGACGGCTGAAAGTAGCCCAGCACTTCAGTGCTGGGTATTGCATCCAGGCAGTTCCTGAAATCTATCCGGAAAGGCCGTTTTTCGGGAGGGCGAGGCTCCTGCCGAGCCGTGAAGCCGCGGAAAATTCAACGTCCCAGCGGCTCGGCAGGAGCCTCGCCCTCCCATCTACGGGCTTCCCGGATAGGCTCTGAGTCCCGTCAGGGACGATTGAAGCACGTGCGCTCAGGCGGTTCAGTCGTCCCTGGCGGGACTCAGAGTTGGATGTCGCCCAACCGGCCCAGCACTGAAGTGCTGGGCTATTGTCAAGCGTCCCTGCGGGACTCGATTCGTGCTACGGTCGTGCGCTGTACAACACCGCTGCCATCGCTATCCGCAACGCGCTGGCGTGATCGTAGCCGACGCAATCGGGCGACGTATTCCGTTCCAGCGCGCAACCGAGATCGTACTTGCTGTAAAGCACAACCCAGCGGCCATCGAGTTGGATGCCTTCGAGGTACGGCTCCATCGCCACGGCCTGGCCGTTCACCTTGGTGCGGCACTTGATGTTGTCGGCCGAGATTGCTGTGCCGTTGAGTGCGGCGCTGAAGAGCCGATCGCGCGGGTCGACCGGCACGCGGACGAGCTTCTCCTTGGTAAACAGCTCTTGCGCGAACTGGCGGAACGATTTGTCGAACTTCTCACTGCCGCAGCAGGCGTCGGCGAGCAGTAGGCCGCCGTTTTCGAGATTGAAACGGAGAGCGACAAAGTGATCGGGTTGGACGCTGAAGCGATCGCGCCCGTGCATGTACAGGAACTTCGATTCGCGGACGGTGATCGGATCTTGCAGCCCGATCGGCCTGGTCTTGAGCAGCACATCGAGTCCGTAAACCTTGTGAACGTTCTCCATCAAGTTGCGCATCGCCTTCGGAGCAGGCTGCCAATCCGCGGCATGACGAATCTGCCCAACCTGAAAGGTGCCGCGCCGGCTCGACTTCGCCTCCTCCTTCTCCATGCCGGCGATCTCGATCGGCGTGAGTCGCGGCTGCGGCGGCGTCCGGCCCGTGCCATACGCGATGATGTTGGCGCCCAGCTCGAACGCGCGCTGCGTCGGGCCGTCGCTCAGGCGATTCGATTCCCAACGGCACGATAGATCCTGCGGGCTGTAGACCATCACCGTGCGGCAACCGACTTGCAAACCCATCAGCTTGTACGGATCGCCGGCCGTGACCGAGTTGTAACAGGTCCACACCGCATGCGTGCTTTCCAAAAGCGTCAAATCCTGGCCCCAGACATCGTTGACCCAGTCCTTGAAGCCCTTGTCGAAGTTCGGATCGGCACAGCATGCCTCCGCGAAGATGAAGCCGCCGTTCTCCACGAAGCGTTTGATCAGCTTGATCTCGATCGCCTGAAACCGGTTCCGCGGCGATTCGTGCCCCGTGATGTACAGGATCGGCGATTGCTTCATGTCGGCGACGATCTCGGCTTCCTCCTCCGGACTGAGAACGTTGTTCTTGACGAGCCGGGCCTCGATGGCGCGGCGAATGTCATAGGTCTGCCAGGCGAGCGCCTTCTTGCCGAAGAGCTTGCCTTCCTTGGCGACATACTCGATCAGATGGCGCAGATCGTTGCGGTCGTTGTTCCAGTCGCCGTCATCCTCGCGGCGCGGCCAGTTGCCGTGGACGAGCTTGCTGATCAACACCGGCGTACGGCCCTTCGACAGGAAGAGGAGCGCGAAGCAGGTGTTGACGCTCGGCCAGCGGTCCCAGCCGCCCTGGGTCTTCCAGGCGCCGGTCGGGTCCTGCACCTTGGTAAGATGCTCGCAGCCTTCGCGGTACCAGTCGTGCTCGCCGAAGAAGCGCATGCCGGAGAGTCGGCCGGCGCGTTCGAGGCCATAGAGGTGGTAGTAGGTGCGTTGATCGAGATCGATGCGGAAGCGCTGGTTGAGCCAGTGGAAGCCCTTGGCGAGCGGCAGGTTTTCGCTGTATTTGCCGCAGTTGTTGACCTTGCCCTTGGGGAGCGGCCATTGCTCGCGGTCGTCGTTGAGCTCCATGCCGGCGATGAGGAAGCCATTGATGCCGGCGACGGTCATGGTGATCGAGGCGCCTTTTTCATTGACGGGGCCGTAGTAGGGAGAGTAGACCCACCCGCCGTCCTGCTGCTGTGTCTCGGTGTAGTAGGCGCGGATTTCCTCCCAGACCTTGCGCTCGATCGCCACGCCGGCCTGGCGCGCGTACCACAAGGCGAGCATGGCATACTGCGAATTGGACGCATCCGATTCGCGCGTGGTGATCGCTTTGCCGTATTCCCAGCCGATGAATTTGTTGTCGCGGTAGACGCGCACATCGAGCAGCCAATCGACATTGCGTTTGATGAGCGCGCGATCCTGGGGCAAACCCGCCTCGGCGAGCGCCATCGTTTGCAAGGCGCGATCGTACACTTTCGGCGATTCGATCTTGCGCAGCGTCGCCAGGCCGTCCTGGATGGCCTTTTTGCGACCTGCTTCCAGCTTGGCATCGTCGATAACGCCGTCACAGTGCAGGAGCGCGAGGACGGCGAGGCCGGTCATGCCGCACTGGTAGGAACCGACGCCTTCCTTGTTTTTCAGGCTGTCCCAGTTGCCGTCGCCGAGCTGTTGCTTCAGGAGGAAGTTGACGCCGTTGTTGATGCTGACATTGACTTTCTTAACGAGCGGCTCGGGCTGGCCTTGAGCTTGCACGGCGCCGGCGAAAAGCATGGCGAGAAGAAGCGACAGGATACGCGGCATGGATGGGATCTCCGGGGACTCTTCCTGCGGTGTATTGTGACACGATGGCGGGGACATCGCAAGCCCCAACGCTGGGTGGATGTCGGAGCCCGAGCGCCAAGCGAGGGGCGAAGTGTGCCCCTCGCTTGGCGCTCGGGCTCCGACATGCGGCCGCACCCTTGCTTGCGCTGCGGGCTCGTGTATATTGAGAACAATCGCTAGGGGTGTCCGCGGCGGCGGACTGAGAGCAAACCCTGGGACCTGATCCGGATCATGCCGGCGTGGGAAAGCGATGCCACTCTTGACACGGCGCAGCCGCTTCCCCCCTCTTGACATCCATTACGCCCGCAGCCGAAAGGCGGCGGGGTCGAGCCGCAAGGCCACGCCATGGAAATCTACGTCTTCGTCCGGCACATGCTGGCCTGGAGCATCACCGTGGCGGTGCTCTGGCCGGTGATGATTCCCTGGGCAAAGGTGTCGTACGCCATCTGGAACGGCAACAAGGAGCTGGACGAGGAATTCGAGGAGGAACTCTGGAAGCGCTCGGCGTACGCGTCCACGCTGATGGCGGTCGTCGCGGTGGCGTGTCTCGGGCTCGATTACCTGACCGTCGATTTCACCGACATGCCGGCCGGGCCGATCCACATCGTCTACTACTTCGCCTTCCTGGCGCTGGCCGCCGGGGTGATGGTTTATTGCTTCGGGATGGAAGACTTCTTCTCGGGGTTGAATCTCGCCGTGATCTACCTGTACATTCCGACGGCGTTGCTGTTCCTCTTGTGGTTGGTGATCCGCTGGAACTGGGTATTTGAATTTGTGTTGAATTTATTGAAAGAACCGAAGGCATGACGAATTCCCTCTTCGTTTAGCGCCCGCGTGGCACTATGCGGGCGCTAAACGAAGAGGGAACAACAAGGAGATCCCCCATGACTCAGCTCGAATCCGCCCGCCAGGGCGTCATCACCGATGAGATGCACTTCGTCGCCAAGCGCGAGGACCTCGATCCCGAGCTCGTGCGCTCCGAAGTCGCGCGCGGCCGCATGGTCATCCCGGCGAACGTCAACCATCTCAAGGGACGCCTGGAACCGATGTGCATCGGCGTCGCCTCGCTGTGCAAGATCAACGCCAACATCGGCAACTCGGCCGTCACCGGCACGGTCGAGGACGAGCTGGAAAAGCTGCACACGGCAGTCCACCTCGGCAGCGATACCGTGATGGACCTCTCCACCGGCGGCGAGATCGACAGCATCCGGCAGGCCCTGATCGACGCCTCGCCGGTGCCGATCGGGACCGTGCCGATCTACCAGATCATTCAGAACGTCAAGGATCCCGCCGACATCACCCCGCAGCAGATGCTCGACATGGTTGAGCATCAGGCCCAGCAAGGCGTCGATTACATGACGATCCACGCGGGCGTGCTGCAAGAATATTTGCCGATGACGTCGAAGCGCATCACCGGCATCGTCAGCCGCGGCGGTTCGTTGATGGGGGGTTGGATGCTCGCCCATCACAAACAGAATCCTTGGTACACCCACTTCGACGAGCTGTGCGAGATCATGCGCAAGTACGACGTCACCTTCAGCCTCGGCGACGGCCTGCGTCCCGGCTGCCTTGCCGACGCCAACGACGCGGCCCAATTCGCGGAACTGAAAACGCTCGGCGAGTTGACACTCAAGGCCTGGTCGCACGGCTGCCAGGTGATGATCGAAGGGCCGGGGCATATTCCGATGCACCTGGTCAAGATGAACGTCGAAAAAGAACGCGAGCTGTGCCACGACGCGCCGTTCTATGTGCTCGGCCCGCTGGTGACCGACATCGCGCCGGGCTACGATCACATCACGTCGGCGATCGGCGCCGCGATTGCCGCCGAGGCCGGCGCCGCGATGCTCTGCTACGTGACGCCGAAGGAACACCTGGGCTTGCCGAACAAGGACGACGTGAGGCAGGGGGTGATCGCCTACAAGATCGCAGCCCACGCCGGTGACATCGCGCGTGGCCGCAAGAATGTGCGCAATCGCGATGACGAATTGTCGAAAGCGCGCTTCGCGTTCGACTGGGAGAAGCAGTTCGCGCTGTCGCTCGATCCGGAGACGGCCAAGGCGATGCACGATGAGACGTTGCCACAGGACGTCTTCAAGTCGGCGAAGTTCTGCTCGATGTGCGGCCCGAAGTTCTGCTCGATGCGCATCACGCAAGATATCCGCAAGCTAGCGGGCGAGCCGGCGATTGCGGAGTAATTCTCAAGTCGCTTGCAGCTTCGCGCTCGCAAGACGTCTTGTGAGCGCAAAGCCGCAAGCGGCCAACACGGGAGATCCACATGGTCGGCGAAATGGGCAATGCGATCATGTTCGTTTGCTCCCTCGTAGCCTGCGGTCTCTGCACCGTGCTTTACAGCCTCTTCTTGTCGCATTATTTTCTCGTCACGATCATCGATTCCAGTGCCGGGCACCCTGAAGTCCACTTTCCCCGCGAGACGTTCACCGACTGGTGGTGGAAGCCGCTCTACTGCTTGTGGATTCTCATATTCTGGCTGATCACCAGCTCCATCTTTTCGATTCCGCTGGCGCTGGCGGGCCCCATGTACTTCGTGGTCGGCCTGGCTGTGATCCTGTGGTTCATGTACCCGTTGAGCGTCTTGTCCACGCTGTACACGCAGAACTGGTTCTTTCTCATCCATCCGACCATCCTTTGGCGGATGGTCAAGCATGGCCCGGCGCTGGCCTACGTGTTTCTGGTCACGTTTGCCGCCGGCGCGCTCTGTGTCGGGCTGGTTTACGGTATGTTCGGAAATTTCTGGCTGATGCTGCCGGCAGCGCTGATTATTCCAGGAGCTTTTCTGTTCTACGCGCGCAACTGGGGCCGCTTCGCCTGGGTGTCGCTCAACTTCGCGCCGCAGCGCAAGAAGAAGCCGGGCGAGAAGGTCGAACCGTCCGCCGAAGTGGACGACCCGCGCAACTGGACCGCGGACGAGCCGCCCACGCTGGAGGTGCAAGAAGTCGATGACCCGCCGCCACCGCCCGAGTCTGCCGACGACAGCGATCCGTGGCGAACCGACAAGCAGCCGTACGCGCTCGACGCCGCGCCGGGGATCCCCCTTTTCGAGGAATCCGCTATCGAGTCGGTGACCACGCCCCCGATCGACGCCAAGCCGCAACCCATCGTGGAAGAGGAGGACGAGTGGGCCACCGACAAGAAGCCGTACGCGGTGACCGACGAGCCGGCGCCAGCCGTGGCGCATTCGACGACGGCGCAGACGACGGCCCAGTCGAACGCCGACAAGCCGGTGGTGGTCTCGCAACACTACGACGAGCGGGCCAGAAAAGAGAAGGCCGAGAAGAAGAAGGCCCAACAAGAGGCGGAGACGCGCTTCTTGCCGGAGCCGAGCAAGAAGACGCCGACCTTCCAGTCGGTTTTCTTGAGCGGCGTGTGGGGATTCATGTGCAGCGAATTGACTGTCGGCGTCTGGGCCAATCTGGTGGTGCTGACGTTCCTTGAGTTGTTCTGCGTCTACCTGATGGTGAGCTTTTGGCCGCGGTTGAATTGATGGCCATCTTCGTTTAGCGTTCGCTTGGCGCCCACCCCGTTGTGGCACGGTCTCCCGACCGTGCCACGGACCCGACCGAAGGTCTCGTGCGATGCCATGAGACCTACGGTCGAAGCGGGTGGCACGGTCGGGAGACCGTGCCACAACACCGGCCTCGCGGAGGCTTGACATCCCGAATCTTGCTCTCTAAGGTAAACCAGCCGGCAGACCCGGGCGCTTAGCTCAGTTGGCTAGAGCACTAGCTCGACACGCTAGGGGTCACAGGTTCAAATCCTGTAGCGCCCATTGAAGTAAACCGATAGCTGAAAGCAAGTTACACTTACCTCGTGACGGTCACGAGTGCGGCTCAAAACCCTGGATTCTGCGGAATGTTCCGCAGAATTCCGTGAA
>SHZY01000217.1 GCA_009692065.1 Gemmataceae bacterium
GCCCACAATCGTCTTTGGCGCTCATCCAACGACGAAGCCAGACCTTCGAACCGTTGGCGTATCGCAGCCTCCATGCTTGCGCGTCGCATGGAGCAGGTGTATGAAACATCTGCGAAGTTGTAACACTAATTAACGGACGGCCCCTTAGGTCATACTGAGGCCAAACGCTGCCGTAGATGGGCGTCAAGTTCTTGACCTTGTGTGAATAAGGAAATCGTTCCCTTACCCCGGCCGGATACGTCTCCGATGTCGCAAAGGGACCGCCAGGAAGGCACTCGGCCACAAAGATGAGCTTACTGATGCCAACACGCCATGCAATGAGAACGTCACCTTGTGTGATGGCATTCGGGGGTAGTGCGAAGGGGATTTCAATTTCACTTTCTGGAAACAATTCGCCGTGTCCCTGTAGATCGGGTTCCTCCGAAACGCCTATTGGCTTGAGCCAAAATTGTCTTCCTCTCCCATGATTCAACAGACTGTTCAAACTGACATCATCCACGGTTTTCTCCACATTCATGGCCAATTGCGTAACAACATGATCTGCGGAAAATCCGCGTGCGTCGTGTTGTACAGCGGTTCATCGGCCGTCACGCCTTTGATCCCCAAGTCGTGAGCGAGCGCGACGAACATCGCGTCGTAAACTGCGCGGTCATACTTGACGGCGATCTCGAATGCGCTCTTGAGTAGCCTCGCCGCCGATTCTGCATGGAGCGGCGAATTCAAGAGGTTTGCGATTGATCCCTCGGCTTCGGCTCGCGTCATTAGCTTTCGTCTGTGCTTATTCCAAATGGCATTTGCAACCTCGGCAAATGCCAGATCCAGAATGACTAAACGATCTCCCGCTGCTGGCACATCCTTCAGCAGGCGGCGCGCCTTCACGGAATTCGGCTCGGGCGCGAACCACTTGGCGACGACGCTGCTATCCACGACGACATCGCTCATCGTCTGCGGTCCTCGGCAATGTCGAGAGTACTGTCCGGAAGCAATCCTTCTCGCTTGAATATCGCTTCCCGACGCTCATCAACGCGCTTTAGCCACGCCTCCATCGCTTCCTTTTCCGCCGGCTCAACGCTCAAACGAATGCGCTGCTCTTCCTTCAAATCCACCGGCTCCAACGGTTCGAACACGCCGTGCTGAAATATTGCTTCGATCTGGTTCATATCACATCTCCATGAATACAGGTTGCCGTGTTCATTCTTCTGCCTGCTAATCCACATACGCAAACTCATTCGCGCTCAGCAGCATGTGGCACAGGTCCGCAACCGCGCGCCGTCGCGCCTCTGCCGGCTGCGTCTTGGCATGCTGCTGCGTTTGTTGGTCGAGGAACTTCGCGAACAGGGCAGTCTCCTTATCGGTCGCCGAGCGGCCGAAGGCTAACAGAATCGCTCGTTTCGCGGGATCCTTGGCGTCTTCCTTCAGCACGCGGTCGGCAAAGGCGTTGGCCTTGGTCGTCATGAAGTCGCTATTGAGCAGAGTTAACGCTTGCGACGCGACCGTTGAGACTTCGCGGCGGGTGCAATTCGTCTCGATCACCGGCTGGTCGAAGAGTTGCAGGAACGTGAGCGGCTGCGAGCGACGGACTTGCAGGTAGATCGAGCGGCGATTACCGTCAGGTGTCGCCGGGGTATTAACTTCGCCGTCGCCACTGCGGACCATTCCTACTGGCGGGCCAAACATCTGCGGGTTGAGGGTGCCGCTGACGGCGAGGACGGCGTCGCGCATCGCTTCGCCTTCGAGTCGGCGCAGGCGTTGCCGCCAGAGCAAGCGGTTGTCGGGATCGATTCGTTTAGCGTTCGCGTGGGCATTCGGCAGATAGGCGGATTGCTGCTTGTAGGCGGCGCTGGTGACGATGAGGCGTTGCATTTGCTTTACGCTCCACGGGGGCGCAACCCGGCCCCTTACGGGGCTCGGCTCGCCGAAGTCGCGCGCCAGCCAATCGAGCAACTCCGGATGGCTTGGCGGAGATCCCGTTTTGCCGAAGTTGTCGGGCGTTGCGACGAGGCCGACGCCGAAGTGGTGCAGCCACAAGCGATTGACCATGACACGGGCCGTCAAGGGATGTTCGGGGCTCGTCAGCCATTTGGCGAAGGCGAGGCGCCGGCCGCTCGTCTTCGCGTCCTTGGCTCGAGTCGGCACTTCGAAGGTCTGGTGATTCGCAAGTACGCGCAGCACATTCGGTATCACTTCGGGGCCGGGCTGGAGGTACTCGCCGCGTTTGAGCAGGTGCGTCTTCACCTCGCCGGGCAAGTCGTAAAACGCGCGGATCTCCGCGAAGGTGCGTTTCTTTGCTTCGAGCGCCTTGATATCCTCGGCGTATTTCCCCGTCGGCGCTTTGTCCTTGGTCTTCAGCGCTCCCCACTGTTTTTTGATGGCCGCAATCTCAACGTCGATCCTGGCGTTGTGCTCCTTGGCCGCTTTCTCTTGGGCAGCGGTCGATTCGTTCAATTTGCGCTGCACCTGCGGAATCCATTGGCCGGGACGGTAGCCCGACATGAAGATCGCCTGCATGCGATAGTAATCGGTCTGCGGGATCGGGTCGTACTTGTGCGAATGGCACTTGGCACATTGCAAGGTCATGCCCATCAGCCCGGTGCTGACGATCTTGACCGTGTCGTCGAGCGTTTGGAAGTAATAGCCCGGCGCGTTCTTGATCGAGACGAAATCAGGCCGGCTCGTGTCGGACGCGCAACGCAGGTAGCCGGTTGCGACCAGCGCATCGACCACGTTCGGCGGCAACTCCTTCACCGTCTGGTGGACGTTCCAGTAATCGACCAGCTCATCGCCGGCGATCTGCTCCAGCAAGAAGCGATCGTACGGCTTGTCGTCGTTGAATGCGCGAATGACGTAATCGCGATAACGCCACGCGGCCGAGCGCACATAGTCGGCGTCGAGGATTCCCTCGGAGTCGGCATAGCCAGCGAGGTCGAGCCAATGGCGGCCCCAGCGCTCGCCATAATTTGGACTCGCCAATAGCCGATCGACGACCTTCTCATACGCCGCTTGCGGCTTCGCGCTCGCGCAATCCTTCAGGAATTGATCGATCTCCACAACCGTCGTCGGCAGTCCCGTGAGGTCAAACGTAACGCGGCGCAACAGCGTCAGCGGATCCGCTTCGGGCGACAACGTCATCTGTTTCTTTTGGAGGGTGGCCAGGATAAAGGCATCGATCGGATTGGTCGCCTTGAGCGCGGGTACCTTCGGCCGCACCGGCGTTTGAAACGCCCAGAACTTGCGATCTTCGTCGGTGATCGTCAGGTCGGGCCCGCGAGGCGCGACCGCCTTGTCATCGCCCGGGGCGCCCGCTTCGATCCAGCGGCGGATGATGTCTTTCTCGACGGGCGTCAGCTTCTTGTCGCCTTCGGGCATTTCATCGGTGCGAATCTTCTCCCACAGAATGCTGTCCTTCAGCGACATCGATTTCAACGCGGTGCCGTTCTCACCTCCCTTGAGGATGGCCGCCTTGGTACGCATGTCGAGGCCGCCGCGTTGCTTTTTCTCGCCGTGGCAGTTGAAACACTTCGCCTGAAAGATCGGCAACACCGACTTCTCAAAGGGCAGGGCGTCCTTGTCCTGCGCAAACGCTGTGTTCGACAGGAGCACGATTCCAAGAACACTGACGGCAATTCGCGTCATAGCGGTTACTCGCGGAAAAAGCACGGTCGGCGGGAGGTTGGAAGGTTGAGTTATTGTCGCAAATCGAAGCGCAGATTGCAATAATGAACTACGGGGGAAAACGGGGAGCACGGGGAAATGCCAGGAGAGGAAGAAATCCAATCCTCTCCTCCTCTGAATTTTCCCCGTGCTCCCCATTTGCCTCCGTGGTTCAATGGGAGATTCATGCCGTGTCGTATTTCACCGAACTTGCCCGCTTGCTGGCTCATCAGCTCACGAAGTTCGCCACGATGCGGCGGCACCAACTCATCGGGCAAGTGGCGACCATCGATTTCTGGCTGAATGAAGCAAGACTTTGCCTGGGCCTACTCGACGGCTACTCGGCACGCTACAAGCGATTGCACGATGCCCAGATGAAGTACGTCATGGAGCACAAGGTTGTCGACTTCGATCCGCGCAATCCCAAGGTCAACGTGGCCCTGACGCCGCCAAAACGGGCGTCGGATGACGAACTTGACAACGCCCGCAGCGCGCTACGCGAGGCAGTCTATCGCTTCCTGGTGCGCTGTTACAACAAGGGGTTCATCGAAGAGGACGTCGTGCGGCGCGAAAGTGCTCCCTTTGGGATCGTAGTGATGCCGACGGATTTGAAGCCGCGGAGGTGATTCGCGGCTGAACATCATTTCTTCTCGAGCACCCTCATCTGCGTGCTCAAGTAGTACGTTATCCCATCGACCTGATATTCCAGTTCGCCGTAGAAGACGCGGTAGCCGCCGTTGGGGGCGTCGATGGCGCCGACGATCGACTTGCCGTTCACCTCTGCCGCCTGCTCCTTCCAGGCGCTCTTGCGAAAGTCCCGTTTCTCGGCGTCTGCCACCCAGAGTCGGGCTTTCTTCGGCATCACGTCCGACTGCACGGTCAGGCGAGGTTTGCCTTCGTGATCGTCATGCTTCCAGGTCAACTTGGGCATCTTGAGGCCATGGATCTGGATGCGGGCGAAGGCGCCCAGTGTGTTGGCGACGCGGGTCGGGTCGATCTTGTTCTCCAGCAGGTTGTGCCCCGCGTTCGGCACATAGGCGACCCAGCGCGGCGACTTCAGGTCGTCCCAGTAGAGGTTGAGGGCATCCACCGTCCAGTACGGATCGTTGGCGCCGTTGATGATCATCGTCGGCATCGTCAACTTGTTGCGGTACACCCAGGGATCGACCATGCTCCACAGCTTCATCGCCCGCTCCGTCTTTGGCGTCGGCACCAGATCTCGCTTCACGTAATCGTCGATCATCTCGCTGTAGCGGCCATACGATTTGAGCTGGTGCGGCAACTGCGCCTGCATGTTGAGCGTGTCGATCACCATGGGAGCAATCGCCTTGACGCGCGGCTCCACGGCGGCCGTGAGCCACGTCGTCCAGCCGCGTTTCGAACCGCCGGTGACGACGAAGAATCGCACCACGAAATTCCACTCTTGCAGCGCGAACGCTTGCAGGGCGTCCATCGCCTTGACGAGGCTCTTGACCATCGGGAACAAGAGCGGCCAATCGCCGTCGCCGGTTTTCAGATAACGCACGAAGGTTTCGGCGATGAGCGAGTCCTCGCGTTTGCCTTCGAAGAGCGGCTGATTTGGGATGCCGTAGAGAAAGGCGACGGGAGCGTTCGCTTTCTTGGCCATCTCCATGCCGATGACGATGCTGGTCGCGCTGGCTTTGCCTCCCTGGTTGTAGAGGAGGATGGTCTCGGTCGGCTTGACCCCCTTCGGGATGTAGACCTGGAGCTGGTGTTCCCACTTGATCGTCTGCCAGGTTTGCGAGATGAGGTGCAGGTCATAGATCGTGCCGGACTCGTTCTCGGTCTTGCCCTTGAGCTTCCACTCGAAGGACTTGTCGGGCTTCTTGACGTATTCCAGCAGGTCCGCCCGCGCGGAACCGGCGCCGAGGCCGACCGCAAGGGAGGACAGGAATGCCAGAGCGAACGTTTCTTGTATGGGGCGTTGTGATGACGAGAAATTCATGAAGGGTCCTCAACAAAAATCAGTCCAGCGTGATGTTGTGGGTTTGCGAGCCGCGCGTGACCTGGTACGTCAGCCCCGATTGCAGGCGATCGGCGTATTTCGCCGGGATCTCAATTGGCTTTGGCGCGTTGAGTCCGGGCATGGAAATCGCCATCGGCGCGATCACGGCAATTCTGGCGGCGCCGGCACCAACGTTCTTGACCGTATAGGAGCCGTCGTCCTTGACCGTGTCGGAAGCGACACCGTTGGCTTCATCGTAGAACGTCACGGTCCCGCCGGCGACCGGTTTCTGCTGGAACATGACGGTGCCGGAAACGTCTCCTTGGCCCGGGCCGCAACCGGTCAGCATTGTGATCGTCGTCCAGATGCAAACAAGCATTAGTTGGATGCGCATGCAATCTCCAATCCGGTAGTGAGTCGTGATTCGTGAGAGACCGCGGCTGTAACTGACCACGGACCATGGACTGCGTCACTGATTCCAGTCCGATCCGAGCAGATCTCCGCCGGACGGCGTGCAGACATAACACCATGTGTTGGGTGAAATGGACGTGGAGATGCTGCGCACGCTGGCGTCGGCGAGGCAGACCGACATTGCCTCGTGGGGAGTGGCGGCACGCATCGGATCGCAGTTGCCCTGGAACGGGAAAGGCCGCGACTGAAACCTCGACGCCGGCCCGATCGCAGTGGCGCCACCGGGGAAGGCGGCGAAGAACGAGATCTCGATGCCAGGGTAGATCGGTTTGACCGGTGGATTCATCGGCGAGGGCAGGGCCGGGCTGGACAGCGCACTGTAGGCCCAAATGCTGCCGCCGACGGGCCATGAGCCGTTGGTGCACAGCGGGTAGCGTTCGGCAATCAGCAGCGTCTGCGAGGTGCCATCGGTGATCTGCGCGAAGCGGGTGCTCCCTTGCGGATCGAAGCCGAAGCCATTGGCGGTGGGCGGGTTCGTGTAGCGGATGCCGTTCTCTTTCGTGAAGACGAGTGAGTTGAACCCGTAACAGCAGGCGCCCCACAGGACGCCGTTGATCGTGACGGTGCCGTCGATCGTGCTTGGATTCGATGGGCAGATCAGCGTGGAGATCGTTTTGGTGTAGGCCTGATTGGTGCCTGGATAGTAGTAGCTGGCGCCGCCGAAGCCGGGGATGGTTCCGAACGTGCTCTTGTAAAGGTTGCCTTGTTCGACGAATGCCAGCAGGTGGAACATGCCGTTGCCAAAGCCGGAGTTCTGGTTCAGGGTGGCGCTATTATACCCGAGTGCGGGAGGCATTTTGGTGAAGGTGTCGTGGTAATTGTGGGACGCGATGCCCAGCTGCCTGAGGTTGTTGATGCAGGTCGTCCGGTTGGCCGCCTCGCGCACTTTTTGCACCGCCGGGACCAACATCGCGATCAAAATCGCGATGATGGCGATGACGACCAGTAACTCGATCAATGTGAACGCTGTCCGCTTGCGAGCCATGGGATTGCTCCTTTCGAGATGACGAATGGGACTAAGAACACCGCCTGACCGACACCGGCCGCGCTTTTAGGTGATGAGGTGAATCGACATCGCGGTACACACGTTTCAGAGAACAGTGAGCGATGACGGCTAGCAGCCCGTTGAAAAACGCCTCTTGACAGGCATGGTATGCTGTTGCCCAGATGTTGGGGATATCAACGTACCGAAGACCAAGGAGTCACGATGGCTCTGGGCAAACGAAAACGCGAAGAGCAAGGGCTGTGGATCGCCACCA
>SHZY01000052.1 GCA_009692065.1 Gemmataceae bacterium
GAGCGCCGGCACAAGCTCGTGGAGGCAAGGCACCGCCGGAGGGAAAGGAATCTCGGCTTGGAGCAAGGAACATTACCGTTTGAGGCGGGGGAGAAGGTTGCTTCCGATTGAGGCTGTTTTGTGCCAGATCGGGTGAAACAATTCAGCAGGTGTATCCCTTGCCTCTGGATTTCCCATAGAAAGATCATGCACAAATCGTGAATGATTGATGAAGTCTTTCCTGGACGGGGAGGATCCCACGCATGCGATTCAGTCTGATCCCGCGCGAGATGAAGTTTTTCGACATGTACGACGAGTTCGTCGGCACCATCACCGGGGCGGGGAAGAAATTCCACGAGATGGTGGCCACCTTCGACAAGCTCGAAATCCGCAGCCACGAGCTGAAACGCGACGAGGACGCCTGCGACGCCAGCGTCGAGAAGATCATCAAGGCGCTCGACCGCACTTTCATCACCCCTTTCGATCGCGAGGACGTTCACACGCTCGCCACCAGCCTCGACGACATCATGGACAACATGGAGAAGACGTCCTATCGGCTCGAAGTGTTTCGCATCGAGAAGCCGACACCGGAGGCGGTCGAACTCGCGCGGATCGTCAAGGAGTGTTGCATTCGCGTCGAGGCAGCCGTGAGGTTGCTGCGCGACATGCGGAACTCGGAGAAGATTCACATGCTGATCCGCGAGATCGGCCAGCTGGAAAACGATGCGGACCGGGTCTACCGCAAGGCTGACGCAGCGCTCTTCGCGAACTTGGTGGCAACGGCCGGGAACGGCGATCACCTCATCAGCACGATGGACGTGCTGGCGCTCATCAAATGGCGTGAAATCTACCAATGGCTGGAAGAAACCGTCGATGCCTGCAAGCAAGTGGCGAACGTCATTTCGGAAATCGTTATCAAGAGTACTTAGTTGTCTACGATTAGCGATCGCGCGACGCCATGCGGGCGCTAAACGAAATAGACCTTTGCATTTTCGGATCCGGGCAGGGGGACGTAGGGATGCACTTCTTTGAGACGGTGGGAAAGAACTTCGGCAATATCGACTACACTGCATTGCCCTGGGTTGTCTTGGGCTTGATCGGCCTGGCGCTGGTATTCGATTTCCTGAACGGGCTGCACGATGCCGCTAACTCGATCGCGACCGTGGTTTCGACACGCGTGCTGACGCCGCAGCAGGCGGTGATGTGGGCGGCGTTCTTCAATTTCATTGCGTTCCTCGTATTCAATCTCAGCGTGGCCGGCACGATCGGCAAGGGGATCATTGAACCCAGAATCGTCACGAATTCCGTGATCGCGGGGACGTTGATTGGGGCTTGCGCCTGGAACATTCTAACCTGGTACTGGGGGCTGCCCACGAGTTCTTCGCATGCCTTGATCGGCGGCCTCGTTGGCGCTGCGCTCGTCCACACCGGCTGTAAGGCGGCCGCGGACGGGGTGCCGGTGTTTTCGGCGGACTGGTTTACGGCCCTGTCGGATTCCCTGGTATGGTGGGGTATTCTCAAGACTTGCGTCTTCATCATCATTGCGCCATTGCTCGGCCTGACCATGGGACTTGGGATCGCCATCGCGGTCTACTGGATTTTCCGCCACGCCCGGCCACGCAACGTCGATACCATTTTCCGCCGCGGCCAACTTCTGTCAGCGGCACTTTACAGCCTTGGACACGGCGGCAATGACGCGCAGAAGACGATGGGAATCATCCTGGTTTTGTTGATGGCGGCAGCGGCTAACACCCCAGGCGCTTTTGCGGAAGGGTTGGACACCAAGAAGCTGGAAGTGCCCACCGAAGTCGTCCTCGCTTGTCATCTCGCCATGGGCATCGGCACGCTCATGGGCGGCTGGCGCATCGTAAAAACCATGGGACAACGCATCATTAAGCTGCGGCCCGTCGACGGTTTTTGCGCCGAGTCCGGGGCCGCCTTCACGCTGATCCTCACGCTCTTCGGCGGTATTCCCGTCAGTACGACGCACACGATCACCGGTTCGATCGTCGGAGTCGGTTCGGTCAAGAGGCTCTCCGCGGTACGCTGGGGCGTCGCGGGCCGCGTCGTCTGGGCGTGGGTTTTCACCATCCCCGGCGCGGCGATCGTGGCGGCGGTCAGCGTGTTGCTGTTTGAGTGGCTAGAGCGCATGATTTAGCCACGGAACAAACGCCGCGGCTGGCATAAAAAAGTGGGGCAAGATTCCAATCCTGTCCTTGTGGCGAGCAGGACAGGATTGGAATCCTGTCCCACGTCCAATAGAAGGTGGAATCAAATCAGTTGACGCACCGGCCGTCCCGTCGGCACCAGTTCGATCGGCCGACCGTCCTGGGCGCGATACCAGGTGTTGAGGGGGATGCCCAACGCGTGATAGATCGTGGCGGCCAAATCTTGCGGACGCACCGGCGTATCGACCACAACCTCGGCTCGCGCGTTGGTGGCGCCGACAACCTGCCCCATGCGAATGCCGCCGCCGCCCATCGTTGCCACACCGGCAGTAGACCAGTGATCGCGGCCCGCTGACGGGTTCACAATCGGCGTGCGGCCGAAATCGCCGAACCACACGACGAGCGTGTTTTCGAGCATGCCGCGCGTATGCAGATCCGCCAGCAAGGCGGCATAGCCTCGATCGAGGCGAGGCAACAAGCGATCTTTCAGGCTGCGGAAGTTCTGCACGTGCGTGTCCCAGCCGCCGTCGGTGATGGTGACGAAGTGGACGCCGGCTTCGATCAGACGCCGTGCCAGCAGACACTGCTGTCCGAGCGAGTTGCGGCCATACTGATCGCGGACGCGGTCGGATTCCTGCGTGATATCGAAGGCCTGCTTGGCTGCCGGCGACGTGATAAGCGAGTGTGCTCTTTCATAGAACGCGTCGCGGGCTTGCACGGGCTGGGTGGTTTCCATGTCGCGCTGATAGCGATCCACTTCTTGAAGCATCGAATAGCGGCGTTCGAGTCGGCGGCGGTCGGCCTCATTCGGGATGCTCAGGTCGCGTACACGAAACGTTGCCGCACTCGGGTCCTCGTGGACTTCGAACGGGTTATACTGATCGCCGAGGAACCCGCCGATGCCGCCGTTGAAGCGGCGATCGATGGCCCGCCCCAGCTGGACGAACGGGAACATGTTGTCGCGATAGCCGCGTTCTTTCGCCACCACCGACCCGAAGCACGGGAAAGGGAGCGAGGGATTGAAGCGATGGCCCGTCATCATGATGTGATCGGCGACGCCGTGGCTGCCGTTCTGCGGATCGTGGCCGCGAATCAGGCTCAGCTTGTCGAACTGCTCGGCCAGGAGCGGAAAGTGTTCGACGATGCGCACGCCCGGCTGGCGCGTCTGGATGGTGCTGAAATCGCCGCGGATCTCGGCGGGGGCGTCTGGCTTCGGATCAAACGTATCGATATGGCTCGGGCCGCCTTGCATCCACATGAGGATGCAGTTGACATTGCGGCGTTGAACCGGCGCGGGAGCGTGTTCCTGCGCGATCGCCTGAGCGCGAAAGAAATTCGCCAAGGTCAGGCCGAGAGCGGACAGGCCGCCGACGCGCAGGAAATCACGGCGTGAATGACCATTGCAGTTTGTGGACATGCCGCCAGCATTCAGATCGAGCATGGGAAACCCCGAATGTTTTGTTTAGCCGGCGACCTTGGTCGCCGCGAAGGCAGGATAACTGAGGCAGGCAGGTAGTTCTTTACTATCCTTATCATAAGAGTGACGTTTCCCTGCGGAAAGTCAATAGTAAATATCGGATTTTCGCGTCCGCTGCTTGCGGCATTGTGGAGTTGCTTATGCGTTTCCCGCTTCGATTGACCGGCCTGATTGCCGCGCCGCACACACCGATGAAAGCCGATACGAGCCTCAACCCCGCTGCGATTGCCGGGCAGGCCAAATTGCTGCGCGAATCGGGCGTAAGCGGCGCGTTCATCTGCGGCACCACGGGCGAAAGCCTCTCGCTGACGGTCAAGGAACGCATGGCCATCACGGAAACGTGGGTTGAGGCGGTGGGCGGACAGATGCCGATCGTCGTCCATGTGGGCAGCAATAGCGTGGTAGATGCACGGTCGCTAGCCGCTCATGCCGGGCATTGCGGCGTCAGCGCGGTCGCGGTGATGGCGCCGAATTTCTTCAAGCCGACGCTTGAGGACCTGATCGCCTACTGCGCCGCTATCGCCGACGCTGCTCCGGGTACGCCGCTGTACTACTACGACATCCCGACGATGACCAACGTGCCGATCGCGACGGCACGCTTTCTCGAACATGCGGCCAAGTCGATCCCGACGCTGCACGGCATCAAGTTCACCAACAACGATTTGATGACGCTGCAAGAATGCCTGGCCCTCGGTGAGTTTGACATTGTCTTCGGCTACGACGAGTTGCTGCTTGCGGGCTTGGCGCTCGGCGTGAAAGGGGCAGTCGGTAGCACGTACAACTTCGCCGCCCCACTCTATTGCCGTTTGATCGAAGCGTTCGAGCGTGGCGATCTGCCGACGGCCCGGCGGGCGCAGCTGCAAAGCGTGCAAATGATTCGCATTCTGCAAGAATTCGGCTTTAGCAGAGCATCGAAGGCGATGATGGGTCTGATCGCCGTCGATTGCGGTCCGGTGCGCTTGCCGCTACGGCCGATGATGGTGGAAGAGGTGAAAGAGTTGTGCCGTCGTTTGGAAGGGATGGATGGATTCAGCAGACCCATCCGCGTGCCCGTTTAGCGCTCGCAGAAAATGATCCGCGGTATGGTGATAATTGCGCTTCCCTACGGTCTCCTTTTGTTTTATGATTGGGAATGCCGATAGGATAATACCCCGCCTCCTCCACGAGGACTCCCGCCATGTTAACGGTGTTAGGTTCCCCCCGGCGTACGTGCGATGGATTGACACGGCGACAGTCGCTGCAAGCCGGCTCGCTGGCGTTGCTCGGCGGCTTGAGCTTGCCACAACTCCTGCAAGCGAGCGAAGCGCGGCGCACTCGGCGCGCGGGCCGAGCCAAGAGCGTCATCCTGCTCTACCTCCTGGGCGGCGCGGCGACGCAGGACATGATCGATTTGAAGCCGAACGCTCCGGACGGCGTGCGCGGCGAATTCAATCCGATCGCCACCAACGTCACTGGCATCCGCATCGGCGAGCATCTGCCGAAGATGAGCCGCTGGATGCACAAGATCGGCCTGGTGCGTTCGCTGACTCACCGGGCCGGCTGCCACAACACGTTGCCGAGCTACACCGGAGCGGAGCAACTGCTCGACAACACCAACACGCGCGACACCTATCCGCCGAGCATGGGGTCGGTGTGCGAACATCTGCGCATCCACTCGACGAACCGCGACGATCGCGACAGCGAACTGCCCGATTACATCTACATGCCGTGCTACCTCGGCTGGGGTCAAGCGATTCGTCGCCCCGGACCCTACGCCGGCTTCCTTGGCCAGCGTTACGATGCACTCTACACCGAGTGTGCGCCGTACCGGGCTCCGAATAGTCCAACGCCCGCGCCGGGCCGGCCAGTGACCGTGCTCGGTGAGCCACGCTTGCCTGAGAACACGCTGGCGGAAGGCATCACCCTTGATCGACTGAACACCCGCCGCAGCCTGATGAACCAGATTGACGATCAGCTTCGGCAAGCGGATGTCCAGAATAGCGTCGATCAGTTCAATCGCACCCAGCGACGGGCATTCAACATCCTGACTTCGAACGAGGTCCGTTCGGCATTCGATCTGAATCAAGAAGACAACCGCCTGCGCGACCGCTACGGCAAGACGCTTTTCGGCAACTGCTCGCTGGTTGCACGCCGGCTGGTCGAGCGAGGCGTTCGCTTCGTCAACGTGACCTGGGATCTCTTCTGGGACCGCGTGCCGATCAACTACGATTGCTGGGACACGCACTCCAACAACTTCACCACTCTCAAAAACGTGAACTTGCCCGAGTTCGATCAGACCTACTGCACCCTGCTCGAAGACCTCGAAACTCGCGGTTTGCTCGATGAGACGCTGGTGGTGGTGATGAGCGAAATGGGCCGCACGCCGCGCATCAACGGCAATGGCGGCGGGCGCGATCACTGGACGCACTGCTATGGCATGTGGTTTGCGGGCGGCGGCATCCGCGGCGGCACCGTGGTCGGCGAATCGGATGGCCAGGCGGCGTACGTCAAGGACCGGCCCATCAGCCCCGCCGACGTATGCGCCACGATCTACGAATGCCTCGGCATCGACCCCGATCTGCCGGTACACGATCGCTCCGGCCGGCCCGTGTCGGCGGCCCAGGGCGGACGGCCGATTCGCGAGATCTTGGGGTAAACCCGGTCAAGAAAGCTCAGAGCCCGAGCGCCAGCGGGAAAATCCGTCCCTCGCTGGTGCTCGGGCTCTGAATGTTTCTGCCAAGGTCTTGAGCGACGCCCCTCCTTCGGGTAAATTATCATCATTCGAAGCATCCCGCCCTCCGACTGCCTCCCCGTCAAGGAGTTGTTTACCATGCGTCAAGCCTCACAGCGCTGGATCGGTCTCGCCTGCTGTTTCCTTCTGCCATACACACTCGCCGCGCAGGAGCCGCGCAAGGTCGAATTCAATCGCGACATTCGGCCAATCCTCTCGAACAACTGCTTCGTCTGCCACGGGCCGGACAATAATCTGCGCAAGGCAAAGTTGCGGCTCGACGACGAGAAGGACGCGCACGCCAAGGTCCTCGTCGCCGGCAAACCAATGGAGAGCGAACTGTTCGCCCGGCTCATCACGACAGAAGCGGACAAGAAGATGCCGCCGGCGAAGGCAATGAAGCAGATCACCAAGCAAGAAATCGAACTCATCAAGACGTGGATTGAGCAGGGCGCGAAGTACGAAGGCCACTGGTCGCTGATTGCACCGAAGAAGCACGAGCTGCCGGCGGTCAAGAACGCCGGTTGGGTGAAGAACGATATCGACCGCTTCGTCCTCGCGAGGCTCGAGAAAGAGGGATTGCAGCCGGCGCCGGAGGCCGATCCACGCACGCTTATCCGTCGGCTATCGTTTGACTTGATTGGACTGCCGCCGACCCCCGAAGAGGTCGATGAGTTCGTGATGGAGTACGCGGGCGCTAAACGGGGAGCGGCGTACGAGAAAGTCGTGAATCGCCTGCTGAAGTCGAAGCACTTCGGCGAGCGCATGGCGGTGCACTGGCTCGACATCGTCCGTTACGCCGACACCGCAGGCTACCACAGCGACAACAACCGCGACGTGTGGCTCTATCGCGACTGGGTGATCGACGCGTTCAACCAGAACAAACCATTCGCGGATTTCGCCCGCGACCAGATTGCGGGCGACTTATTGCCGAACGCGACCAACGATCAGAAGATCGCCTCCGGCCACAATCGTTTGTTGCAAACGACCGAGGAAGGCGGCTCGCAGGCGAAGGAATACACGGCCAAATATGCTGCCGACCGCGTGCGCAACTTCTCGACCGCCTGGCTCGGCATGACGCTTGGCTGCACCGAGTGTCACGATCACAAGTACGACCCATTCACGACCAAGGAGTTCTACAAGCTCGCCGCGTTCTTTGCGGATATTCAAGAAGTTGCCGTCGGCCGGCAGGGGCAGACGCCGATCATGACGAGTACCCAGCAAGCGCAAGTCAAAAAACTCGACGACGACATCACGCAGATACAAAAAGAGATCGCGGCGTTGCCGAAAGAAAAGGTGAAGGACGCCCAGCAGAAACTTGCCGCGGTGCAGAAACAGAAGGCCGCCGTGCAAAAGGCGGTTCCGACCACGCTGATCTCGACCTCCGGCCCGCCACGCATCATGCGTCTCCTGAAGCGTGGCAACTGGCTCGATGATTCCGGTGAGTTGGTGATGCCGGACGTGCCCGCGGTCCTGCCGACGATGAAGATTGAAAAGGACAAGAAACGCCCCACCCGCGTCGATCTGGCCAACTGGCTGGTCGCGCCGGAGAACCCGCTGACCGCACGCATCTTTGTCAATCGGCTGTGGATGCTCTCCTTCGGCTCTGGGATCGTCAAGACCGCCGACGATTTCGGCGCCCTCGGCGCCTGGCCGACGCATCCCGAATTGCTCGATTGGCTCACGCTCGACTTCCAGGCCAGCGGCGGCGACACCAAGCGAGCGATAAAGCAGATCGTCATGTCGGCCGCGTATCGACAATCGTCGAAGGGGACGCCCGAACTGCGGCAACGCGATCCCTACAACCAACTGCTCGCCCGGCAAGGCCGTTACCGTATCGATGCCGAGTTCGTGCGCGACAATGCCCTGGCAATCAGCGGCCTCTTGGTTGCGAAGGTCGGCGGCCCGAGCGTCAAGCCGTACCAGCCCGCGGGCTACTGGCGCTACATGAACTTTCCGGTCCGCGAATGGGCCAACGACAAGGGAGAGAGCCAATATCGCCGCGGTCTCTACACCCACTGGCAGCGCACCTTCCTGCAACCGAGCTTGCTGGCATTCGACGCCTCGACGCGTGAGGAATGCACCGTCGAACGCCCGCGTTCCAACACGCCGCAGCAAGCCCTGGTGCTGCTGAACGATCCGACCTACGTGGAGGCATCGCGCGTCTTCGCCGAGAAGATCATTAAAACGACGGGCAAGACGCCTGACCGCATCCAGACTGCCTTCCGCCTGGCCTTGCAACGGCAAGCGAGCATCGACGAGGTGCAGATCGTCAATCGCTTGTACGACAAACACCGCAAACATTACGAAGCGAACCCAAAGGACGCGGCATCTTTGTTGAGCGTGGGATATGCGCAAGCCGCTAAGGACATTCAGCCGGAGGAGTTGGCGGCGTGGACGTCGGTGGCGCGGACGATTTTGAATTTGCATGAGACGATTACCCGGAATTGACTGGTGGATTCAACGCTTACAGCGTTGTTGCAGACGAGTAGAGATTCGATGAGACTTGAGATTGTAGAGGACATCATTCATGGCTACAAATAACATCCTCACGCGCCGTACCTTCCTGCGAGACACTGCCGCCGGCATGGGCCTCGCTGCTCTTGCTACGTTGTCACACGCGCAACCCAGCCGTTCTAATCGCCAGGGCCAACCCGGCGCCATTCAGCCGCACCTGCCTGTCAAGGCGAAGCGTGTCATCTGGCTGTACATGGCCGGCGGGATGTCGCATCTGGAGAGTTGGGATCCCAAGCCGCGTTTGCGGGCGATGGATGGGCAGCCGATGCCGACTTCGTTCACGGCCGGGCAGCCGATCGCGCAGCTTCAGGGGGCTCAGCTGCGCTGCTTCGCGCCGCAGCATGCGTTTCGGCGGTTTGGCCAATCGGGGCAGGAGATCGCGGAGATATTTCCGCATATCGGCTCGATCGCCGACGACATCTGCATCGTCCGCTCGCTCAAGACCGACGCGATCAACCACGATCCGGCCCACACCTTCATGAACACGGGCACCACCATCTCCGGCCGGCCTGCGATGGGCTCGTGGCTCTCCTACGGCCTGGGCAACGAGGCCGAAGACCTGCCCGGCTTCTGCGTGCTCACCTCCTCGGGGCGCTATGGCCAATCGCAACCAATAGCGCAGCGGCAATGGCACTCGGGCTTTCTGCCGTCGCGACATCAGGGCATTCACCTGCGCGGCACCGGCGATCCGGTCCTTTACCTGACCAACCCGCAAGGCATCGATCAAGAACGGCAGCGCGACGTCGTCGATGCGGTGCAGCAGCTCAACCGCCTGCAAGACGGCGTCGTCGATGATCCCGAAATCGCCACGCGCATCAGCCAGTACGAGATGGCATTCCGCATGCAGACCTCCGTGCCGGCCCTGCGTGATTTCTCGCAGGAATCGCAGCGAGTGCTCGACACCTACGGCATCCGCGGGGCCGACGGCTCCTTTGGCGCCAACTGCCTGATGGCGCGCCGCCTGGCCGAGCGAGGCGTGCGCTTCATCCAACTTTACCATCGCGACTGGGACCATCACGGCTCCGTCAAGGATCACATGCGCGGCAGCGCTGCGGAGGTCGATCAGGCCACGGCCGCCCTTGTCAAGGACCTGAAAGCTCGCGGGATGCTCGACGACACGCTGATCGTCTTCGGCAGCGAGTTTGGCCGCACGCCGATGGCACAGGGCAACGGTCGCGATCATCACATGAAGGGCTTCTCGATGTGGCTGGCCGGCGCCGGCATCAAGCCGGGCTTCCACTTCGGCGCCACCGACGAGCTGGGCTACAATGCCGCCGAGAACATCGTGACGGTGCACGACCTGCACGCGACGATGCTGAACTTGCTGGGGATCGATCACCTGCGGCTGACGTTCCGCTTCCAAAGCCGCGATTTTCGGTTGACGGATGTGAGCGGGAATGTGGTGAATGAGATTTTGGCTTGATTTGTTTTCGTTTAGCGCCCGCGTGGCGTCATGCGAGCGCTAAACGAGGATGGGTTCAACTCTTTTGCTGCAACCAAGTCCGTTCGATAAACGTCGTATCGACGCGCCCTTCGATGAACGCGTTATTCTGCATGATCTCGCGGTGGATCGGGATCGTCGTCTTGATGCCTTCGACGACGAACTCGCTCAAGGCGCGTTTCATGCAGGCGATTGCTTCCGCACGTGTCGGTTGCCAAACGAGGAGCTTGGCGATCATCGAATCGTAGTTGTGCGGGACGCGGTAGCCCTGGCAGACGTGGGTGTCGAGGCGGATGCCTGGGCCGCCGGGGGGTTGCCAGCGCGTGATGGTGCCGGCGGTGGCGCGGAAGTTGTTCGCGGGGTCCTCGGCATTGATGCGGCACTCGATGGCGTGGCCGCGGTGGGTGATGTCTTTTTGGGTGAACGACAACTTCTCGCCGGCGGCGATGCGGATTTGCTGCTTGATCAAGTCGATGCCGGTTACGAGTTCGGTCACCGGGTGTTCGACCTGGATGCGGGCGTTGACTTCGATGAAGTAGAAGTTATTGTCCTTGTCGAGCAGGAATTCGCACGTGCCCGCGTTGTAGTAGCCTGCTTCTTTTGCCAGGCGGACGGCGCACTCGCAGATTTTTTGCCTGACAGCTTCCGGCAAGTTCGGCGCCGCTGATTCCTCGACGAGCTTCTGATGGCGGCGCTGCAAGGAGCAATCGCGTTCGTAGAGGTGAACGACGTTGCCATGCCGATCGCCCAGGAGCTGGATTTCGATGTGGCGTGGCTGTTCGATGTACTTCTCGATGTAGACACTGCCGTCCTTGAAGGCGCTCTCGGCTTCCTGCACCGCGGCGTGCAGACCGGACTTGAGGCTGATGTCGTTGCGTGCGACGCGCATGCCGCGCCCGCCGCCGCCGGCTGCGGCCTTGATGAGAACGGGATAGCCCATCTCCTGCGCGACGCTCATGGCTTGCGATTCGTCGGTGATTAGTCCGGCGCTGCCTGGCACGACAGGCACGTTGGCCTGCTTGGCGAGTTTGCGGGCTTCGTTCTTGTTGCCCAGCCGGCGCATGGCGTCTTCGGAGGGGCCGATGAATTCGATCTTGCACGCCCGGCAAACCTCGGCGAAGTGCGCGTTTTCTGAGAGAAAGCCATAGCCCGGATGGATCGCCTGCACGTTGGCAACCTCGGCGGCGCTGATGATGCGGGCGATCTTGAGGTAGCTATCGCCGGCGAGCGCGGGACCGATGCAAATGGCCTGGTCCGCGTATTGCAGATAGGGGGCGCCGCGGTCCGCCTCGCTGAAGACGGCGACGACCTCGATGCCGAGGTCGCGGCATGCCCGAATCACGCGTAGAGCAATTTCGCCACGATTGGCGACGAGGATGCGTTGAAACATAATTGGTTAGGTTGACGCCCCGGAATGAGGTACTCCGAACCCCGGGGTTCGGAGTACCTCACCCCGGGGCTTCTTAGGATGGATCGACGCGGAACAGGACTTCGCCGAACTCGACATATTTGCTGTTCTCGACGAGGATTTCGACGATTACGCCGGTGCAGTTCGCCTGGATTTCGTTGTAGGTCTTCATGACCTCGACCTGGCCGACGACCTTGTTCGGCGTCACACGATCGCCGACCTTGACGTAAGGTGGCTCACCGGGCTTGGCTTGCGCATAGAAGGTGCCGACGGTCTCGCTCTTGATTTCGATGAGGTTCTTCTTGGCAGCCGCGGCCGCGGGCTTCGCATCCGACGCTGGAGTGCCGACCGACTGGCCGGCGGTCAGCAATGGAGCTGCGACCGGTACGGCAGCGGGCACGACGACTGACGGTGCGGCTGCGCCTCGCCTCAGGCGCAAGTGCTGGTTGCCGTCGCGCAGGTAGATTTCGCTGAGATCGTGCTCAGTCATCAGCGCCACGAGAGATTCGACGGACTTCACGTCGAAAGGGCCAGTTTTTTTCACGTTGTTGGACACTTGGGGGCTCCTGGTATCTTCACCCGTGCCGGAGGCGCTGGGCTAAGCGAACACCTGTTGTGGCACGGTCTCCTGGCCGTGTCACCCTCTTGACCGAAGGTCTCCGTGCGTTCCAGGAGACCTACGGTCAGGAGACCGTGCCACAACGGAAAGGAATCAAAACTCCACGATGCACTCATCCAGTTCGCGCGGGCAATGCGTCAACACCTCGGCGCCGTCCGGCGTGATGAGCACGTCATCCTCGATGCGGACGCCGAACTCCTCTGGCAAATAGATGCCCGGCTCACAGGTCACCACCATGCCGGCTTCGAGCTTCACGTCCACGTTGGGCCGAAAGAACGGCGCCTCGTGGATCTGCAAGCCGAACCCGTGCCCAAGGCCGTGGTTGAACAACTCGCCGTAACCCTGCTCGGCGATGTAGCTGCGGGCGATCGTATCCACATCCTTGCTGGAGGCGCCGGGGCGCATGGCCGCGATGGCTCGGCGTTGCGCTTCCTTGACCACCGCGTGAACGGCGCGGAGCTTGTCGGTCGGCTTTCTTGCAGCTGGGAACGCTACATTGTTATTGGTCCAGAGAACGCGTGTCAAGTCGCTTTTGTAGAACGGCCCCTGTGCGCCCCAATCGACCAGGAGGATCGGGTTCTCGCTGATGGCGTGCAAACTCGGCGGCGCGTGGGGCAGCGCCGCTCTGGGACCAACGGCAACGATGGTCGGAAACGCCGTCTGTTTGCCGCCGGCTCGACGAACGTAACTTTCCATCGCATCCGTGAGCTCTTTCTCCGTGTCGCTGGGACGCAGGAGGGCGAGGAACATCGCGAACGCTTTCTCGGCAATCTTGATCGCGTCGCGGATCTGGGCGATCTCGCTCTCATCCTTGACTTGGCGGAATCTTTCGACGCGATCCTGGGCGGGCTTCCAATCGGTCGTCTTGACGCCATCGGCAAGCTTGTGGAACTCTGCAACGGTCAGGTGGCCGCTTTCGTAGCCAAGGCTGCGCGGCGCGAGTGCGGTCAACTGGGCGATGGTTGCATCGGATAGCGGCAGGGCAGGGCCGCGGATGAAGGCATCAAGCCCCGGGCATTCCTCGGCAATCTGCACGCGATAGCGTTCATCGCTGACGAGCAGCGTCTTGGACTTTTCTACGATCAGATAGGTACTGTCACCGGAGAAGCCTGTCAGGTAGGTGACGTTGATCGGGTTGGTGACGAGTACGGCGTCGAGGCCTTCCTTCTTGACGGTTTGCCAAAGTCGTTGACGGCGTGAAGCAAAGACGGACATGCAGGGTTTCCCTCGAAGCCTCAGGATGAGCACTGCGATTCCTGGGGGTTGTTATACGTAAACGTTGGCGTCAATCATCAATCAAGATGCCCGCGATGCACGCATTAAGAATGGTTGCCAGGAAGCCGACGTACAGGGCTCGCAAGCCGAATCTCGCCAGATCGGGGCGGCGCTCGGGCGCCATCGCGCCGATGCCGCCGAGCTGGATGCCGATGGAGCCGAAGTTTGCGAAGCCGGTCAACGCAAAAGTCGCCAGGATTTGCGATCGTCTACTGATCAGCTGGTTCGCGGCCACCAATTGCTGCAGCTCGCGGTAGGCGACGAATTCGTTCAAGGCCAGCTTGGTGCCGAGCAGGTTGCCGACATCGAAAATCTCATTCCCTTCGATGCCCATCAGAAAAGCAAGCGGCGCGAACATGTAGGAAAAGGCAAGCTTCAAGGAGAGCGGCTGGCCATCGATGCCGATCGGTACCAACCCGAGCAAAAAGTCAAACATGGCGAGAAATGCGAGAAACGCAATCAGCATGGCGGCGACGTTGAAGGCGAGATACATGCCATCGGACGCCCCCGCGGCGGCAGCGTCGATGACGTTGCGGTGGGGCACAACCGGATCGGTCTTGACGGCCCCGCGAGTTTCGGGCACTTCTGTTTCGGGCATGAACAACTTGGACAGATAGAGGGCGCCCGGTGCGGCCATCACGCAGGTTGCGAGGATGCTGACCTGATCTGCTCCCATGCCGATGTAAACGCCCATCAGCGCGCCCGAAATGTGGGCCATGCCGCTGACCATCATCGAAAATAGCTCCGATTGCGTCATCTTGGCGATGAAGGGCCGAATGATCAACGGGGCCTCGGTCTGCCCCATGAAAACGTTGGCGGCCGAGGTCAGCGACTCCGCCCCGCTGGTCCCCATCAGCACCATCATGCCGCGGGCGAAAATCCGCACCACCCACTGCAAGATACCCAGGTAGTACATCACGGTGAAAAAGGAGGAGACGAAGATAATCACTGGCAGACCTGCGAACGCGAAGATGAAACCGCGGCCGGGGCCGAATACCGCCTCGGCCTCCCTGGGATCGGCAAGTGGACCGAAAACGAAGGTGGAGCCGGCGGACGTGAAGTCCATGAACTTCTTGACGCCGTCCGCGATGGCGTGGAAGAACTCGTACCCTGGACGCAGGCCGTCGGGATAACCTTCCAGGCCGTGGATCGTGAACTTGAGCGTGAACCAGGCAAGAAACCATTGCAGCGCGAAGCCGCCCAGCAGCGTGCGCCAGCTGAGCGTCCGCAGGTTGGCCGAGAACATCGCGACCAGGCCAAGGATGCAGAACATGCCGGCGCAGGCTTGCCCGCGCGGGCCAATCGTCTGGCGCAGAGCATACGCGGCGAAGCCGAGGAGGAGTACGCCAGTCGCGATGCCGATGCGCCAGGATAGCGGCGTCGAAGCAACGGGTGATTGGACGTCCGTGTCGGACATGATCCCTCCGCCAAGCCCCAGGATGAGTCCGCCGCAGGCGGACTCATCCTGGGGCTTGCGCACAGAATGATCGACACCGCCGCGGAACGCAAGGTTTTTTTCCGACAATACCATCCCGCATTGACACGAAACCTTGATTTGTGGCACCTTGGGGCATCCCCGTGCAGCAAGGAGGCCCCGCCGGTGCGGCAACTCGAACAAGCTGAGCAAGCCACGCAGATCGCCATCAAGTACGCCGAAGTGCAAACGGCGGCGCATGCGCCAACGCATCTGTTCGGCTGGCTGCCGATCATCTGGTCGCGCGTGCTATTCGGCGGAGCGCCGGTTGAGCCGACAACGTGGCGCTGGCGGCCCTGCGCCGCGATTTTTCTGCTGTCCGGCATCTTACTCTATCCGTGCGTTTCCTTTCATCTTTTTGAGCCCGACGAGGGACGTTACGCACAGATTCCCTTCGAGATGCTGACCTCCGGCGAATTGATCGTGCCCACGCTGCAAGGGGAGCCGTACCTCGACAAGCCGCCGCTGTTCTACTGGCTGGTCATGATGTCGTATTCGCTGTTCGGATTTCATGACGGTGCCGCCCGCTTGGTCCCCGCGCTCGCGATGCACGCGACGGTGTTGCTGACCTACGTCCTGGGCCGGCGGATGGTCGGCGAGCGCTCGGCTTTCTGGGGAGCGCTGTTGCTGACGGTATCGCCGATCTTCCTCGGCATCGGCCGGCTGCTGGTGCTCGACGGCTTGCTGGCGTTGTGGATCACGCTGGCGCTGCTGGCGGCCTACGTCGCCCAATCGGGAACGCGATTGCAGCGTGGCTGGTGGTTCGTCGCTGCGTTGGCGTGCGGCCTCGGCGTGTTGACGAAGGGACCGGTCGCCGTCGTGCTCGTGTTGATGCCGCTGCTTGTGAATCGCTGGTTCACCCGGGAGGGCGAGGCTCCTGCCGAGCCACACGCCGCACCGGAATCTCGGCTCGGCGGAAGCCTCGCCCTCCCGCCGAACGCCCTCCGTGTCGCAGCGCCGATCTCCTGCCGAGCATGGACCGGCTTCGTCGGCGTCGTCCTGGCCGTCAACTTGCCGTGGTATGTCGCCGTGTGCGTGCAGCGGCCGGAATTTGTGCGTCACTTCCTTTGGCAACACCATGTCCAGCGCTTCGTCGAGCCATTCGATCACGTGCGGCCCGTGTGGTTTTACTTGCCGATTCTGCTGTATGGATTGCTGCCGATAGTTCTGCTGGCCTGGCCCATCGCGCGATTTTTGACATCGACGCGCACGCAGGAATCGTCACAGCGCTGCCCGGCGCTGGGCTATTTGCTTCTCGCCGGCGGCTGGTGCGTGTTCTTTTTTTCACTCGCGGGCAGCAAGCTGCCGACCTATATCTTGCCTGCTTTTCCGGTGTTGTGTCTGGCACTTGGCTGTTTCATTGCGCGGACCGATTGGCGAAAGTCGCGTTGGGTGTTTGCCCTGGTCGCGATCGCCTGGCTTGTGCAGGCGGCAGCGAATCAGATTGCGGTTCCTGCGTACGCCCGGTCGCGTGCGCCGATGAGCGATTTCGAGGCGATGCGCGAGCGATGCGGCGATCGAAGCGTGCCCGTCGTGTGCTTCCCGCGCAACATTGATTCGGTCGCCTTCTATGTGGGACGGAGTGATTTCCGCACGTTCCGCAGCAAGGGGATCGATGAATTGGTGCGTGAACTGGACCGACATCCGCGCACCGTCGTCCTGTTCGGTCATCGCAACTCGCCGGAAACGCTTGCACGGCATCTGCCGCCGCACCTGCGCATGGTGGATCGTCGCCCGATGGGGCTTTGTGAATCGGCAATTATCGAACGGAACTGAGCCCGACGCGCAAGCAAGGAATGGGTTTCCTTGCTTGCGCGTCGGGCTCAAATCTTCCCCACCCCCGCCAGCGCATCGAAGTAGATGCTGGCGAGCTTGAAGATGGCTATCACGATAAACGTTGCCACGGCAAGCCAGACGGCGCCGGCGGCGACCCGTGTCAGCATGGTCATGCGGCGCGCGGTCTCCTCGTGGTATTGTTGCTGAAGGTGCCGCATCATTTCAGGGACGCTGCCCGCGATCTCGGAGCTGACGATCATCTCGACGAAATCGCTGGTGAAGAGCTTGCTGGCCTCGATCGCTTCGTGCAGCGGTTGGCCGTTCTTCAAGGTATTGACGATGGCATCGGCGTGGGCCGCGAAGTGGGCGTTGCCGGTCGCTTCCAGGCTAAGCCGAAGGCCCTTGGTGATCGACAGGCCGCTGTCGAGCGTGAGTTGCAGAGCGAGTGTGAATCGGCTCATGGCCAGGGAGTAAAGGCACGGGCCGAGCGCGGGGACGGCAAGCAAAAATCGGTCCATCCACACCTTCTGCCGGCCAATGCGCGAAATAAGCAGATAGGTGATAGCAATCAATGCAAGCACGCTGGAGACGGAACAAAGAAAAGCCGCGGCGCCGAGGCCGCCGGGAATCCCGAAGAAGGTCAGTAGCGGCTTGTTGCCCCCGATGATGCCGAGGATCCAGATGACCGCGGCGACGACAAGCACGGCAAAAACGAACTGTGCGGACGGCATGACGCTGGCGCTGCGGAACTGACGTCGCATCTGCAATTCGAGTTGGTAGTAGCGTTCCAGTTCACCGAAGACTTCTGTCAAGTGTCCGGTGGTTTCGCCGAGGTTGGCCATCGACAGAAACAGCGGCGGAAACGCCCCCACTTCCGCGTCGAGGGCGTCCGACAAGCTGATTCCCTTCAGGAGCTTCTCGGCAAGTCGGCCGGCGATCACGCGGACAGAGTTTCGGCCGCGCTCGCCCTGCTTCTTCAGGACCTGGTGCAGCGCGAGGCCGGCGCCAAGCTGATGGCGGAGCACGCGACAGAGGTCGATGAGATCGGGTAGCGGGATTCGCCGTGAGAACATGCCGGTACCGTCTGGGTTTTCGGGCAAGGGCCTGCCTACAATATAGACATGGAAGCGAATCCGGCACAATACGATCCGCGTTACCTGGCCGGCGTCGTGCTCTTCAATCGCGGCGATTTCTTCGAAGCACATGAAGTCTGGGAATTGCTATGGATGGAGGCGGGGCCGGAGAAAAAGTTCTATCAAGCGTTGATTCAGGCGGCGGTCGCAATGTGTCATTTTTGCAACGGCAACGGTCGCGGCGCGATCAAGCTGTACAAGTCGAGTCGTGATTACATGCATCGCTATGAGGCGCAGTTCCTCGGTCTGGATCAAAACGTGTTTTGGGGTCAGATGGAGCGATGCTTCGCGGAGTTGCTGGCGATGCCGGACCCGACGCGAGCGGTGCCGATTCAGGAAGACCTGATACCGACCATCGAACTGAACCCGATGCCGGACTCGTGGCCGGAGCCGGACGTGTATTTGCATGAGGATGAATAAATAACCACTCCAGAGCCGCGCACGAAGTAAGCGGTTTGTTGTGTCCGCTTACTCCGTGCGAGGCTCGGAGGACAGGTCGAGATTGCACCATGAGCGAACCGACGCCGCTGTCTGGATTCAACGGGCGAGCAAGGCTGTTCCCGTTGCCGAACCTCGTGTTCTTTCCGCACGTGATGCAGCCCTTGCACATCTTCGAGCCGCGCTATCGGCAAATGACGACCGATGCGTTGGCGGGCGATCGCATGATTACGCTGGTGCTGCCTCGACCTGGTTGGGAGAAGGACTACGCCGACCAGCCGGCGATTCATTCCGTCGCCTGCGTTGGCCGCATCATGGCGGAGCAGCAACTTGACGACGGGCGCTTCAACATTCTGCTGCGCGGCATGGCGCGGATCCAAATCACCGAGGAGATTCCGACGAGCAAGTTGTACCGCGTTGCGCGGGCCAGCGTGCTGGAGGAAAACGCGGTTGCCGACGAAATGCTGGCGCAGCAGTGGCGCACGACGTTGATCGAGAAGATGCCGACCTGGTTTCCGACGCAGGGAGAAGTGGTTGGCCAGCTTCGCAAGTTGCTCGACACCGAGCTGGGGCTCGGCACCTTGTGCGACATCATCGCCTTTGCGTTGCCGCTCGATGCGGAGTTCAAGCAGCATTTGTTAGAGGAGTTGGACGTTGAAGCGCGTTTAGCGAGGCTGCACGATTTTTTGGAGGTGTCGAAATCGGTGGGCGAGCAGGTGTTGCGCAAGTTCCCGCCGGAGTTTAGCATGAACTGAATTGCCGCTTGCGGCTTTGCGCTCGCCAGACGCCATGCGAGCGCTAAACGGTAAACGGCGAGGCGTTAGAGCGATTCAAACTCCGCCAAGAACGCCTTCAGCCCGCGTTGAATGGCCCACACATCCAATCCGACCGACAGCATCTTGCAGCCGAGATCGACGCAGCGTTTGGCATACGCCTGGTTGCGCGGCAAGATCGCCCAGTGGATGCCGTTCGTCCGGGCGGCTTTGGCGACGCGCTCGATGGCCTGCCAGATTCGCGCGTTGTCCCAGTCGCCGACGATGCCCATCGATTGGCCGAGATCGGCGGGGCCAATGAAAAGAACGTCCACGTCCTTGAGGGCGGCGATCTTCTCGACCTCCTCGACAGCGCCGATATGCTCGATCTGGATGGCGACAAACGTCTCCTCGTTTGCCTGCTTCATGTAGTCAGGCATCGGCATGGTGGCGTAGCGGCCATCGACGCCGGAGCCGTTGACGCCGCGCAGGCCGCGCGGATAGAACTTGGCCCATTGCATTACTTCTTCGGCCTGAGCGGCGCTGCGTACCTGGGCGGCCATGATGCCGCCGGCGCCGGCTTCGAGCGGGCGCATCACCGTGGCGTAATCGGTCGGGGCCAGGCGCACGAAGGAGTCGATACCGACGGCCCGCGCTGCCATGGACGCCTGCTCGATCTGCGTGATCGAGAGACCGGCGTGTTCCTGATCGAGCCAGACTGCGTCATAACCGCCGTGCTGGCCGATGATGTCAACGAATTTCGGATGGCACATCTGGCCCATGCCGAAGACACGCACGAGCTTGTTCTGCGCCAGCGATTCTTTCAAGCGTTTGCCCATGATGAATCCCGCCGCGAGGCCGATAGTGATCTACTCGTGGCTATCATGCGGGGAGAGGAGAGATAAGACAAGCGTGAGCAAGCGGAGAAAAGAGCGGATTTGCACAATCCCAGAGCCGAGAGGCTCTTGGATTTCACGCCGACGTTTGCCGAACCGCCGTGAAGGATCGCAGCACGTCGTAAAGGTCGGGCGTCACGGTGACGGCATCTTCCAGGAAATCCTGCAGCCACAGGTAGTTGTTTTTTTTCGCGATGGCCAGGAGCGGCAGCAAATCAGCGAGCCGAATGCGCACCGTCGGATCCTGGAGTTCTTCAAAATCGGACTCGTGCGGAGCTCTGTATACGCGAAGTTGTGCCGCCATGCGAGAACCTCCCTGTAACGATTGCGAGACGATTCTGTTTTCACGATGCAGTCGATAGGATGGGGATCGTTGCCCCTCTGCACTGGGAACATCGGTTGTCGGCAGGGGGAACTTCGATGTTTTTCAGAAAAGACAGATTTCGCGATTTGGGGCGTTAAAGTCTCTGCTCTATAATGCCTGGGTAAACGTGGAAAGATGGAAGGGAACATTATGGCGGCGCGATTCGCGGTTCTTGGTTCCGGCGCGTGGGGAACGGCCATCGCGATGATTCTCGCGCAGAATCCGCAGCAGCGGGTTGCCCTCTGGAGCGCTCGCGCCGACAATGCCGGCTGGCACGCGCGGCGCGAAAACGTGCGGCTCTTGCCGGGAGTGGCGATCCCGCCAAGTATTCTGCTGACAACCGACATCCGGGAGGCTGTCGAAGGCGCCGACCTGCTGGTGGCCGCGGTGCCGACGGCTTATCTGCGTTCAACGCTGGCGCGGATCGCCGAGTCGATACCGAAGGGCAAGCCGCTCCTGAGTCTCGTCAAGGGCCTGGAGAATCACACGTTTCGCCGGCCCACGGAAATCGCGATGGAGGTGCTGGGCTCGCGCTCGGTTGCCGTGTTGAGTGGCCCAAGTCATGCGGAGGAAGTTTCGCGAGGCTTGCCGACGACGCTGGTCGCGGCGAGCGAGGATCTGACGTTGGCGCGCTGGGTGCAGCAGTGCTTCTCGACGGATCGATTTCGCGTCTACACGAATCTCGATCTGGTCGGCGTCGAATTGGCAGGCGCGCTCAAGAATGTCATCGCTATCGCCGCCGGCCTTAGCGATGGCATGGGGCTCGGCGATAACTCCAAATCCGCCCTGCTGACGCGCGGCCTTGCCGAGATGGCTCGCTTCGGCGTCGCCGTCGGCGCGAACGCGGAGACGTTCTGGGGCCTCGCCGGCATGGGGGACCTCATCACCACCTGCATCAGCCGGCATGGCCGCAATCGTGCTATTGGCGAGCGCCTTGCCAAGGGAGAGAAGCTTGCCGATATCCAGGCGAGCACCTCGACGGTGGCCGAAGGGGTGTTCACCGCACGCAGCGTGTACGAGAAATCGCAGCAGATGGGTATTGCGATGCCGATCAGCGCCGAGGTGTACAGGATCCTTCACGAAGCGAAGGACCCGCGTGTTGCGGTGAACGACCTGATGGTGCGCGAACCGCGCAGCGAGCACTGGTGAAAGGGTTGTATTCCGCTTGCGGCTTAGCGTACACGTGATGCCTTGCAATTGCTAAGCCGCAAGCGGCAAAGGAGGTCGTTTGATGTTGCAGCACGCCTTCAAGGAATGGGCGGTCATCTGCGAAGCGTTGGCGCAAGGCCAGCAATCGCTCATCCTGCGCAAGGGTGGCATCGCGGAGAACGAAGGCGAGTTCGGCGTTGAGCATTCGCAGTTCTGGCTCTATCCGACGTTTGTCCATCAGCAACAGACCGGCATCCAGGAGGAAGCTCGGCCGCTCCTTGACCAGATCGAGGCGAACCGTCCGCCGACGGGGAAGTTGCGACTCTCACTGTGGGCCGAGGTAGCGAGCGTTTACCGTTTGCGTGACGAACTGCCGGCGCTGCTCCTGTCGCATCTGCATTTCTGGTCGGAGCAGACGGTGCTGCAGCGTTTCAACTACCGGACGCCGGGATTGTACGTGTTGGTCGCTCGCATTCATCGAGTTCCCCAGGTACATGAAATCGACGAGTTGCCGGCGTACGACGGTTGCCGCAGCTGGGTCGAATTGGAGAGACCGCTTTCGACCGAAGGCTCGACGCCGGTGCTGGATGACGCCCATTTTCGGCTCGTGCAAAAGCAATTGGATCTGCTTCTATCGTCGACGGCGTTTGCATGACGGCCCAGAAAGAAACATTTGAACATCCGCCGCTATTGGGATAACCTCAAGTCATGCCAGAAATCCGCTTCATCACGTTGAACCCCGGCCATTTTCATGCTGCGCTGGTGCAGAAGGAAATGTACGAGCAGGTCGCGCCACGCGTCCATGTGTATGCGCCCCTGGGACCAGACCTGATCGCACATCTGGGACGCATCGCCGGATTCAACGCGCGCAGCGCGCAGCCGACGCAGTGGGAGTTGGAGGTCCACGCCGGCGCCGATTACTTGCAGCGACTCGTCCAGGATAAGCCGGGTAACGTCGCCGTTCTCGCGGGCCGGAATGCCGGCAAGATTGACGCGATCCTGGCGTGTCTGGAGGCCGGTCTCCATGTGCTTGCTGATAAACCATGGATTCTGGTCCCCGAAGACTTACCCAAGCTGCAAAAGGCCCTCGATCTCGCGGATTCGTGCCGCCTCATCGCGCTCGATATCATGACGGAGCGCTACGAAATCACGTCGCTCCTGCAGCGGGCATTCGTTCAAGATGAGGCGACGTTCGGCACGATCATCCCGGGTTCACCCGAGGATCCCGGCGTCGTCATGGAGAGCGTCCACTACCTCAAGAAGCTGGTCGCCGGCGTGCCCCTGCGCCGGCCAGGCTGGTTCTTCGACATCCATGAACAAGGCGAGGCACTCAGCGACGTCGGCACGCATCTTGTCGATCTCGTCATGTGGATGCTGTTCCCCAATCAAGCGGTCGAGGTGCAAAACGACGTCTGCGTCCTGTCGGCCAAGCGCTGGCCGACCGTGCTGGGCAAGAGCGATTTTCAGGCGATCACCGGCGACACCGACTATCCTCGCGGCCTGCATGACGCCCTCGACGGCGACGATCTGCACTACTACTGCAACACGCTCGTCAACTACGCCCTGCGCGGCGTGCATGTCAAGCTCAACGTGCTATGGGATTTCGAAGCCTCGCCAGGCGGAGGCGATACGCACCTGGCGGTCTTCCGCGGCACGCGCTCACGCGTCGAGGTGCGCCAGGGGCGCGAGGAAAAATATCAGCCGGAGCTCTACATCATCCCGAACAAGACGATGGAATACACGCTGGTTCGCCGCACCATCGATCTCAAGCTGCGCACGCTGCAAGTCGATTTCCCCGGCGTCGGCGTGACCGACCTCGGAACGCACTTCCGCGTCTCGATTCCGAACAGCTACCGTGTCGGTCACGAGGCTCACTTTGCCGAAGTTACCAAGCAATTCCTCCGCTACCTCGGCAATCAGGATACGCTGCTGGCGTGGGAGAAACCGAATATGATGGCCAAGTATTTCGTCACCACGCGCGGCGTCGAAACGAGCCGCAAGACGCAGATTTGATTGCCGCTTGCGGCTTAGCGCTCGCGGGTCACCTTGCGAGCGCTAAGCCGCAAGCGGCGAATTTAAGAGCCGCCATTGGAGCATGAAGTTGAAATCGCCACTCCTGCAATTGCGATATCTGTTGCTGTTCGCCCTATTCGCGGCGTGCGGGTGCGGCTTGTCCGATTATCAAAACCGCATGGACGCACAGAGCAAACGCGTGCAGGAGTTCGACGACGCCAACAAGATCCTCGGCGATCCAATCGCGAACCCGAAATTTCAGCCGCCGCAAGTCAAAGACGAGGGTACCGCCTGGCCTTTTGAGATCTACCTGCGTCTCCCCCAAGGCTTCGACGACAAGCCCAAGGATAAGGCCCCGTATGCCGATCCGTTTCCCTGTTTTCGATACGCGAGCGGCGATGCCACCGTCAACATCTTCGTTGTGGCGGCCAAAGTCGCGGAGGCCAACGCGAAGCCGGAGTTGCGCCACTATACGCCCGCGAAATTCCGGACTTTGATCCGTGAGGCGCTGGACGAGTTCTACGCCAAGACGTACAGGACCACTTCCGCGTTACAGGTGAAAACCAAGCCGCGCACCGTGGAGAAGAAAGCCGTCGCCGCCTACCCCGACGGTTCGTCCATCAGCTATGAGCACGTGCAGTACGCGGATGCGGGGAATACCAAGAATCGCTCGATCTTCGATGTGTACATTCGCGATCGATACGGCAAGCAAGTCGCCATTGTCGTCCATCAGATCGTTCAGCAGGGGGGCGCCGACCACTTTACCACCAGCATCGATGCGTGTCTGGGCACCCTCGATGCCAGTAGTGAGGCCGCCGGGAAACGCATTCAATTCAAGGCACTGAAGGGGCAATGATGCCAGGGGGCAGGAGTCAGGAGTCAGGAATCAGGAATCAGGAATCAGGAATCACCAGAGACCTGACCCCTGATTCCTGACTCCTGCCTTGGGACGGGCGACATGCGACGCAACCTCGAGGCGTTCACGGATGGGACCTTCGATCTGTGCATCATCGGCGGCGGCATCACCGGCGCCGGGGTCGCACTTGACGCAGTGACACGCGGCTGGCGCGTCGCCCTCATCGACAAGGGAGACTTCGCGTCCGGCACCAGCAGCCTCTCCTCAAAGCTCGTTCATGGCGGGCTGCGGTATCTCGAATACGGTCATTTTGGGCTGGTGCATGAAGCCCTTGTGGAGCGCGGCCGGCTCCTGCGCAACGCTCCGCACCTCGTCGCCCCGCTTCCTTTCATCTTGCCGTTTTACAGAGGCGATCGACTCGCACCCTGGCAGTGGCGGCTGGGCTTGACGCTTTACGATCTGCTGGCCGGCCGAGGCAACATCGCCCGCAGCCGGCGCTTGACCTGCCGCCAAATCCAATCCGCCTTGCCGGGCGTGAATCCGGAGAAACTGATCGGCGGCGCCTCCTACCACGATGCCCTGATGGATGACGCCCGGCTGTGCCTGGCGGTCTTGCAGACCGCGGCTCGCCACGGAGCGATCCTGGCGAATTACGTCGAGGCGGTCGAGTTCGAAAAATCAGGCGGAATCATTGCGGGCGTCTGGGCGCAGGATCGGCTGAGCGGGCGTCGCTGGCTGCTACGCTGTCGCGCGGTATTGAACGCCGCCGGCCCCTGGGCCGATGCGCTCTGCCGGCTGGCGGGTGACAGCGGTGAGCCACGCTTGCAGCCTACCAAGGGGGTTCATTTGATTGCGCCGCCGCGCGGACACCGGGCAGCCGCTCTGCTATTGCATCCGTGCGACGGGCGAGTCTTCTTCGTTATCCCCTGGTACGGCAAGACGCTGATCGGCACGACCGACACCTTTCCCGAGGCAGGTCCGGGCGCTCTGCAAGTGTTGCAGGCGGAGATCGACTACCTGGTGGAAGGATACAACCGGTATTTCTCGGCATCCTTGCGCGTTGATGAGGTGATGGGGACCTTTGCCGGTCTACGTCCATTGCTCCGCGTCAGGAGTGGCGCTCCATCCGCTCAATCGCGTGAATTCACCTTGCAGACATCAGCCTCCGGCCTGGTGACCGCGCTCGGGGGCAAATACACCACGTTTCGTCAGATGGCCGAGACGATCGTAGATTCGCTCGCCGGGCGCTTGCAAAAGCGTCGGCGCTGCCAAACGCATAACCTGCCGCTGATGGGCACGCCGTCGATACCGTGGGGGATTTTCTGCCAGGACATGACCGCTTCAATCCGCAGCCGCTTCCCGATCGCGGAGGATACCGCCGTGCATCTGGTGCATCGCTATGGGGATCAGGTCGAGTCGGTATTGGAACGGATATCTGGCGCGGAAGGCGGGTTCAATCGCGTTCATCCCGACGAGCCGGACCTCGTCGGCGAGCAGCGCTACCAGCGCGAGGAAGAGATGGCGCAGTTTCCTGCGGATTTGTTCTTGCGCCGAAGCCGCATTGGCATGTTTCGACCGGAGTTGCTGTCCGTTTAATCGCTTGCGGCTTCGCGCTCGCAGGGCGCCACGCGAGCGCAAAGCCGCAAGCGGCAATAGGCGAATTATTTGACAACATCCACCGGCCCATGATCGTCGCAGTGGTCGCCGTGCGGGTGATGCAGGTGGCCATCGACAAGATAATCGACATGGTCGCCGTGCGGGATCGCCTCGTGGCCGCAGTTCGGGCCGTGAGCGTGATTGTTCGGATGCTTGCCGCAGGCGTGCTTCGGCGTGCAGTCCGCCGGATTCTTTTTCGAGACGTCAAGGGCGTGCTCCTCGACCTTGTCTCCCTTGGGGTGATGGAGGTGGCCGTCGTGTAGATAATCGACGTGGTCGCCGTGCTTGACCGCAGTGTGGCCGCAGCCCTTGCCGTGATCGTGATCGTGCTGGTGATGATGGTCGCTCATTTTCTTGACTCCCTTTCGAGGTTGCGGCCGACGTGGAGAAACGGAAGCCTTTTCCGGCTCTCCCGCATGGGCCAAAGCGTTTTGAATCATGTCGATGACGTGCTGATCGGCGAGGGCGTAGTACAGGTGCGTGCCATCGCGGCGGCGGACAATGAGCCGTTCACCGCGCAAGAGCCGCAGCCGCTGCGAGACGGTGGAGAACTTTTCACGGAGCGCATCCACGAGTTCCGTCACGCAGCACTCGCCCTGCATGAGGTACTCAAGAAGACGCAGCCGGGGGCCATCCCCCAGCGCGCGAAACAGGCGGCTCGCCTTCTCCAGTGCGTCGGGGCTGGACTTCGGCAGCTTCTTGGAGGCATGTTCCGCAGGATGGCAGCCCGCGTGCTTAATTCTAGGTTGCTTCGCTTTCATATTTCATCATCTAGTGAAATAATAAACCCCGGCGGAGGTCCGTCAAGAGGAATAACGGCATATTTCATGAAATGATGAAATTAATTGTCAACCAGCCCCACGCGCAAGCGTGGGGATTGAGTATCGTTCACGGCGAACGAACCCCCACGCTTGCGCGTGGGGATGGTTAAACAACGCCGATGTCCCGCCCGACCTCTGTGAACGCCCGCACCGCGAGGTCCAACTGCTCAGGCGTGTGGGCCGCGGAAGTTTGGATGCGAATGCGCGCCAAGCCTTGGGGCACGACCGGGAAGCTGAAGCCGATGACGTAGATGCCTTTCTCCAGCAGGCTGTCCGCCATTTTCGTGGCGAGGGCGGCGTCGCCGAGCATCACGGGCAGGATCGGGTGCTGCCCCGGCTTGATCTTGAAGCCCGCCTTCTCCAGCCCGGCACGCAGCGTGCGCGCATTGCTGTGCAAGCGATCCCGTAAGTCACTGCTCTTGGAGACGAGTTCCAACGCTTTCCGCGAGGCCATGATGATCGGCGGCGGCACGGCGTTCGAGAAGAGGTACGGCCGCGAACGCTGGCGCAAATAATCGACCAGTTCCTGGCTGCCCGAGGTGAAGCCTCCTGCAGCGCCGCCGAGCGTCTTGCCGAGCGTGCTGGTGACGATGTCGATGCGTTCCAGGCAACCTTGCGCCTCCGCGCTGCCGCGCCCGCCGGGGCCGAGGATGCCGGTGGCGTGGCTGTCGTCCACCATCACCATCGCGTCATGTTTGTCGGCCAGGGCGCAGATGTCGGGCAGGGGCGCGAGCGAGCCGTCCATCGAGAAGACGCCGTCGGTCGCGATCAGGCGGAAGCGGGCGTCCTTCGTTTCGAGGAGGCAGCGTTCCAGGTCGGCGACGTCGCAATTCTTGTAGCGCAGCCGTTTCGCTTTGCACAGTCGGACGCCGTCGATGATGCTGGCGTGATTGAGTTCATCGCTGATGACGGCGTCTTCCTCGCCGAGGATGGTTTCGAAGAGCCCGCCGTTGGCGTCCCAGCACGAGCTGTAGAGGATCGCGTCGTCCTTGCCGAGGAAGCGGGCGACTTCCTGCTCGAATTGCCGATGAATCTCCTGGGTGCCGCAGATGAAGCGGACCGACGCCATGCCGTAGCCGTACTTCTTCAGCCCTTCCATGGCGGCGGCAACGATGTCGGGATGATTGGCGAGGCCGAGGTAGTTGTTGGCGCAAAAGTTGATGACGTCGCGGTCGGCAACCTTGATGGCGGAGCCTTGCGGGCTTTGCAATTGCCGCTCGCGCTTGTAGAGGCCCTTGGCCTTGAGGTCGTCGAGCTGGGTTCGCAGGAGGTCACGCAGTCGTTGCTGGCTCATGGCTAAAACCTCACGGAGGAACGGGGTCTGTGCGTAGAATAAACTACCAGAACTGTAACGGCAACGATAGCGCCGAGGACGAAACATGCGGGTTCGCGTCAAGATCTGCGGGATCACGAATCCGGCCGATGCCGAGCTGGCGGCGTCGCTCGGCGCGGACATGATTGGCCTCAACTTCTACGCGCAGTCCCCCCGCTTCATCGATAAAGAGACGGCTCGTTCGATTGTCGAGGTTTTGCCGACGGGCGTGGAGCCGGTCGCACTGTTCGTAGAAGAGCTGATCACGCGTATCCAGAGTACGATCCAACCGCTCAATCTTCGCACCGTGCAGATGCACGGAGAGCTGAATGAGTGCCTCATGTCAGGTACGCGCTGCATCGCAGCGTTTTCCGTGCGCGATGCCGTCAGCTTGCAGAACATTACGGCACAGCTTGACCTTTTCGCGTCGGTTGGCGATGTCCCGTTCGCCATTCTCGTCGATGCCCACGTCCCAGGCCAGTACGGCGGCACCGGTCAGACGGCGCCGTGGCACCTGCTCGCGGACTTCAAGCCCGGCGTGCCGCTTATTCTCGCGGGCGGCCTGACGCCGGAGAATGTCGCCGAGGCGATCCGTATCGTGCGTCCCTATGCCGTCGATGTCGCCAGCGGTGTCGAAAGCGCCCCTGGAAAGAAGGACGCGGAGAAGATGCGGCGGTTCATTGACGCAGTTCGCGCCTCGTCTGATTCCTGACCCCTGATCCCTGACTCCTGACTTTCGTCTTTACCAGCCCGCGCCGAATCGCTATCACCTCTGCTTGAATGCAATCCGCCAGGGAGGGCTGATCATGCGAATTGGACTCTGCGCGTTTCTCTGTCTTGCCGTTTCTGCGTCGTTTGCCGGCGCCCAAGGTCTCGACAAGGCCAAGCTTCGCCAGTCGATCGAGATGCCGGCCCTAAGCACCTCTTTCGGCGTGCAATTCCGCTCCAGTGAGCGCGATGGCAAAGGAAATAAATACGATCCGGAGAAGAAACTCGCCGAGATGCAAAAGAAACTGACCGGCACGGCCGACGATGCGGAGACTCTCTTCGAGATGCGCGGCATCTACCTCGAATGTCTGAAGGATGAGAAGAAGGGCAAAGAGATGGTCGACAAGGCGGAATCCGTGTTGCGGCCCATCCTGCAGACCACCGATCCGAAGCAGGCCCATCTGGTGACGCTTTACGGCAGCGTGCTGGAAATCTTGAAAGACAATCCGTGGACCGACTGCGAGGCATGGGCCAGCCGAGCCGTTTCCGTGGGCCCGCAGGACTGGCGAACCTGGGCCTATCTTGCGCACGCACGGCACCAGCAGATTCCGACGATCCTGTGCGGGGGCGACGAGACACGTCTTCCGAAAGAACGACGAACGCAGACCGTCATCGGCATGCTTTACCAGGGGCGATTCCGTCCGGAGCATGTCGATCAAGCGGAGAAGGCGCTCAACGAGGCGTTGCAATATCACGACAAGGCCAAAGAGCTGGCGGCCAATGATCCGAAGCGACAGATCCGGCGGTACGGCTTTCGTCTGGCGGAAGTGGTGCTGCGCGATGGGATCAGCGTCTACCGTGGGCAGAAGCCCGCCTATCCGAAGTTGCAGTTTGAGCGCGTCGTGCTGGATGAATTACAGGTTGCCGCTCAGCTCAATCACGATCATCTGCTTTGGCATTCGCAGCTCGCGCACCATCTGATCATGCTGGGCTGGCATGACAGCCGCGATAACAGCGGCAGGCCGGCCAAGGCCTTCCGGCCGTCGCGTGTCGAGGATGAGCCCGTGATCCGCGCCGCGCTGGCCCGCATGGAGAAGCTGACGGAGGGGGCGAGCGCGGAGGCGACAGTTTTCTGCTATTCGATCCTGGCCGCCCTGCATTCGTCCATGCAGGAAAACGCGGCGGTTGAGAAGATTGCGCGCAAGATGTTGCAACTGGAGCCGGCCAATCAGCTCGCGTCGGAACACTTGCAGCAAGCGCTGCTCGTACAAGGGCGGCATGCCGATCAACTGGTGGCGGCCCAGGCACTGGCGAAAGAATTGCCGTCGCCGCGCAATCACTTCATCCTCGCCAAGGCGCTCGCGCTCAACAATCGCGATGACTTGGCCGAGCACGCGTGCCTGGAGGGGCTCAAGAAGGAAGCTGGCAATGCGCATTGCCTGCTTGGCATGACTGCGTTGATGATGCGCAAGGGCGACGGCGCGGTGACGTTGAAAGTCGCGTGGGAGCTGCTGGACAAGGCCAGCCCAGCCTGCCGGCCCGAAGCGGGGTCGAACCTGGTTGCCGACCTGGATTATCTGTCGGCGATTCATCAGGCACTCTCGGGTGAGGCCGGCTTTGCGTGCATCAAGCTGCAGCGGTTGCAACTCGAGGACGCCACCAACGCACGCTACGAAAAGGCGCTGGCCGTCATTGGCCGATAGTTTGTTTAGCCCCGCCTCTGAGAGGCGGGGCCAAACAACGGATATTTTTTTTTTTTTTACTCCCCGTTCCCCAAATCTCACGATACGATTCCTTCATCTCAAATTGGCTCCCCTGGAGAATACGCTGTGACTCACTTTTGCAAGTTCGCCTTGGCTGCCCTCGTCTCGCTGTCGCTCGGGCTTCTGGCCCGCGCCGATGAGCCAAACCTCAAGAAATATTCGCCGCCGGCGGACAACGCGAAGGACGAGCCGATGGCGAAGCAGTTCTCGCTGGACAAAGCGGTCGGCTTCCTCGATAACGCTGCCCTACAGTGGACGGACAAGCGTGGCTGCTTTGCCTGTCACACGAACTACGCGTACCTCTATGTTCGGCCCATGGTCGGCGCCAAGGTACAGGCGCATGCGGAAGTTCGCCAATCGCTCGAGAACATGGTGACCGATAGCTGGGTGCTCGGCAAGCCACGATGGGATGCCGAAGTTATCGCGACCGCGGCCGCACTGGCCTACAACGATTCGCTCACGACCAAGAAGCTGCATCCGTTGACGAGGCTCGCCCTCAACAGGATGTGGACCGTGCAGCGCAAGGACGGCGGCATCAGCTGGCTGTTGTGCAAATGGCCGCCGATGGAGAACGACGACCACTACGGCGTCACCCTCGCCGCCCTCGCCGTCGGAGTTGCCCCGGACGGCTACGCCAAGACGAAACAGGCCGCCAAGGGGCTCGCCGGTCTGCGCGGCTGGCTTGCGAAAAACCCGCCCCAGAATCTGCACCACAAGGCGATGATTCTTTGGGTGTCTACCTCACTCGACGGCTTCATGACTGCCGACGAGCAGAAAGCCGTCAAGAAAGAACTCCTCGCCCAGCAACTCCCCGACGGCGGTTGGTCCGCCTCCGGCATCTACCCTTGGCCGCGCGCCGATAGGAAGGAACAAGAACCCGACGTCAGCGACGGCTACGGCACCGGCTTCACGATCTTCGTCCTGCGCCGCGCTGGGGTGGCCGCCGATGATCCCGCGCTGGTCAAGGGCATCGCCTGGCTCAAGGGCAACCAGCGTGAGAGCGGCCGCTGGTTCGCACGCTCCCTCTACAGAGACAACAAGCACTATTTGAGCCACGCCGGCAGCGCGTTCGCTGTGATGGCGATCCAGGCATGCCAATAGTGGAGGTCGGCGATGGCTGCCTTTTACTTGATCGCGATCGGCGTCGGGCTTTTCATGATTGCCGTGGCGGTTTTCAACTGGGACTTCTGGTTCTTCGATAGCGAGTCCAGGGTAATCGAGATGATCGGCGGGGAAATGGCCGTACGCTGGTACTGGGGAATCGGTGGATTGCTGCTGATCATCTCCACGGCGACGCACTGGATTTGGGGATGGGACTTCTGACCGCTCGGCGTGCGGCTCGCCTCACCACAAGGCCGAGCCGCGCACACAGCGCAGCGGAGTAAGTGGTATTGCGTCATTCGCTATTCTGGCGGACCTGGCTGGCCTGTTCAACGACATCGAAGCCAGCGAGCTGGACGCTGTCGCCCGTGGGCTTGAGAACGGTGCACAGGATGCGCATGGTCGTGGTCTTGGCGGCGCCGGTGGGACCCGAGCATGCCGAAGACTTCACCGCGCTTGGCATGAAAGCTGACGTCATAGACGGCCATCACCTGACCGCGACGCAGATCGCGAAAGGATTTCGTGAGGCTCTTGACGTGGATCATGGGAGTGGTGCGATTTCTCAACCACTACTTACCGCTCACTCCGTGAAGATAATCTCCAGCACCTCATACCGGATCGTTCCCATTGGCACGACGATCTGGACGATTTCGCCGATCTTCTTGCCGATCAGCCCCTGGCCGATCGGGCTGTTTGTCAGGATCTTGTTCGAATTGTAATCTTCCTCGCCGGGGCCGACGAGGTGGAAGGTCTCGATGTCCATGCAATCGAGGTCCTTGACCCTGACCTGGGCGCCGAAGACGACCATGTCGGTCGGCAGAGTGCTCTTGTCGATGATCAACGCCCGGCTGAGCTGGTCGTTCAACGAATCGATGCGGGCTTGCAGCATCCCCTGGTCCTCGCGGGCGGCATGGTACTCGGCGTTTTCGCTGATGTCGCCCATCTCACGCGCAGTCGCAATGCGCTTGGCAAGTTCGATCATCTCGAAGTTCATCATGCGGTAGAGGTCGCCCTGTTTCTTGTCGTACCCTTCCTTGGTCATCGGGATGCGTTCATTGGACATGGGGGCTTACTCCCTTTTTTGCCGCTTGCGGCTTAGCGCTCATAGGGCGGCATGCGACTACTAAAGTACAATCCACAGTCAACCACAGAGCCGGCGAGGTTGTCTGGCCGCTTGTCTAGAAAGCACAAGCGGCGGACAAGTCCGCCGGCTCAAGGAAACTTCACCAACTCATGTACTATCTTGACGGACAGATGTGCAAATGTAAAGGATCGTTTTGCAGTTTCGCGAATTTTCTGTTGGTCGGACTGAACGCCCAACCTACTTGGTTTCCGTGGGATGCAGGCGGGCCGCCACGCGTGTGGGAAGCGTCCACAACGAGGTAAAGCCCTGGGCCCACTGGTTCTCGAACAGCTCCAGGTTCGACTGGTTGGCCAGTCGGCTGTCGTAAAGGCTGTGGGGACTGCGTCGGCCCTGGATCGAGCAGGCGCCCTTGTATAGCTTGAGCCGGACTTCCCCCGTGACGTGTTTCTGCGTTTCGTGGAAAAACCCTTGCAGGGCGACGCGCAGGTCATGGAACCAGTGGCCCATGTAAACGAGTTCCCCAAAACGCCGGCCCAGCAGTTCGCGCATCTGGATCGTTTCCCGGCTCTGCACCAAACTTTGCAAATCGCGATGGGCAGTGGACAAGATCGTGGGCGTCGGGGCTTCGTAAAACTCCCGGCTCTTGATGCCAAACAGGCGATCCTCCACGACGTCACTGCGGCCCACACCGTGCTGGCCGCCGAGGCGATTGAGTTCGCGCACGAGCGGCAACAGTTCCAGGGCCTGGCCGTTGAGACTTGTTGGCACGCCGCCTGTAAAGCCGATGGTCAAGATGGCGGGCTCGTCGGGCGTTTTCTCCGGCGCCTGGGTGAGGACATACGCTTCGGCCGGGGGTTCTTGCCAGGAGTCGGCGAGATCGCTGACGTAAAGGCTCACGCCCCACAGGTTGCGATCGACCTTCACGCGCTGCTGGGTCGGCTCATCGATCGGGATGTTGCGTTTGCGAGCGAACTTGAGCTTGTCCTCGGGATTCTTCAGATTCCACTCGCGGACGGGGGCCAGCACTTTGAGCCTGGGATTCTGGGCGGCGATGGCAGTCTCCATGCGCACCTGATCGTTGCCCTTGCTCGCGGCGCTGTGGGCGACGATGTCGCAGCCTTCCTCGCGCGCGAGCCGGACCAGCTCTTGAGCGATGACATACCGCGCCAGCGCGGAGCCGAGGAAGCAGTTCGTCTGATAGACCGCATTAGCTTGCAAGGTGGGCAGGGCAAAGTCGCGCAGGAACATCTTGCGGCGATCAAGCACCTGGGCCGCGGTGGCGCCGAGATCGAGAGCCAATTCGCCAACAGGTTCGAGGTACATCTCCTGCCCAAGGTTGATCGACAGGGTGACAACCTCGTAGCCGCGCTCGTGAACGAGCCAGTAGAGTGCAAGGCGGGATTCGAGATCGCCATTGAAAGCGAGGATGATGCGCGGCACGAAAGATCCCCCCGAGGGTAAGATAGGTACGTTGTAACTCGGAAGGGCGGATTAGTCTATTGCTGTTTTCGTTTAGCGTTCGCCCCCAGGGCATTCGAACGCTAAACGAAAACCAACTAGGCGGTTGCAGGCGCGGGTCGTAAACCAATCAGAAATCGATCTCCGAGTGACTCCCATGAATCCATTCGACGCCGCCTCGCCGTTTGACGCACGTTATTATTTCGCCGACCGTGCCTTCTTCGACAAGCTGAGCCCCTACGTTTCCGAGAACGCCCAGGTGCGTTACCTCGCGCGTGTGGAAGCGGCTTTAGCGCAAACGCTGGCGGATTACGGCGTGTGCCCGAAAAAGGCGGCCGCCGAGATCGCCCGCGCCGCCCAGGCCGTCAAACCCGAGGAGGTTTACGAGGAAGAACGACGCATCCAGCACAACATCCGCGCCCTGGTCAACTGCATCGGCAAGCAAGTCAGCGCGACGGCGAAACCGTACGTCCACCTGTTCGCGACATCTGCCGACATCATGGACACCGCTCGCGCTCTCTGCCTTGTCGAGGTGACGCGCAATGTCATCGTGCCGGATCTGATTGCACTTGAGAAGCAACTCATCCGCCTGGCTCGCACGCACGCCGGAACGCCGCAGATGGGCCGCACGCATGGGCAGCACGCGGTGCCGATGACGTTTGGCTTTGCCGTCGCGCTATACGTTTCGCGCGTCGGCCAGCGGATCGAGAGCATCGTGCAGGCGGCCCAGAACCTACGCGGCAAGTTTGCGGGCGCCGTCGGAGCGTACAACGCGCTGGCGTTATTGAGCAAGAAACCTGCCGAGATCGAAGCGGCGCTGATGGAGAAGCTTGGCCTGACGCCGCCCGAGATTTCGACGCAGGTGACTCAGCCGGAATATATCGCCGACTATGTGTATGCATTGACCGCCTGCTGGGGCGTGTTCGCCAATCTCGCCGACGATTTCCGGCACCTCCAGCGCAGCGAAATCCGCGAGTTGAAGGACCGCAAGGCGTCCGACCCGAAGACACAAATCGTCGGCTCCTCAACAATGCCGCACAAGGTCAACCCGAAGGATTTCGAGAACGTCAAGAGCATGTGGAAAGCCTATGTGCCACGCTTGCTGACGGTGCTGATGGATCAGATTTCCGAGCACCAGCGCGACCTGACCAACTCCGCGTCGATGCGCTTCGTGATGGAGCACGTGGCGGCGTTCGCGTACGCCATCCATCGGTTGAGCATGACGCTGGACGCGGTGGAGCCGGACGTTGCGCGAATGCGGGAGGTTCTGGATGGCGGCAAGGATCCGATCACCGCGGAGCCGCTCTATGTATTGCTGGCAATGCATGGCCATCCGGAAGGGCACGAGAAAGCGCGCGTGCTGGCGCGTGACGCCCGCATCCAGAAGCGGCCGCTCTCACAGCTGCTGCGCGAGGACAAGAGCATTGCCAAGTACCTGGCGAAAATGACTGCGGAGCAGCTGGCGATCCTCGACGATCCGGCGAAGTACTTGGGCGCTGCCGAGCAGCGCACGCGGGCGATTTGTGATGAATGGGAGGCGAAGATCAGCCAATTCAAAGGGTGATTTCGGCGATTGCGGCGTAGCAATGACGTGCTACGCCGCAAGCGGCGGTTGCTGCTTGTCGTGAACACATTTCCCGCGTCGTCTCATTCTTCCTGCCTCGCCTCAAATCCTGACCTACGCTTGCATGAGCATTTTTCCGCAAACGATTGCGCTGGAGATTCCCCATGCTGATTCTCGGTGACGATGGCCATTATCATGGCCGATTTCCCTGGGTGACCGCGTCCCTTGTCGTCGTCAATGTCGTTGTCTACGTCGCGCAAGTGTTTTTGGGCGAGCCGTTCACCAATGGCTTTAGCGTGGTGCCGGAGGAGATTACCACCTTCACCGATCTCAACGGGACCAAGTATCACAAGGTGAAACTCCCTGTGGACGGCCACTTCGATCGCAAGGGGCATTTCAAACCGGTGTTCGAGACGAAGTCGTTTCCGATCAAGCACTACACGGGCCCGTTCCCGATCTACCTCACGCTCTTGACCTCGATTTTCATGCACGGCGATGTCTTCCACCTGATCGGCAACATGTGGTTCCTCCTCGTGTTTGGCCGAAATGTCGAATGCGCCATGAGCCATGGCCGCTTCTTGGCGTTCTATGTCGCCTGCGGCATCTGCGCGGGGCTGGCCCACGTCTTCAGCGATTTGCATTCGATCATTCCGTGTCTGGGCGCGAGCGGCGCCATCTCAGGCATCATGGGCGCGTATATCTCGATTCATCCGTTCAACAACATCAAGGTCTGGTTCGGCTGGTGGATCGGCATCATTGAAATTCCGGCCCTCGTCGTCATCGGCTCGTGGTTTGTGCTGCAATACCACAACTGTCCCGTTAAAAGTCGAATAGCGACAACTGGTTATGTCGAGGCCCTTCCTGATCCGGGTCGATTCTACCCGATAATGCCGAAAAAAGCGGGTTTTTCTCGAAAAGGTTGAGGCTCAATATTTGCAGAATTTCGTTCATGCTC
>SHZY01000053.1 GCA_009692065.1 Gemmataceae bacterium
TTGGCGCCACCAGACACCGCGAACAGAGAGGAGGAAACCGTAGCCACCGGTTCAAGCACCTGTACAATCCCCTGAGCGTTTCAAGGGATGACATCCTTTACCCCATAACTCGAACCTGGCAATCTTCCATTTCAGGCTGAACCAATACAACTACACCTTGGGCCTGACGCAAACCCAGGGCGTTGCCCTGGGCTGATTTGTTGCCGCACCTTCGGTGCTCGGAAAAAATGCGCAACGTCAAAACGCGCGAGCAAGGATTGGATTCCCACTTCGTCGCGAGTTGTTCCTTGCTTGCGCGTCGGGCTCGGGCTCTTATTCATCACCCCGCAGTTTCGCCCACCGACGATTCTTGGCAAACTGAATGAACCGAACCTACGGGGTTTTTTCATGCGTCGAACTGCCGTCATTGCTTGGCTGGGCATGTTGCTCTCGGCCCCGGTCGTGCGTGCGGGCCTGTACTACTCCGGCGAACAGTACGCATCGCTGCCGGCTCAGTGGCGCGGCTTTCTCCTCGATCACCGGGCCCTGCGTAATGTTGCCGTGAAGCCGAAGTTCGAAGTCGACGCAAGCCCGCTGCGGACACGCTATCGTCAAGATGCCGACAAGCTGCAAGCCCGTATGCCCAAGGAAAAACTCGGGGCGGACGAAATGGCCGACCTCGGTGCCCTGTACATTCGGCTCGGCGAATTTGAGCGATCGATCGAAATCCTGCGTCCTGCTCAGCGAGCGCATCCAAACCACTTCGCTCTTGCCGGCAACCTCGGTACCGCCTGGCAACTCCAGGGTGACCTGCGGCAAGCGGCGACCGCGCTCGAGGAGGCGGTCCGCCTCGCGCCCGGCAGGCTCTTGGCGTTTGAAGAAGCCCATCTCAAGCTCGTGCGCTCGCGCCAGCAACGGCCGGCGGGAGAACTCGACGATATCTTTGGCATCCGTTACGGCACGGAGAAAGACGCCTTCGAGGTGGGAAAGATTGCGCCTTTGCAGATGAAGAAGCTGCCGGCCCAAGCAGTCTCTATCGCCCAGCAACTCGCGCTGTGGCTTCCCGCGGATGGTCCGCTCCTGTGGCAACTTGCTGAACTTGCCAACGCGCATGGCGATGTCCGCAGCGGTGCGGCGATGATGGAAGGTTGCGTAGTGCAGTTCGGCCTGAACCACCCGACTCTCCGCAAGCATCGGCAGATCTTGCGCGAGGCGGCCGAGAACCTGCCGATGCCGAAAATCGGCGAGGAACACGTCGATAAACATGCGGGGACGATCGCTTTCCGCTCGCGCCGGCCGCTGCTCTCGAAGCTCGAGATGGTGGCGCTGCCTGCCATCGATCCGAAGGGAGTGAATCCGATCCCATGGGAGTTGTTCGGCGAGACCGCTCTTGCCAAGCCCTTCAAGGTGAGTTTTCCAAAGTATTTGCACGAACTGGAAGGCAAGCAGATCTCGATGACCGGGTTCATGTATCCGTTGCGCGAAGATCCGGACGCGGCGGCATTCCTGTTCATCGAGGCGCCTGTCGGCTGCTGGTACTGCGAGATGCCCGAGACGACGGGAATTGTCTATGTGCAACTGCCGGCTGGCCAAACGGCACGCTTTCAGCGTGGGCTGGTGCGCGTGGTCGGCCAATTGCGCCTGAACGCGACCGATCCCGAGGACTTTCTTTACTCCGTGAAGGACGCCCGCGTTGGGGCGCTGGATTGATTCACCTCTTCGATTAGCGCTCGCGGGCGCCGTGCGAGCGTTAAACGAAGTTGGGTTAGAACGAGGAACCGCATGGCCCTGACCACGTCCCAAATCCAGGAACAAAAAAAACAAGCCGAGGAGCTGCTGTTCTCCGACAAGGGAAAGCTCGGCTTCGCCAAGGCGATTTTCTTCGGGCAGTTTCAGGCGCCATTGCTATTCCCGTACCCTGAGCTGAAGCCGGAGGAGCGGCCGGCCGTCGAAAAAGCAGTCGAGGACGTCCGCAAGTTCGCCGAGGAGCACATCGACGCCGCCGCAATCGATCGCAATGCCGACATCCCCCGCTCGGTGATTGACGGCCTGGCCGATCTTGGCGTCCTGGGCATGACCGCACCCGTGGAGTTCGGCGGCCGCGGCTTCTCGCAGCTCGGTTATTCAAAAATCCTCCAGGTCATCGGCGGCCATTGTTCAGCGACGGCGGTCTTCGTCAATGCCCATCACTCGATCGGCGTACGCGCCTTGATCCTTTTTGGCACGCGCGAACAGCAGGAACGCTGGTTGCCCGATCTGATCTCCGGCCGAAAACTTGGCGCGTTCGCCTTGACCGAACCGGAGGCCGGCTCCGACGCAGCCAACGTGCAGACCACCGCGACTCCCAGCGCCGATGGCAAGACGTGGATCCTCAACGGAGAAAAACGCTACATCACCAACGGCGCCATCGCCCAGGTTTTGACCGTGATGGCCCGTACGCCAGTTCCCGGTTCTGACGAGACCAAGATCACCGCCTTTCTGGTGACGCCCGACATGCCCGGCTTCGAGGTGCTCGAAGCCCGTATGGAGAAGTGCGGCATCCGCGGCACCGCGACTGCCCGCCTTGCCTTCAAGAATATGCCCGTCCCAACGGAGAATATTCTCGGCCCCGTCGGCAAAGGTTTACGCATCGCCCTGACTGTGCTCGATTTTGGCCGCACGACCTTTGGCGCCAGCTGCAGCGGCGTCGCGCGCGTGTGCCTCAAGGCGGCCATCAAACATGCCCACAAGCGTGTGCAGTTCAAGGAGCCGATCGGCGAGTTCGAGCTGGTGAAAAAGAAGATTGCGTTCATGGCGGCTAACACCTTCGCGATGGAGGCGACGACGGCGCAATGCGCAGCCTTCATCGACCGCGGCGGCGACGACTACATGCTCGAAACCGCCATGCTCAAAGTGTGGTCCACCGAGGCGCTCTGGACCATCGTCAACGACACGCTGCAAATCTACGGCGGGCAGGGCTACTTTACTCGCGATCCATTTGAACGGATGATGCGCGATGCCCGCATCAACGCGATCGGCGAGGGGGCGAATGACGTCCTCAAGGCGTTTATCGCGGCCGTTGGTATGCGTGGCGTTGGCGAGCACCTCAAGGGCGTGCTTGGCGCGCTCAAGCATCCGATTCAGGAGTTCGGGACGTTGTGGAACTTTGCCCGGGAACGGCTGGCTGCTCACTTCACGATGCCGACGATTCCCGTTGCAAGTCCACAGTTGAACGCCGAGGCGAACCACCTGTCGTGCCGCGTGCGCGACTTTGGCCTCGCGGTCATTGACGTGCTCAAACATTTCCGCAAGCAGGCGCTGGCCGAGGCGACGGGGGCCGACGACGAGGAACTCAAGATCATGCGGGTCGTGCTGAAGAGCCAGTACATGCAGGAGCGCCTGGCCGACGTTGCGTGCGATCTTTATGCGTCGAGCTGCACGCTGGCTCGGCTCGATCACCTGTTGAGCACCAGCAACGGCCATGCGGACACGCAGCGCGACATCCAGGCGGGGCGCTACTTTATGGCGATCGCGAATCGGCGCATCAAACAGAATCTGGCGGCGATGTGGACCAACGACGACGAGATGACGACACAGGCGGCGAATGCGTGGCTCAAGTAGTCTTCGTTTAGCGCCCGCGCGGCGCCATGCGGGCGCTAAACGAAGATGGGTTCATCCCATCACCCCATATCCATACGGCGTCTTCACCGGATCGTTTTCATCGAAGCGCGTGTAGCGCAATGGCGCAATGTCAAGCGCTGATGCCTTGCCGTCCACGATCAATTCGGCCATCAGTTGACCGACGATGGGGGACATCTTGAAGCCGTGACCGCTGAAGCCGACGGCGCAATAGGCGCCTTCGAGGCCAGGCAGCTTGTCGATGATTGGGTGCCAGTCGGGAGTGATCGCGTAGAGGGCGCCATAGCCGCCGCGGCCATAGCTGCGGTGCATGGCGGGGTAGCGCCGGCTCAAACGCTGGCGGACGCCGGGGAGCCAATCGCCGTCGGCGGCCTCGTTGTATTGATCGGGATTGACGGGCTGTTTGATCTCCTCGCCCGCTAGACTGCCCGCGTGCAGCATCTCGCCGTGCGTCGGCTTGAAGTACAGGCCTTGCACGAAGTCGCAGTAGACGGCGGTGCGTCGGCCAAAGTCCGGCGGCCGGCGATAGAGCGCGACCTGCGTACGACAGGCCTGCACCGGCAGCTTGACGCCGAGGTCCTTGCCGAGCTTCGCCGCCCACGGGCCGGTCGCCAGGATGACGGTGCCGCTGTTGTAATGCCCTTCGTTCGTCTCGACCCCGACGATCTTGCTTTTCTCGGTGACGACGTTCTCTACTTCAACGCCAAGGCGGATGTCGGCCCCCTCGCGCCTCGCGGCCTCGGCATAGGACGCGACCACCTGCACCGACTCGACGTAGCCGGCTTCGGCTTCGTAGATCGCGATTTCATCTTCCTTGAGCCGAGCGTTCGGATCGATGTCGGCAAGGACCTGCGCGGAGACGAGGCGAACATCGATGCCGAGCTCCTGCTGCATTGCGAGATTGGCGTCGAGGCCCGGCTTGTCTTTTTCGTTAACGATGAGGACCATGCCGGTGCGAGAAAAGACGGGTAGGCCGCCGACGATCTGGTCGAACTGCTCGAAGACGCGCAGGCTCTTCTGGGCCATGCTGGCGGTCAGGCGGTTGGAGTAGTGCTGGCGTACGATGGCGCCCGATTTGCCCGAGGAGCCGGCGCCGAGGAACGATTTTTCCAAGAGCACGACGCGTCCGGCCTTGCGCTTGGCGAGTTGCCAGGCGATGCTGGTGCCCATGACACCGCCGCCAACGATGAGGATATCGCAGTTTACGGCCATGTTCGACCTCAAGAAGCCCTGGGGTTCGGAGTACCTTACCCCAGGGCTTCTTAATTCTGTTATTCCGGAAACAGCGACGTGCTCAAATACCTTTCGCCCAGGTCAGGCAGCACGACGACAATCAGCTTGCCCGCATTCTCGGAGCGCTGTGCGACCTGGATCGCTGCCCATGCTGCCGCGCCGCAGCTGATGCCGCACAGCATGCCTTCCTCGCGCGCGAGCCGGCGGGCGATGTCGAAGGCATCCTCGTCCTTGACCTGGATGACTTCGTCGATGATCTTGATATTCAAGACTCCCGGCACGAATCCGGCGCCGATGCCCTGGATGCGGTGCGGCGACGGCGTGAGCGGCAGGCCCTTCATTTTTTGCGTGATGACGGGGCTAGTGACCGGCTCGACTGCGATCGCCTTGAACGAGGGCTTTTTCTGCTTGAGAACCTCACTCACGCCCGTGATGGTTCCACCGGTGCCGACGCCGGCGACAAGGAAATCGACCTTGCCGTCGGTGTCGTTCCAGATTTCCTCGGCGGTGGTCTTGCGATGAATCTCGGGGTTGGCTGGGTTTTCAAATTGCTGCGGCATAAACGATTTGGGATAGTTTTTCAACAGCTCGGTGGCTTTTTCGATGGCGCCGGTCATGCCACGCTCGCGCGGCGTGAGGACGATTTCGGCGCCAAACGCTTTCAGGAGGCGACGGCGTTCGAGGCTCATGCTCTCGGGCATGGTGACGATGAGCTTGTAGCCACGGGCGGCGCAGGTGAAGGCCAGGCCGATGCCTGTGTTGCCGGAGGTTGGCTCGATGATGACGGTGTCCTTCGTGATCTTGCCCGCCTTTTCGCCGGCGTCGATCATGGCGACGCCGATACGGTCCTTGACCGACCAGAGCGGGTTGAAGTTTTCCATTTTGGCAACGACGGTCGCCTTGGCGTCGCCAACGACGCGGCGCAATTTGATGAGCGGAGTATTGCCGATAGTTTGCGTTATATCGTCGTAGATTCTGCCTCGTCCGGCGGCCATGGGGTTGCTCCTTGAGGTGCGGTGAAAGTTATCCAGAGGCGAGTTTAGGTGAAAAGATGGGTTGAAACAAGATGTGGGTGGTTCAAAACCCCCAGGAATCGTTCGCCGTTGGCGGACTCATCCTGGGGCGTGGGGCTATTGCAATTTTGCCTCCGGCCCTGCCTGAAAATCCTTCACTTCAATGTCGACCGTTTTGTAGCCCTGCCATTCGTTCCAGCGCGGCACAAAGGCGAGACAGCACTGGCCTGCTTGCGACATCAACTCGTCACAGCGATAAGCCAGGCCAAAGGCGATCGCACGCAGCTCCTTGCCGTTCTGACGGACCTTGAAGGACAGGTGGCGCTCGCCGCCCCCGACCTTGCGAGGTTCGCCGATGATTTGCAACCGATCGGCCAGGAGCAGCGGCGCCGGATTGCCGGAGCCGTAGGGTTCTAATTGATCCATCGCTTGCATGAGGCCACTTGTCAACGCTGAAAGTGGGATCTCCGCGTCGAGCGTCAAGCGATGTGGTTGTGGGTTGGAACCAAGCTGGCGGGCGGCGACCGAGCAGAAGTTCTCCCGAAATGCATCGATCGCTTCGGGAAGGATGCGGAAGCCGGCGGCGATCGCATGCCCCCCGTGGCCGACCAGATCCGCAGTACAGGCTTGCAATGCCTCGTGCAGACTGAAGCCGGGGATCGATCGGCCGGAGCCTTGCCCGTGCGGCTGGCCTTCACGCAGCGAGATCATCAAGACGGGCCGGGCGTATTGATCGACGAGCCGGCTGGCGACGATGCCAATCAAGCCGGGGTGCCATTCCGAGCTGGCCAGAACGAAAGCGGACGATTGCAGGTACTGCGCGGCCTGGTCGCGTGCTTCCTGCAAGATGCGGCGTTCCATGAGCTGGCGCTCCTGGTTTTGCCGTTCGAGATAGTCCGCGAGGATGTCGGCCCGCTGTTGGTTCCGCGTCGTCAAGAGTTCGACAGCAAGTCGCGCGGTGCCGAGTCGCCCGGCGGCATTGATGCGTGGAGCGATGGCGTAGCCGATGTCCACGGCCCCGACGTTCAGCTTCGTATCCAGCTTGGCGCATTTCATCAGCGCGAGTAAACCCATCATGGGTTTGCTGCGCATGCGTGCCAGGCCATGGCGGACGAAGACACGATTCTCCTCGAGGAGCGGCACCACATCCGCGACCGTCCCCAGCGCCGCGAGCAGGATGCCGTCCAGCAAGAACTCACGCAACTCCGGTGTCACCTTCGGGCTGCCGCATGCTTTTTTGCAGAGTGCCCACGCCAGCTTGAAGGCGACCCCGGCGCCGGACAGTCCGCCGAACGGATACGAGGTCCCCGGTAGGCGCGGATGGACCAGCGCCGAAGCACGCGGCAACGTTGCCTTCATCTCGTGGTGATCGGTGACGATCAGTTCCAGGCCGAGACGATGCGCCTCCTCGGCCTCCTCCACGCTGGCGATGCCGCAATCGACGGTGATGACGACGTTCACGCCGTTGCTGGATAGTTTTTGCAGCGTCTCATTGTTCAGGCCGTAACCATCTTCGAGGCGGTGCGGCACATGGAAATCGACGTTGGCTTTCAGAAGCGTCAAGCAGGTCAAGAGGATTGCGGTGGCGGTGACGCCGTCAACATCGTAATCACCGTACACGCAGATTTTTTTCTGCTCCTGAATGGCGGCAAAGATGCGCTCGACTGCGGTGGTGACTCCGGGGAGCAATTCGGGTTCGTGCATCCCGTTGAGTGGGCAGGCGAGAAAGCGATCCGCGTCCGGCGGCTCGGCGATGTTGCGGTTAAGCAGAAGTTGAGCGAGGATCGGCGAGACTTTCAGCGAGCGGGCGAGGCGCTCGATAGCCGATGGGTCGTGTGGCAACAGATGCCAAACCTTGGCGCCGTTTCGGAGGGGGTCGTCCATGCTGCGATGCCGTTTCCAGGTGCAATCCAAAGAAACCCATCTTCGTTTAGCGTTCGCGCTGCGCAGTCCGATATTTTGGCGCGAACGCTAAACGAATATCAATTCCGCATCAGGCGATACGGTCCGGCACTACAAATCCTTCACGATATTGCCTCGTGAGCAGGCGATTCGCCGCGGCGTTGCCGTTGAAGTTTTCGGTGCGGGCCTGCACTTGCAACAGCGAGCCGACCTTGAGCTGGATGTTGGCAAGCTGCATGTTGTGCGGGGCGCCCGAGAGGTGGGCTTCCATGCGTTCGACGGCTTCGAGAGCGTCGCGGTTTTCGGCAATGGCGCGGTTGCGTGGGGCGAAGGCGGCGTTGCTGCCCATCTGGTAGGAGATATTGGCAAGATGGCACAGCGCGCTCGAGTAGTGGCCTTCCTCGATATCGGCGTTGAGGTCGGCGACGCGCCGGCTGCGGACGGCGGCGATGAAGTTGGCAAAGTGGTTGCTGCCTCCAGGGCCGCGCCGAGCGTTCTGCTGCGGGATCGCCTCGCCGGCGCCTTCGCCGCGTGGGAAGAAACGATGGCCGGCGATGACGCCTTGCTCCAGATGGAAGACGTTGCCGACGCCCTGCCCGCGGAAGCCCGCTGACGACAGGCCGCGGACTTCGAAGATCAGCTTGGTGTCGCCGAAGTCCATCAAGGAGACCTGGGTGTTGGGCGTCTCGCCTTGATCGGTGTAGCCGAAGCGACCGCCGACGGTGACGACGCTGCGGGGCAGGGTAGCGCCCTGGATGGCCCAGCGGGCGATGTCGAACTGGTGCACCCCCTGGTTGCCGATGTCGCCGTTGCCGAAGGCCCAGAACCAGTGCCAGTTATAATGAACGAGGTTAGTGTGGAAGCCGGTGCGCTGTGCCGGGCCAAGCCAGAGATTGTAATCGACTTCAGCCGGCGGATCGCCAGCGGGGCGATTGCCAATGCTATTGCGTAACTTGTAGCAAAGCCCGCGAGACACCAGCAGTCGGCCATAGCGGCCGGAGTGGATGGCGGCGATCGTGTTGGCCCAGGCGGTGTCGCTGCGACTTTGAGTGCCGTGCTGCACGATGACGTTATGGCGCCGCGCGGCCGCGACGGCGATGCGGCCTTCGTGAACGTTATGGCTGGACGGCTTCTCGACGTAGACGTGCTTACCGGCCTGAGCGGCCCAAACGGTCATGAGAGCGTGCCAGTGGTTCGGTGTCGCGATGGAGATGGCATCCACGTTGCGGTCTTCGAGCGCGCGGCGAACATCCTGCACGGTGCGCGGCGCGTTGCCCCGGTTGCCGATCTGCGCGAGGCGGGATCGGTAGGTCCTTGTATCGGGATCGACGAGGTAAGTGATCTGCACGTTCGGCATCGGGGCGTACGCGCCGACATGGGCGCCGCCGCGGCCATTCAAGCCGGCGACCGCGATTCGGATCGCCGCATTGGCGCCGATGACTTGCCCCGACGACTTGGTGCCGGCGACGGTGATGGTCGCCATGGCGGCGATGGAACCCTTCGCGAACTCGCGTCTGGTAATTCTGCTCATGGATGCAAATCCTTTGACTGGAGAGATACGGATGGTTCAGGCAGGTGATGTGGTTATACCCGGACCGGGACGTGAATGCAACGAAATAATCTGGCTCTTCTGCGACGAGTTTACCCCGCTGTTTCCGATGCCGTCTGCCAGGAAATCAGCTCACGCAAAGGCGCCAAGGCGCAAAGAGGATTGATGAGAGAAAGGACACCATCTCGGTTTGCAGGGTCCTAGAAACGCGTCGTGTTGTCGCCTTTTTTGCGCCTTGGCGCCTTTGCGTGAGGTGGTGTTCGCGCGGGGGCTCGTTGGATCGATTTCGACGTGTTCAATTCGCCGGCAGGTCCAACTTGGTGCCCGCAGGAATGCGGAACTGCGGCTGGTATTGCTGGTTGATGCGCCAGATGCGGTGCCATTGGCCACGATCGCCCAGCGTGCGTTCGGCGATGTCGAGGATGCTTTCGCCGTTCGGGTTTTGCACCTCGTACTTGCGGCCGGAGGCGACCGGCGCCGAGGTCGTCGCGGCGCCCGGATTGGTCGGCGCCGCGATATTCACGGGTGACGTGATGCTCGGGATCGTCGGCACGGATGATGTTCCGCCGACGCGGATCAGGCTGCCGTAATCGCGTTCCAAAATGCTGATCGGCGGATGTAAGACCTGCTGGCCTATGCTCAAGCTTGGCCGATCGAAGAGGAACACGCCGCCGTTCTTGATCGCGCTGTTGTGCCGGCGATTGTAGGCCAACAGAGCGTCGGCATATTTATCGCTGGCGTAAAGCCTTTGGCTCACCAGCGCCAGGCTCGTCTCGCCGGGGCGGCATTCGTAAAAGTCGTTGTTGACGTCCTTGACGATCGGGAGCAGCGGCTTATTGCCGCCGGGCGTGATTAGCGGGGTGCTCGGCAATTCGTCACCGCCGATGCGTGCGATCGGATTCGGCGGGCGCAGCGTGACCGGAGGAGTTGTCGTTTCTTCCTTCGGACCCGGTACGAGCGAGGTGCCAGGGTCGGTGCTTTTCGGCGCGCCGATCGAGGGAAATGAGGGTATCGTGTCCTTCGCCGTCAACGGAGGAATGGAGGGCGTCGCGTCCGGCTTCGTTTTTGCAAGGTCGGTGAGGGGCGGTGGGATTTCGAGTCCTCCGCCCTGCTTCGGCTGCTCGGGCGGCGCGATGACGACGGTTTTCTTTTCCTCCAGCGCCGACGGCTTGGGGACGGGGAATTCGATCGTTCCGACTGTCCCTTCCGGCTTCTTGATCGGATCGGCCGGCGTGATCTTCACATCCGTGACCGTTCCGGGCGGCGGACTTATGAGGGGAGTCTTGTCATCGATCTGCGGAAAACTTGGCGGCGCGCCCGGCATCGGCGGTGGGTTGATCTTGATCGGGGCCGAATCTTTTTCGGACTGGTTGCGTGCCTTGGCCTGTTCCAGTTCCTTCCTTGACGCTTCGTCATCCTTCGGGAGCGGCGGCAGCCTGCTGAAATCCAGCATGTCGGAGCCGACGGGCTTGTCGTTCTTCTTCTCATCGCCCGCCTGAGAACGCGCTGGTAACGAGGGGAGCGACGGGCCCTTGTCGTTCTTGGGATCCGCTGTGGCCCCGTTCTGTATCGGCTTGACGGCGGCGACCTTCACGGTTTGTTCTTCCGGATCGGTGGGCCCATCGCCGCGGTTCCACTTCGACGCTACCACAACGCACACCAGGCAGAGAAACGAACTGGCCACGATCAGGCCGACTTTGGTTTCGCGGGTCATTTTGAACTCCTTGGTCCGTAGTCCGTAGTCAGTGGTAGACAATCGCGCCCACCCACTGACTACGGACTACGGACTACTAACTCTGCCACCCGTAACTTGGCGCTGCGAGCGCGAGAGTTATTCCGGGTCTCCTCGTCGCCCGCTTGAACGGGTTTACGGGTTAGCTCTTTAATCAATGTCGGCATTTTGCGAAAGGCCTGTTTCACCATTCGGTCCTCGAGCGAATGGAAACTAATGACGGCGACCTTGCCTCCCGGGTTCAAGCAATCAGGCACAGCTTGCAGAAACCGCTCCAAAGCGCCCAGCTCATCGTTGATGGCGATGCGCAACGCCTGGAAGACTCGCGTCGCCGGGTGAATGGAGTGCCCCTTGGACCGCGGGACGCAGCGGCACACCAACTCCGCGAGTTGCCCCGTTGTCGCGATCGACGTCTTTTTCCTGGTCTCCACGATCACCCGTGCCACGCGCCGGCTGAAGCGTTCCTGGCCGTACTGCCAAAAAATGTCGGCCAGGTCTTTCTCGGTGAGGCGCCGGATCAAGGCGCTGACCGGCTCGCCGCGCGTGGGGTCGAGACGCATGTCGAGCGGGCCGTCGGTCTGGAAGCTGAAGCCTCGCTGCGGATCGCTCATCTGGTCGGACGCAAAGCCAAGGTCGGCGAGGATCGCGTCCACGGTCGGAATCTTGAGGTCGTCCAGTACGCTGGGCAAATCCTCGAAGTTGCGATGCACCCAGATCACGCGCGGGTCGGCCAGCTGCTGCTTGGCGATGGCCAGCATCGACGGGTCTTGATCGAGCGCGATGAGTGTGCCGCCGGGCTGGATGCGTTGCCAGAGCAGCGCAGCATGGCCGCCGGCGCCGGCGGTGGCGTCCACGATGGTTTGGCCGGGTTGCGAGGCGAGCCAGTGCAGGACTTCAGTCGGTAAGACGGGGATGTGCACCAGGTTCCTTTCCGGATTTACTCCCCTCTCTCTGAGGGAGAGGGGAGGAATGCAAAAAAAAAAGCGCAAGAGCAAGGAGGGCGTCCTTACTCTCACGCTTCTTCTATTAGTGTAACCGCAAATCCAGCCACTGTCTGGCCGAACGCGGAGTTTGTTCATGAGGCTGTCGGCAAACCTTTGACGGATTGGGGGATCGTCGAGAGGTCTAGGCGGGTTGCTTCTACTCAAGCCTCCAACCTTCGACAGCCTCAAGTCGGTGTCAGCGAACTCTTCAAAACCCTGTTGCCGAGGCAACGAGGACACAGAGAGACCGTCCAACGAGTCATGGAGCCGACGAGTTTTCGAACGTCCTTGTCCAAACAATGATCGGAGGGAATCCATTCCCTCGTCTCATAACCGTCGTTCCTGCTCTGTGTCCTCGAAGCCTCGGTTAGTTGTCCTTGCGCGGACGGAACGCTTCCTCCGCGACCTTGTCGAACCGCGGGCTGTGCTCGGCAAAGTACGCTTGCCAGCGGCTCGAGTCCCAAACTTCCAGGTGATCCCGCACGCCGAGCAACACCACCTCATGTTCCAGCCCCGCGAACTCTACCAAGCGATCCGGGATCAGGATGCGGCCGGAGCGATCGAGTTCCACTTCTTCCATCTGCCCGAAGAACAGCCGGCGATAAGTTCGTGCATCGCCATCTGTGGCCGGCGCTTCATCGAGCTTTGCCGATATGCTTTCCAGTCCATCCTTCGTGTAGATCGACAGCGATTGGTCTGCCGCCGGGACCACGAACATCTGCGTTTCGTCACCTACTTGCTCCCGTACCCGCTTGGGCAACGTCAAGCGGTTCTTTTCATCCAGGGTGCGAGGATGCGTGCCGGTCAGAAGCATGGTTGGGCGCCTCGGCGTCACTCCCTGACCGTGTTTTCGTTGCCAATCTTATTCCCATTTCAGCCCACTCAATCCCATTTCTCTCCACAACTATACCGGCATCCGTTTTGGATTCAAGACATTATTGGAAAAAACTTCAATAATCTTTTGGCCACCCAATTAACCGCTCGCGGCATAGCAAACGCACGGTGCCGCGCCACGGCTACGCCGCAAGCGCCGAAAATAAATATTTGCTTGCAACTCGTTTTCAGGGCGTTTATTATTCACCTACCTTTTTCCACGATTTCACACTGCGTGAGACACTGCCATGGCCATTCGCATTACCTGCCCGGCATGCAAGACTTCCCAAAGCGTAAACGAGGACAAGCGCGGCCGCAAGGTGCGTTGTTCGGAGTGCGACAAATCCATCAACGTTCCGGAGAGCAAGCGCGACGACGACGAAGCGGTGCAGGACCGGCCCAGGATCAAGACGAAATCCACGGGCCGCAAGGACGATGACGATGACGACCGTGATTCCGACCGTCCGTCGTTGAAGAAGAGAGCGGCGGCCAAGAGCGGCTTCCCGATCCTAATCGTTGCAGGCGTCGCCATCGTCTTGCTGCCGCTATGCGCGGGCGTCCTCGGTCTGGGCGGTTGGTTCTTTTTGGGCCACAGCCCCAAGCCGCCCGATCTGCTGGTCGAGGCGGACGGCAAGAAGAAGGACGACGAACTGCCGCCGTGGATCCAGTTCGACGATCGCAAAGACAAGAAGAATTCGAAACTGGATCCGCCCCCCCGAACAGAAGGACCCGAACGCCGGCAAGGACCTGCCCGACAAGATTCCGCTCGACATCGTGCCGGTGGTCAAGCAGGCAACGGTTCACCTGAGAGTAACGATGGGGAACGGCCTGACCGGCGAGGGGAGCGGCTTCTTCGCGCTGGAGTCGGGCATCGTCGTCACCAACGCTCACGTGCTCGGCATGATGATGTCGACCTCCCTGCCCCCGCGTGACGTCCTCGTTACGCTCAACAGCGGACAGCCGGGCGAGATGAAGATGCGCGGCGAGGTCCTCGGCGTGGACCGCGCCAGCGATCTTGCCGTGGTAAGAGTCAGCGAGCGGGGACTGCCGGCGCCCTTGCGGCTGGAAACCGATCGCAAACTCGTGGAAACGCAAAGTGTCTATATCAGCGGCTTCCCATTCGGGGAGAGCCTGGGCCGCACGATCACGCTGAGCCCCTCCGCGGTGACCAACTTGCACACGGACGGCTCCGGATCCTTGAACAAGATTCAACTCAACGGCGGCGTCAACCCAGGCAACTCGGGGGGTCCGGTGCTTAACTCGGCCGGCTACGTGGTTGGCGTGCTGGTGTCCGGCATCCAGGGCGCCGGCATCAATTTCGCCATCCCGGCCTTCAAGGTCCGCGCGATCATGGAAGGCCGATTCGCCGACACCCGCCACGGCGAAGCCTATCTGGCCGGGGGCCAGCCGCGCCTGCCGGTGCAGTACCGATGTCTCGATCCGCTCAATCGGATCAAGGACCTGCGCGTCGAGGTGTGGGTCGGCACGCCCGGCCCGGAGCGGCCGCCGATGTTCCGCAAGCCGCCGGCCGAAGCCGGCGATGGGCCGCGCGAAAGCCACGTCATCAATTATCAGAACGGCGTCGGCCTGCTGGACGTGCCGCTGCCTCAACTGCCGCCGGGGCAGGTCTACTGGCTGCAACCCGTGTTCACGAGCGTGAAGGGCATGTATTGGGGCCCCGCACAGTCGACCCCGACCAACCTGATGCTGCTTGACCGCAAGGCCGCCAATCTGACTGCCAGCCTGACCGCCCAGAAAGAGCGGACGACACGCCTCACCAGCAAGTTCACCGCCGCGCTGACCTTTGGCAAGAAGGCGACGATCAGCACCGAAGATGCCGCGGTAGAACTGCTCGAGGTCGTGCAGATCCCGGAACAAAAGGGCGGCAAGCGCATTGCCAAGGTCAAGACCGCCTACAGCAACGTGGATGTCAAGCTCGCCCGCGATGGCAAACCGCTTAGCTTGCCCAATCAGCAGCCGGCCTTGAATGTGGTGCGCACCATGCCCCCCACTTTCGTCATCGACGACACCAATGCCACCGACAGCTACATCACCGTCAGCCTCAAGCAAGGTCCGCTCAAGATCACCGTCGACCAATTGAACGGCATGGTCCACAATCCGTTCGAGGCGACTCAGTTCAAGATGCCCAACCGCGTGGTCCAGCCTCAGGAGGAGTTCCAGTCGAAATCCACCATGATGCTCCGGACCAGTAACGCCAAAGGGCCAGGCCAACGCGCGACCATCGTCGATCTTAACCTGACCTGCACGCATCAAGGCGTCCGCACCCGCAACGGTCGCCAGGAAGCCGTCATCACCATCGTCGGCGTCATGGATGGCCGGATGGAGTTGAAAGGCAAGATCGGCGGCAAGATGACCTTCGACATCGCCGTCGGCTTCGTCTCCTCCGCCCAGGTCAAGATCGTAGCCGAGAATGAGGAGACGATTCCCGGCGTCGGCCCCATCCAAGAAATCAGCGCCCAGGAAATCGATCTCGAACGGGTTCCTGGCAACCCCAAGAACCTCGCCCTCGGCAAGGAGAAAGAGGCTCCACCCAATCCGGTCCTTGATCCCGGCGCCAAGAGCAAGGTCATTTCCACCATCAACAGTGCCTTGACCGCCATCGATCCCATCGACCCGACCGCCAGGGCGCATCCCATGCGTGCCCCCGACGCACGCATGAAAATCTATCCGCAGAATCTCCAGGCCGGCAAGACCTACGTGATTTCCATGAATAGCGACGTTACCGACTCCTTCCTCCGTCTCGAGGATTCCACTGGCAAGTTTATTACCGAGGACGACGACGGCGGCGGCTTCCCCAACGCCCTCATCGTCTACCAGGCGACCCAGACCGGCGTGCATCGGATCATCGCGACCTCCTTCGATGGCAAGCTCGGACCGTATCAATTGGTCGTGCGCGAGCTTGAAGCGGGCGGCGTGCCGAAAGGCACTCCCAAGGAGGATCCTAAGGAGGATCCCAAGGATCCCCCCAAGGGCGGCGACTTCCCCCCCAAGGGTGGCTTCAAAAAGCCAGGCCAAAGTGGTAGCCCGATCTCCTACCTGAAGCTCATCAGTGCTCCAGGCGACTTCATCGGTCAGGGCAAAACCTACGATTACTCCGGCGAGAAGCTCAACGCCAAGAAGTCGAGCCGTGGCATCTTCCTCATGGTCGATGGCTGGTTCCTTGATATCGGCGCCCCGGTCGGCCAGTACCTCGCGGTTGGCGAATATCTTAATGCCAAGCGGTACACTTCCAGCGGCGCCGCGCCGGGCCTCGACTTCCGCGGCAAGGGGCGGGGCAGCAACATTCTCAGCGGCGAGTTCGTGGTGTGGGAACTGGAAATGAACGGCGACCAGGTCGTGCGCCTGGCGATTGATTTCGTCCAGCGCTCCGAGGGGCGGCCGAATCCGCTGCAAGGGAAGATTCGGATCAACTCGAACTTTGAGTAGGCACGCACCGGTCTTCGTTTAACGCTCGCCGTACGCGCGTATTCTTGCAGACTTCTCGCGAGCGCTAAACGGAGATTCCTGCATCGCCCGGATCACGCGCGTGCTGACCCCTTGCTCCAGCAAAAAGAGCAGGGTCTGCGTCGTCATCTGGAATACCGAGTCGGTCAATTCGATTTGCTGGAGAAGGATCTCTTCCGTCCCCGCCTGCTTGGAGAACTGCACGATCTCGGCGAGCGTCATTTGCTTGGACGCCTCACGCGCTGGCACGTTACATTCAATCGGATGATCTTCACGATGGGGTCATAGCTTTCCCACGGCAGAAATAGCGTCTCGCTGCCGCGGTTCTTGAGCCTCTTCAGGTTCTCCGCGTCGAAGGTCCAAACGCCGACCTTTCGCGACAGCTTGTCGGTGGCGTCGATGAAGGTAATCTCGATGCCGCCGGGTCGATGTACGCCAGTACTACGTCGAGCTGTATCTGCTGACCGGCGCTGGCGTTGGCCGAAACAGCGTAGCCGCAGGCGGAGGATTGCGTGATTCGCGGCATCAGCGCCGCCGGTGGGTCGGCGTACTTCGCCAGTGCGATCTGACGGGTGGAATTGGCTTTGTCGTCCGTCGCAGCTACGGCGTGATAAGCTGGCGGATTGGTGATGCGGAGTTCGTTGGGCGCCGGGGCGGTCTGATTCTCCGCCTCCCTCGTTTCGCCCAGATTGGCGCCTACCCACATGTTGGCGAACAGCATACCTGCAAGCCAGAGGCCTTCCGTCATGATTCGGCTCCTTGCGTGAAAGACGATCCGGTCGATCGCACGGGAGCCGATAGCACAAACGAAAACCGCAGGGCAAGCGAGGCCTGACCTGCGGTTTGGAATGTAGTCTGGTCTTCGTTTAGCGCCCGCAGCAATTCGCGCATATCGCGAACGCTAAACGGAGATTCAAAATCGCCCGCCAACTCCGATGCTTACGCCGGGCCCATAGACCGGCGGGGCGACGTAGATGACATCGGGCCGCTGCTGCATGATTACGGTGCGGCCGCGGCGCGATTGCATGTAGTTGATCACATTGTCGCTGACGCGCTGCTGGTGCAATTCGTTAAGGTCGTCGGTCGTCAGTTGGAAGATCGAGTTGGTCGCGTTGATGTGCCCGATAATAACGCTATCACTCTGGCCGCGCTGGGCCATTTGCACCACCTCATTGAGGCTCATCTGCCGGTGCGACGGCGCGTTTGCCGCGGCGATGGCAGCTTTACGGTCCTCACGGCGGTCCTGATCGGAGCCGGCAATGCCGCCGACCGCGGCGCCGAGGACGCCGCCGGCAAGCATGGCGCCGGGGTGTCCGCGGCCAAGCAGGGCGCCGGCGCCGGCGCCGACTGCCGTGCCGCCGAGCAGGCCTTTTTCCGTATTATTCATGCTGCTGCAGCCGACGGTTGAGACGAGCAGCGCACTTGCGATACAGGTTCTGATTTTCATGATTCACCTCTTCTCTCCCCTCTCCCGAGGGGAGAGGGGAGGTTATGCCCTTGGACAATTCCGCCGTCAAGTCGATTTGCGGCGGTTTTCCAAGCTTTGCGCGCGCCGTACAATGCACGCATCGAGTTGGACGTACCTTAATATCGGCAATGAGGAGTCATGGAATGAAACGCATCGCCAAAGCTGTCCATCTTTTCAGTATCGCCGGCATTCTGCTGGCGTTTGCTGGCATCGCCCACGCCCAGGAGAAAGACGCGCAGTACGAAAAGGTCGTCACCATTGAGGGTATCACCGAATATCGCTTCAAGAACGGCCTGCGTTTCCTTTCTTACCCCGATCCGTCATCTCCCGCCGTCACCGTCAACATGACCGTCCTCGTCGGGTCGCGCCATGAAGGCTACGGCGAGACCGGCATGGCCCACTTGCTCGAACACATGCTCTTCAAGGGAAGCAAGCTCTACCCGACCGGCGAGGCGCTCGACAAAGCGATGCAGGCCCACGGCGTGGACAAGGAGTTCTACAACGCCACCACCTGGACCGACCGCACCAATTACTACGAGAGCTTTCCCGCCAAGGACGAGAATCTCCAGTTCGCGCTCGAGGCCGAAGCCGACCGGCTCGTCAACAGCTTCGTGCGCCGCGAGGACCTCGTCAAGGAGATGACCGTCGTGCGCAACGAATTCGAGATTGGCGAGAACAGGCCAGCGTCGATCCTCAGCCAGCGCATGATGGCGGCTGCCTTTGAGTGGCATAACTACGGCAAATCGACGATCGGCAACCGCGCCGACATCGAACGCGTGCCGATCGAACGGCTGCAAGCTTTCTATAAGAAGTATTACCAGGTCGATAATGTCGTCCTCATTGTCGCAGGCAAATTCGACGAGAAGAAAGCCCTGGAGCACGTCGGCAAGTATTTCGGCAAGCTCAAGGCGCCGACGCGCGTCCTGGGGCAGACTTACACCGAGGAGCCGCCCCAGGACGGCGAGCGCTCCGTGATCCTGCGCCGCGTCGGCGAGGTGCCCGTCGTCGGCTTGATGTATCACATTCCCGCTACCTCACATGAAGACCACCCCCCGGTGGAGATACTCAGCATGGTGCTCGGCGCGACCCCCTCCGGCCGGCTTTACAAAAGCCTCGTGCAGGACAAGAAAAAAGCGACGGCCATCAGCTACGACGCCACCTCGTGGTTCGACCCAGGAATCCTGGAACTGACTGCGAACGTCAACGACAAGGCCACGCCGGAAGAGGTACGCGACTTGATGGTTGCCGAGGTTGAGAAGTTTGCCGACCGGCCTGCCAGCGCGGACGAAGTGAAGCGGGCTGTGCGCAAGTATTTGGCCGTCCGCGAGCAACACCTGACGAAGAGCACGACGACCGCGCTCGAGGTCAGCGAATGGGTCGGCGCCGGCGATTGGCGGCTCCTGTTCATCCATCGCGACCGGGTTGCCAAGGTCACCCCGGCCGACGTCAACCGCGTCGCCCAGAAATACCTAAGGCAATCGAACCGCACCGTCGGCATGTTCATCCCGACCAAGGAAAGCCAGCGCACGCCGATCCCGGAGACGCCCGACATCGACAAGCTCGTCAAGAATTTCAAGGGGGGCAAGGGGGTCGCCCAGGGCGAAGTCTTCGATGCGACCCCCGCCAATATCGAAAAACGCGTCCAGCGCTTCCAACTGGCCAGCGGCCTCAAGGTCGCCTTCTTCCCCAAGAAGACGCGCGGTGAAAACATCGTCGGCACCTTGACGCTTCATTTCGGCAACGAGAAGTCGCTGCTCGGCAAGGGAACGGTGGCCGGTTTCGTCGGCTCCATGCTCACTCGCGGCACCAAGAAGTTCACCCGGCTGGAAATCCAGGACGAGCTCGACATCCTCAAGTCCTCGCTCAGCGCCTCGAGCAGTCTGGGGACCCTCAGCGTCGGCTGGGAAAGCAAACGCGAAATGCACGGCGATCTGATGAAACTGCTGCACGAGATCCTGCGGGAGCCGACGTTCCCGGAAGCAGAGCTGGAAATCCTCAAGCAAAATCGCAAGCAAGGCATCCAGCAGACGATGGGCGACCCTCAAGGGATGGCGTTCAACTCTCTCACACGCCAGCTCAACCCGCACCCCAAGACGAGCATCCACTATGTGGCGACGTTCAATGAATCACTCGAGCGCATCGAGAGGGTCAAACGCGACGACGTCGTCAAGATCTACAAGGAACAGATCAACGGCAGCGTCGGCGAGCTCGCCATCGTCGGCGATTTCGACATGGACGCGACCAAAACGCAGCTCGAAGCGATCTTCGCCGACTGGAAAAGTGAGGTCCCCTTTGTGCGCATTCCGAGCGTCCTGGTCGAAGGGGTCAAGGGAGCGAAACAGTCGATCAACACGCCGGACAAGGAGAACGCCGTCTATGGCGCTGCCCTCAAGTTCGCCATGAATGACATGGCGCCGGATTATCCTGCCCTGGAGCTGGGCAATCTCATCCTCGGCGGTAGCTTCACGTCCCGCTTGATGGATCGCTTGCGCCAGAAGGAAGGCTGGAGCTACGGCTGCGGCTCGCAGCTTTCCGTCAGCTCGCGGGACAAGGTCAGCCAGTTTCTCATGTACGCCTTCTGCAAGCCCGATGTGATCGACAAGCTCGACAAGGGCGTGCTCGAAGAGCTGGACAAACTCATCAAGTCCGGCATTACCGAGGAGGAATTGAAGCTGGCCCAGAAAAGCTACCTCGAAGAGCTCAAGATCGAGCGCGGCAAGGACGACAGCCTGGCCGACATGCTGCGCAGCGGGCTCTACCTGAACCGGACCTTCGACTTCGTGGTCGACATGGAGCGAAAAGTCGCGGCCGTGACGGTAAAGGATGTGAACCTCGCCCTGGCCACGCATATCTCTTCTGGTAGGCTCGTGGTCGTTCGCGCGGGCGACTTCGGCAAGAAGGCGGCGCCGGAAAAGAAGTAGACAAGGAGACAAGGAGACAGAGAGACAAGGAGATAGGGAGAGAAGGCAGTGAGCGGGTTTTTCCCTTCTCCTTGTCTCCCTATCTCCTTGTCTGCCGACGCAAGAATGCTCGACAACGCACCTTTTCTGACGCACAATCACGCCGGTCTGACGATCGAAGGCTACTCGCGCGCCGCGGTGCAGAGCTACTGGCGCATCCCGGAGCTCAAGATAGGCTTCGACCTAGGCGCCCAGCCGTGGGACTTCATGGGCACCGCGAGCTGGTTCATCACACACACGCACCTCGACCACATCGCGTGCCTGCCGGTCTACGTTGCCCGCCGCCGCATGATGAAGATGGCGCCGCCGACGATCTATCTGCCCGAGTACGCAGTGGATGACGTCCGCCGCCTGCTGCTCGTCATGCAGCGGCTTGATCGCGGCCGGCAGAACTGCGAGTTGATCGGCGTCAAGCCAGGCCAGGAGATCGAGCTCTCACGCGATCACGTCATCAGCGTGTTCGAGACGACGCACACAATCCCCTCGGTCGGCTACCTCGTCTGGGAACGCCGCAACAAACTGAAAGAAGAGTACCACGGCCTGCCCGGGGAGCAAATCCGCGACCTGCGCCTCTCCGGCGTCGCTGTGACGCGGGAAACCAGGACGGCGATCCTGGCGTACACCGGCGACACCAGCCCCGCGGGTCTGGATAACTATCCGCCGGTCTATGAAGCGAAGGTGTTGATCACGGAGATGAGCTTCATCCGCGCCAAGCATCGTCGTGAGAAGATCCACAAGTTCGGCCACATGCACCTGGATGACTTCATCGAGCGAGCCGACCGCTTCAAGAACGAGCTGATCGTGTGCGCCCACTTCAGCACGCGCTACCACGACAACGAGGTGCGCCGGCTGGTGGAAGCGAAGTTGCCGGCGGGGTTGCGGGAGAGAGTGAAGTTGTGGATTTGAGAAACGTGGTATTATCACTGGTGCAATTTCCCGTTCGCGCCCTATAGGAGATTAACCATGAGGATGTTCCCCATCAGCACAATCGTCATCGGCTTGATCGGCTGGCTTTCGTTGGCCAGCGATGCAGGTTCGGCCCAGGAAAGCCCCATTCGCGGCACGATCGTTAAGGTCGAAACGCACGACCGGAAGGAAATTATCGGGCGGGTCCTCGTGGACAAGGCGGCGTTTGTTTGGATTTCCAAGCAAACGAAGATCTACAAACTCGAAGGCAAGAACCGCAAGGCCGCCAAATTTGCCGGCCTCAAACCAGGGCAGCGGATCGAGGCCCCATGGAGCGGCGGGATCGATGACAGCAAACCGCCTCAGGTTCAAGCGGACGAGGTGGTGATCGTAGGCGACAACGAGCCCACGATACGCGGCGCGATAACATTGACCGAGCTCAAGGAAACGCCGCGCATGGTTCTGGTCGAAGAAAGGGCGGGCGATCCCAATTCGGCGACCTGGGTCCACGTTACTGCGGACACGGAAATCTTCAAACTGACGGGCAAGAACCGCAAGGCAGCGACATTCGCGGATCTGAAGGTCAGCGTGCGAATCGAAGCGTGATTCAACGGAGAGATTTTCAAGACCGAGCCGCCTCAGGTGTATGCCGATGAGATTCTGATTTTAGAAGACAAGAAGCCCGACCTGCGCGGCATCATCACGAAGGCAGAAAAGGGCGAGGGCTTGCTCGGCACGTTCCTCATCGAAGAAAAAGGAGGAAAGCCCTACGAGAAGGTCTATGCCCACGTCACGAAGGACACGAGAATCTTCAAACTCGACGGCAAAGACCGCAAGGCCGCGACCTTCGAGGATCTCAAAATCGGCGTTCGGGTCGAAGCGATATCGAGCGGAAAATTCACGAAGAAGGATCCGCCGCAGACAAAGGCTGTAGAGATCGTGATCCTGCCGGCCGAGATGAAGTAGCCGTGTCTTCGTTTAGCGCCCGCAAGGCGCCATGCAGGCGCTAAACGTAAACACGGCCGCCCACAAAAACCGCCGCCACGCTCCCCGGAAATGTCACGCCTTCAAACGGGCTCCACCCGCACTTTGTCTTCAATTTCTCGCGCCGAATCGTCAGCGGCGTCTTTAAGTCCAGCACGGTCAACGAACCGACATAACCCGGCAGCAGTCGCCCCCACTTTTCCTTCTGATACGGATTGACGAACGTCCCCGGATTGGCCGAGCAGATCGCAGCGATGCGCTCCGGCGTGAAACCTTGCTCGACGATCAGCCACGTCACGAATGGCCCATAGGTGTCGAGGTGCGGTTGTCCGGAGACGCCGCGTGCCTTCTCGGCGAGCGTGTGCGGGGCGTGATCGGTCGCCAGGTAGTCGGCGGTGCCGTCGCGCATCGCTTTCAGCATAGCGGCCCGATCGCTGGGAGCACGCAGCGGCGGGTTCATCTGCATGGCCTGGCGATTCGCGGGCGTGATCTGTGCGGTATCGAAAAACACGTGGTGGGGCGTCACCTCGGCGGTCACGCTCAGGCCCTTCGCCTTGGCGGCGCGGATGAGCGCCAACCCGTCGCCGACCGAGTAATGGCACAGCTTGCCGACGAGGCGATATTTCTCGATCATCGCCAGGGCAAAACGCGTGGCGCTCAGCTCGCACTCGGCCGGCCGGCGATCTTCATGTGTCGCAGCCCCTTTGTGTTTTTCCAGAAACACGGGGTCTTCGCAGTGAAAGCTGACCACGCGGCCAACGTAGTTTGCCAGCGTCGCGTCGAGTTGTTCCAGCGAGGAAAAATACAGGTCGCCGACGCTCGGTCCCATGTACGCCTTGTAGGGCACGTTGCGGGTGAGTGGTTTCGTCCCCGGTCCGATGCCGCCGTAGAGCGTGAAGACGACGGGCAGGTTCTGCTTTTGCAGCAGCGCTTCCTTGGCCGTGTAGCTGGCGTCATCGATCGGCGCTGCCGGGTTGTTCGGCATGTCGGCCACGTGCAGCACGCCGCCGTGCAGCGCGGCTGCGCTGACGCAGGCAAACGTCTCCTTGTGCATTTCCTTGCCGGTGATGTCTTCGCGGGCGTGGATGTGGATATCGCCCATGCCGGCGAAGATCAGGCAACTGTCGCCGAAGACGTGTGTCGTTTTGCCGAGTTGGGTGCCGACGGCGGTGATGACGCCGTTGTCGATGGCGATCTGGCCATGGCGGACGCCGGTGATGTCGGCCAGTCGGCCTTCGATGATTGTAGGTGGCATGGGGTTGGTCTCGTTTTCGTTTAGCGCCCGCGCGGGCCCACGCGGGCGCTAAACGAAAATCGCGTTTACCAGTGCATCACAAATCCGCCATCCACGTTGACGCACTGGCCGGTGATGTTTTGGCCGTGGGGCGATGCCAGGTACACGGCCATCGCCGCCATCTCCTCGGGGGTCTGCCAGTTCCCCAGCGGGACGACGCGGCGGATCTTGTCGTCGGCCCAGTCGTCGTAGGATTGCTTTTTATCATCGGGTTGCCGGCGGTTCCAGGCGTCCCAGACTGACTTGTTGAGCTCCGTTTTCACCATGCCCGGGCACAGGGCGTTGACGCGCACGTGGTACGGGGCCAGGTCCTTGGCCGCGCATTGCATGAAGTTGATGAGGGCCGCCTTCGACGCGCTGTAAGGCGGATCGGTCTGTGAGCCGATCTGGCCGGCCACCGACGCAATCAGCAGCATCGAGCCAGCCTGTGCTTGCAGGAAGAACGGCGTGAAGGCATGAACGACATGGACGGCCCCCTGCACGTTGATCTCATAAACGCGCGGCCAATCGCTCGGCTCCAGATTCCAAAAGGGGAAGCCGAACTTGCCCGAGCCGACGCCGACGCCGTAAACAAGATGATCGAGCCGGCCGCGCTCGCGTTTGAAATGCTCGGCCGCTTGCCGCATATCGGCGTAATTCGTGACATCGCCGACCCAGGAGGTGACGTTCACGTCGAATTCGGCGGCAAGCTGCACGCCGGCGTGTGGCAGCGATTCTTCGCGATCGACGAGCGCGAGATCGGCGCCTTCGCGCGCGAATTCCTTGGCGATGGCGTGGCCGATGCCGCGGGCGGCGCCGACGATGACGGCGGTTTGGTTGCGGAGGTTGAGGTTCATTTTGGTAATCCCACTTCGTTTAGCGCCCGCAGTGATGCGCCAAGCGATTTGGCGCTTCGCTGTGGGCGCTAAGCGGGGACTGGTTAACGATAATCTTCGCGAATCGGCGTAAAGACGTCGAGCGCTTTTACCGGATCTTCGAGCGCGACGACGCGGTGCTTGACGTTGCCGGGGATGCGCCACATGTCTCCCTTGGTGAGCAGCTTTTCCTCGCCGCCGATCGTGAAGATCGCTTTGCCTTCCAGGAGAATGCCGACCTGCTCATGCGGGTGGCTGTGTTCGGCGACGACCGAATGCGGCTCTAATTCGACATAGGAGAGCATCATCTTCTCGCAGACACAGGTCGTGATGTTGACGCCGGCAAAGATGGCGTGATGGGCGCTATCGGCGTTGGTCGGAAAGTAGAGGCTCATGGGAGATCTCCGGCGTTTTGCCGCTTGCGGCGTAGCACACGCGGGGCGTCGGGCGAACGCAAAGCCGCAAGCGTCGCGAAAAAAAAACCTCGGCGCTTTGGCCGAGGTTCATTGTATGGGAGGATTTTTTCTAGCGTCCGCCGAACAGGCCCGGTGAGCCGAACTGGTAGTGCATCTCGGCACTGGCCCGGATGACGAGCGATTTGGTCGGCGGGTAGAAGATGATCGTACCGGGACCGTTGGGCTGCCAGTACGACGGCTCGATCGACTGCTGGATGAGGTTGATCAGCATCATAGCGTTCTGCCTCATCTGGAATTCGTTCATCAGCGGATTGAACATCCCCTGCATCGCCTGACTCGGCTGGATCAGGTCGTCGATGTTGTAGGTGCGGATCACGGTGTACTCGCTGGCCTTCTTTGGCGTCATGACCTGGATGTTCCCCTCCTTGATGATGTAGGTCAGCTTCTCCTTGGCGAGGATGGCCTTGAGGATAGTGCGGACGGTTACTTTCTGAGCCTTGAAAGTGACAGCGGTGTCGTAATCGATGCTTGCGTCGGCGAGGGACGCCTCATCGACGATGATCGTCAAGCCGGTGCGGTCCTGAATTTGGCCGATGATATCACTGAGTTTCAAGCCGGGATAATCGACAGACATGACCGAGTTGAGCGTCTTGAGCAGCGTGATTTCTTTTTCGCTCAGCACCGGATTGACGAGTTTTGCCCGCTCCTTGGATAAGGCCGCCCAGTAGACCGGGAAGGCGATTTCCTTGTCCGTGAGAACAACTTTGTCGATGCCCTGGTTGATGGCCAGGATGCCCTTGGCACGATCGCGATTGTAGTCGTTGTTCGCCTTGTTAGCGCCCTTGGCGCTATCGATGAACCCCTTGGCGACGGAACCGGCGCCGCCGGATGGATTGTTCACCGGCGGTCTGTTTTTCGGCGGGTCGCGCAGGGAGCGTTGATCGTCGGCGATCTTGCGGCCGCGGGCGGCGTCATCGACCTGGTTGAAGCGGATTTGCAGATACTGAGTCAGCGAGCTGCGATCGGCAATCAGCAAATCGGTCGAATCTTTCACGCGCGCAATCATGTCGCGCAGTAGGAATTTCGCTTCGACGGGATCGGTCTTTTCAAGTTTGCGCGAGCGATCCAGCGTCTCCTTCACCTGGCCAATGAGCTTGTCGGCGGCAATTTGCTGCCTCGCTCGCTGGTCTTTCAGATCCTGGGCAGGCCCAACGATCGAAAAGCAAAGGAGTGTGAAGACAGCCAGACCGGGTAACATAAGTCGCGACATGTTCGAGGCTCCTCTCGCATTCAGAAGGAAACCCTTCTTCCCCAACAGTTTAATGTTATCTGTCGGCGAAACGCAACGCTAGACAAAAATGCTTGTTTTCGCGGAACTTTTTCGTTTTCGGGTTACGCCAGGGCGCATTTGAGCAAGAACGCGATATTTGGTACGACTTGCGCAGAATACCTGCCCGATTTCTCCGCTTGCGGCGACCATAATCAGGGATACCCGTCTTGCCCGTGTTGACGGAAACCATTACGATGCACGGCGATGGAACGACCGGACGCAACTGCTGACGGATCAGCAACCTGGACGCTGCCGACCTGGGCCTGGCTGCTCGGTATTGCTGCGATGTTGGCCTGGCACGGCTGGCTTACCCTATCGCTTTTCGGTCCGGACCCATTTCGCAATCTGACCAGCGATGAACCGCTCGTTTCTGGCGTTCACGCCCAACATCAATTTCTGGGCCAGCGTGGGGCCGAAGGCATTGTGAAACGCGGCCGCGCGGTGGTTTACTCTCTGGCTTTCGGCGCCGGCCAACCCAAGACGCCGATTTTCGACGGCAGTCGCTTGGCGGAGTTGTTCTTCGTCTTGAGCGGCGGCACGTATCAGCCAGCGGCGTACAAGATCGGCTTCGCGTTGCTGTGCATGCTGGTGCCTGTGTTTCTCTTGCTGGCGTGCAAGACGATCGGCCTGGGGCACGGCACCTCACTGTTGGCGACGATTCTCGGGCAGTTGATCTGGTGGGGGCCTCATGGCCGGGCGGCGCTCTTGACCGGCGACTGCGAACTCTACCTGGGATCGCTGGCGGCCCTGGCACACGTTGGCTTCCTGATCTCATTCCACCGGACGGCCAGCGTGACGGCGTGGTTTGGACTCTGGATGACTGCTTGCGTCGGCTGGTTCTTGCAGCCGTTGCTTTTCCCGATCGCGCTGCCGGTGCTGCTGGCGTACTATCTTTCTGTCGGCGTGAAGCACGACTTTCTGACCTGGCATTTCGCGCTCTGGGGCGCGGAGCTGCTGGCGTTCGGCCTGAACCTGCCCTGGTTGGCGGATTGGCTCGAGTCGTGGTGGCTGCGGACGCCGCTGCCGACCGCGCCGGATCTGCTGGTGCATCGCACTTTCGCGACCGTCTGGAACGCCCCGCTCTGGGGCGGCTCGACGAGCCGGCTGCTGGCGGTCGCCATAACGGTCGGCGGCGCCGTCGGCGTCCTGATTCTCAATCAGACCCAGCAGCGCCCCGCGGCCCGCTTGCTGGGTCTTGCCTCGGGCGGCGCGCTCGTGCTGGCGCTGCTCGGCATCTCGTGGGAGCCGCTCGGGACCGTCGGCACAGTCGCCCTCTTGGCCCCCGCGCTTTGGTTCGCCTGCATTCCCGCGGCCCATGCATGCGTTTGGCTGGGCGGCTGGCTGTGGCAGGTCGGCACGCTTGGGCGCAGCGCCCTGGTCACGTTGATGATCGGCTCAGTCGCTTGCTTCATTCTGTTGACGGAGACGCCGCACACTTTGATCGAACGCTGCCTGCCTGGTGAAGCCTTCGAGATCGGCCTGGGACCCCGACGGCAGGCCGTGGTGGACACGCTGCTGCATTACACGAAGGACAACGCGCGCATTCTGTGGGAAGATCGCAAGCGGCCACGCCATGCCTCGCGCTGGCCCGCGCTCTTGCCGATCTTGACCGGGCGGAGTTACATCGGCGCCCTCGACCCCGATGGATTCATCGTGCATTCCTCGATCGGCCTGATCGACGAGTCGCTGGAAGGCCGGGCCATCGCGACCTGGGTGGACGGCGAGCACTGGGATTACACGGACGAGGAGTTGTGGGACTACTGCCGGCGCTATAACGTTCGCTGGATCGTTGCCTGGTCGCCCGCGGTGATTGAGCGATTCGAGGCTTGGCCGGACGCCAGGAAGGTAATGCAAGTCGTCGATGAGGAGGTCGGCTGGCTGTTCGAGGTGAACCGGACGCCGAACTTCGCGTTGCGCGGGCACGCCGAGCTTCTGGAGGCGGACGGGCAGTACATTCGGCTCGCCAACGTGGTGCCGCACAATGGCGAAGTGGTGATCAGCCTGCATTATCAGGCGGGCATGCGCGTCTCGCCGGGCCGGGTGCAGATTGAGCCGGCGACCTGGGGTGACGACCCGATCGGCTTCGTGCGTTTGCGATTGGCGGTGCCGGCGTCGCGCGTGACGCTGTCGTGGGAGCGATGAAATAGTGGTCAGTGGCCAGTGGTCAATGACCAGTTGAAAACCAACATTCGGCAACCACCGACCGCGAATTTTTTCTCACTAGCCACTGCCCACTATGCTCTCATTTTGCCACCTACCCAGAAATACGGTAAGATTGCTCGCGTTGCGCCGTAGAATAGGCGGCGGCTCCAATTCCGATGCGCGCTGAGAGTGTCATGAGCGATAAGCCGAGGTCCCAACCTGCGGGTGACAAGCCAGGGGCGAAAGCCGCGGGGGGCGGCGCCTCTTCCGGGATCAAGGTCCCTTCGTCGCCCAAGTCGAAAGCCGATGCAGATCCGGGCGAATCGTTCGATTTTCTCGAAGCGTCGCAGAACCTCGACGAGCTCGGCCGGCTGGCGCAATACCGCGTTCTTAAGGTTCTCGGCAAAGGAGGCATGGGCACGGTCTTCATGGCCGAGGACACGCGATTGCATCGCATCGTCGCGCTCAAAGTGATGCTGCCGTCGATCGCCAAGCAGGCGACCGCTCGAGAGCGGTTCCTTCGCGAGGCGCGTGCTTCCGCCAAGATCGAGCACGACCACATCATCACCATCTACGAAGTGAGTGGTGAGGACATCGAAATCCCCTATGCGGCGATGCAGTACCTCAAAGGCATGACGCTAGATCACTGGCTCCGGGCGGGCAAAACGCTCAACCTCCCGCAGATCATGCGCATCGGCAAGGAGATCGCCAAGGGGTTGGCTGCCGCCCACGCGCAGAATCTGATCCATCGCGACATCAAGCCGTCCAACATCTGGCTGGACGCCGTCAACAAGGGGCGCGTCAAGATTCTCGACTTCGGCCTGACCCGCCCCACCAACGATCAGACGCACCTTACGCAAGAAGGCCTGATCCTCGGTACCCCCGCCTACATGTCGCCCGAGCAGGCGCAGGGCTGGAGCGTCGACGAACGTTGCGACCTGTTCAGCCTCGGCTGCCTCATGTATCGCCTCTGCGCGGGGAAGCTGCCGTTCACGGGCAAGGACACCGTGTCGATGCTGCTGATGATCATCAACGAGGAGCCGTTGGCGCTGCAATCGATCAAGGAGGACCTGCCGCCTGCACTCGCCATTCTGATCCACAAGCTGCTGGCGAAAAAACCGGACGATCGCCCCGCGTCGGCGAAGGCAGTGGTGCAGGCCATTCAGGAAGTGGAACGCGAATGGGTGGCGACCGGCAAGACGGTGCCGACGGCTGCCCTTTCCGCATCGCTCGCCCGGAAGGGGCAGGCCACCCGCGACGCCACGCCCATCGAAGAAGACCCCACACTCGATGAGTCGGCGATCACGGAGCTGGAGTTGCAGACGCCGCAATCTGGGGTGCTTGCGGCGCAACCGCCCAGTCGGACCTGGTTGCTCGCAGGTCTGGGTGGAGCGCTGATCGCGGTCGTGTCGGTCTGCTGTTACATTGGCGTCATGCAGGCGCCCAATCAGGGGCATGTAGAGATCACGGTGGAAGGCGACGATGCCAGGGCGAAGCTCGACAAGAGCCGGTTGACGTTCTTCGACCAAAGTAAGCAGCCTCGCGATTTGCCTGCCGGGACGCATCAGTTGCCGGTCGGCGGGTATTATGTCGATCCGGACGGTCTGGCGAAAGGCCTGGAAGTGAAGCCGCACCGCTTCTCGATTGTACGCGGTGAAACTGTGCAGATCACCATCCGGTACGTGCCGCCCGGTCCAGTGCGTCCGCCGTTGGTCGAAGTGACCAGTGACGAAGCGAAGCAACTCCAGAGAAACTGGGCCGCCTATCTTCACTGCGATCTCGTGGCCACCAATTCGCTGACCGCGAAGCTGGTGCTCATCCCGCCGGGCGAAATCATGATGGGATCGAGCGACGAACAGCTTCAACTTCTCAACGAAATCACCAAGAAGTTCGACCGCAAACTGCTGCCGGACAAGTTCAACGATCGGGTGGCCGCCGAAAAACCGCAGCATCGCGTGCGCATTACCAAGCCGTTCTACATCGGCATGCACGAGGTAACGTTCGGGCAGTTCAGCAAGTTCGTCGTCGAGGCCAAGCCGAATTATGTGACCGGGCCGGAGCGCCTGGGCGTGGGAGGGACCACGGTCGAACTGTTCAAGGAAGGCGGCCACAAGCCGGACTTGAACTGGAAGAACACCGGCTTTGTCCAATCGCTGGAGCATCCCGTGTGCAATATCACCTGGAAGGATGCGGAAGCGTATTGCGCCTGGCTCAGCAACAAGGAGAAAAAAACCTATCGCCTGCCGACCGAGGCCGAATGGGAATACGCCTGTCGCGCCGGCAGCACCACGCTCTGGTCATTCGGCGACGACCTGGCGGCTGCTCCAGGCTTTGGCCACGGGTGGAACCCTGTGTTCGCGGGCAAGTTTCCCAAGGTGACGCTCATCACGCATCCCGTCGGCAAGAAGAAGGTCAATGACTTTGGGCTACACGACATGCACGGCAACGTGGCTGAAATGTGCGCCGACTACTGGAGCCCGAACTACCTGCAACGCCCGGTGGACGATCCCAAGGGGCCGCCGCCGGGGCCTCGGCTTGAGCGGATCGTTCGCGGCGGCAGCTTCCTCGATCTGCCGCACCTAGCCCGCTCCGCGTATCGTCGCTCGGCCGATTCCGCGCAGGGGTCGGTCGCGATCGGCTTCCGCGTCGTCTGCGAAACGCCGCCGCCCGAGTAGCCCAGGTTAGCGACGCTTCGAAGAAGCGACCGTGGCCCAACGCTTCTTCGAAGCGTCGCTAATCGCTGAAATGTCCGTGACAAACGCCCTGCGATCCTTTACACTGATAAGAGTAGAAATTTCCGCTATTAGGAGGCGTTTGCCGTGAGTATTGTCCGCATCGGTCTCGCAGAAACGAAACATTTTTCCGAAGGCTATGCCGCAATTTTTGGCAGTGGTAAGAAAAAGGACGACGCCAAAAAGCCGGCCAAGGCGAAGTCGGCCAAGAAATCCGCCAAGGCTGGCAAGAAGAAATCGAAGAAATAACGCCCCGCCGCTTGCCGTTTAGCGCCCGCGCCGCGCCGCGCCGCCGGGCAATTGGCGATCCCGCGCGAGCGCGAAGCCGCAAGCGGGCTCGATGCGTGAACCCTATCCACACTTCCTGCGTAATACTTCCAGAGATCCCGTGGCAAGCTCCTCGCCGTATGCCGACTGTGCAGATGAGGAACTCCTCGCCATGTTTCGGCACGGCACGCAGGAGGCGTTCGGGGCGTTGCTGCGCCGCTATGAAGGCGAGTTGTATGGTTACCTGCGTCGGTATCTAGGCGACGCCGACCTCGCCGACGACGTTTTCCAGAATACCTTTTTGCAGTTGTATACGAAGATACACCAGTATGAAGCGGGGCGTCCGTTCCGACCCTGGCTGTACGCCATCGCGACGAACCAGGCTATCGACGCCCTGCGCCGGCAAGGCCGACATCAAACGGTGCGCCTGCACGTGGAAGTGGAAGACGCCGATGCCGACGATCTGCCGCACCTGCTAACGCTGCTGGAGAGCCGTGACCCCGGGCCGATCGAGCAAGTGCAAAGCGAGGAGCGCCGGCAGTTGATCCGCGCCGGAGTCGAGAAGCTGCCGGAGTTCTTGCGCAGTGTGGTGGTGCTGGCTTACTACCAGAGCCTGAAGTACAAGGATATCGCCGACATATTGAAGATCCCGGTGGGGACGGTAAAGTCGCGCCTGCACACCGCCTTGTGCAGGCTGCACGAGGCCTGGGCCGTCGAGCCGGCGCTGAAAGATTGATGGCGGACTGTAGGCCTCACGCTCCGAGGATGTGAAGAAATCAAATACGACTCACGCAAAGGCGCTAAGGCGCAAAGAAATGCCAGAGAAATGCATCGATTCTTGCCTTCCTTGGCGCCTTTGCGCCTTTGCGTGAGATTAGTTCACAGGCTCTCCGAGTGATGACTACACTCGCCGCAACGACAAGGTCGAACCATGGAAACCTATTTCATCGAGTACATTCTGGGAACGCTCGACGAAGGCAAACGCCGGCAAGTCGAGACTCATCTGGAGCAGGATGCCGATGCGCGGCGGAAGCTGGCGCTGCTCAAGCAAGCGCTGGAGCCCCTGGCCGTGGATGAGGAGCGGGCTGTTGCGCCGCCGCAACTCGTCGAGCGCACGCTGGCAAGAGTCGCCGAGCATATCTGCGCGCTCAAGCCGGCCGTGGAGCCCGCGCCGCAGATTGTCCCGGCCGCCCGCGCGCCGCTGCCGAGCCGGGGCTTCTGGCGGCCGCGTGTGGACGTTCTGGTAGCCGCGTGTCTGCTGGTCATGGTGGTTGGCATTGGCCTGACGATCTTGGGCCGCATGCGCGGGCCAAACTCGGCGGCGGTGGTCGTAGAGTGCAAGGAAAACTTGAGGCAATTCTACGTGGCGTTGCAGACGTATCGCGATCAGCACGGGCAGCTACCCGATGTTGCCAAGCAATCGCCGCGCGATGTGGCGGGCATGGTGGTTCCGATGTTAGGCGACGCGGGGACGTTGCCGGCGCGTGCGTCGATCCGCTGTCCGGGCCTCGGTTCGCCCGCTTCGTGCCGGTTCTCGGTCAATGCATTGCTCGGCATGAGTGATGAGGAATTCGGCCTCTATTCGCCGAGTTTGTCGATGTCTTATGCGTACTCGCTCGGCTATCGGGACGAGGCCGAAGTTCACCACGGTCCCGGGGGCACTCTGCCGGTCGGCTGGAGCCAAACGCCGATCATGGCCGATCGCCCGCCGGCCGAGAGCGTGCTGATCAACAGCATGGACAACAGCATCAACCACGGCGGCACCGGCCAGAACGTGTTGTTCGCCGATGGCCACGTTCACTTCCTGACGGAACGCACCTACGGCGCCGGCGACGACATCTTCCTCAACCGCGATAGCAAGGTCGCGGCCGGGCGCGGGGCGTCGGATATCGTGCTGGGTTATAGCGCGGCAAGGCCGTGAGGCGACCTTGCTTTCCGTCTCACCCCGCTGTCGCCGCTAGGCCGCTTTCTTTACGCTTTTTGGTTTAGAACCGCCGATGGGGCGGTTAATTCGCGGCAGTAATCATCACCAGGAGCCAAACGTCGCCGATTATCAACGCGATGAAAATCGCAATCCCATTTATCACGATTCCAGCGACGCGAAGATTTCCCCTTCCAAACAAGCTACAACCGCCGCGCAGTAATCATCACCAGGAGCCAAACGTCGCCGATTATCAACGCGATGAAAATCGCAATCCCATTTATCACGATTCCAGCGACGCGAAGATTTCCCCTTCCAAACAAGCTACAACCGCCGCCCACAATTCCAAGAGGTATAGCAATCACTACGCCTAGTCCGTAGTAACACGCTAGAGCTAATGACGCAACTGAAAATAGGCCGATGATAAATCCGACGACGCCGAAAACGTCCGTACTTTGCGCCAATATTTCGGCTTCACGCCTCGCTTCCTCTTGGGAACGCGCTCCCGTATCCAATGTCTCCCCACAGTGCTTGCATCTTATCACGTCACGCGGAACCTTGCCTTTGCAAAAGGGGCATGAAACAAACTGCGGTTCAGGATCGTCGATGGTGTTTTCTTCCACGGGTGGAAGAGGAGGCGGCGTTGTACGCATCCACGGTGGAACCCGGATCGCAGACATCGGTTCGGCCGGCAAGGGCGGTGGCTGCGCCTGGTAAGGGGGCGGCGCTTCGGTGGCTACGGGAGGCACTGTCATCGGATCGTCATCGACGATCTTGCCAAGCGTCGTCTTGTTGGATCCAGCTTTGGTTTGCGGAGGAGGATTTGGGACAAGGATTCGCTGGCCGCATTTCGTGCATTTGACTTTTTGACCTGCCATGTCGTATTTGCAGGAAACGGTCGTCGAACATGTGGGACAGGCCACCAGCATAGTGGCGGGCGGTAGTGGCTTGTCAGTTGCGCCGAATGTCTCCGGTGCCGGACTAGCTGACTCGCCCGACTTTACCACCTCCGGCACCTGGATAGCCGCTGCGCATGTCGGACACTTCACGCGCTTGCCTGCCGCGTTGTCCGGTATGCGCATTTTGCTGTCACAACTGGGGCAAGTAATAATCCATGATCGCACCGAAAATCGTGGCACGCTGGCGACCAGCGAAAATGCGCGGCAGGTAGAAAGATTACGGCATCGGATCGCGGATGTCAATTTTTAACCCCGGTTGGCCTATACATCGTTCCACCAGCGCCGTATTTTGAACTCCAGTCACCAGAACTTCTCGGTTAGCGACGCTTCGAAGAAACGTTGCCCGGCGGACGCTTCTTCGAAGCGTCGCTAACCTTTCCAGAGAAAACCACTATGTCTACCGTGCCGCTGACGCAGGTCGCCGTTCACCTGCGGCCGCAAGATAATGTCGCGATTGCCACCAAACCCATTCCGATCGAAACGGTGCTGGAAGATCACGGCACGAAGATGACCGTATCGAGCCGCGTCGGCATGGGGCACAAGATTGCCGTGCGGCCGATCAAGAAAGGGGAGGCGGTCTACAAGTACGGGCAGATCATCGGTTTTGCCTCGAAGGACATCGCGCCGGGCGACTGGGTCCATGTGCAGAACGTTGGGGCCGACGCCTTCGAGCGCGACTACGCGTTCTGCGAGGATCTCCCCAAAAGCCCAGGGACGGCCGTTCCTGGGCTTGAACGCACCTTCCTCGGCTACGACCGCGGCCCGGATCGTGCCGAACCTTACCGCTACGGCACGCGCAACTACATCGCCGTCATCAGCACCGTGAACTGCTCGGCCCAGACCAGCAAGTACATCACGCAGCGGTTTCATGCGACCGATCTCTTGAAGAAGTTCCCCAACGTGGACGGCGTCATGGCCATCACGCACAAGGCCGGCTGTGCCATGCAGTTCGACGGGTCGGACCACAAGCAACTCGATCGCACGCTTGCGGGCTTTGCCAAGCACGCCAACGTTGCTGCCTACATCCTCGTTGGCCTGGGTTGTGAAACGGGACAGGCGATTCACCTTGTCGAAGGCGAAGGGCTCATCCAACTCAACGGCAGCGGCAAGAAAAAACCGCTCGTCTTGAGCATCCAGGAATGCGGCGGCATCTCCAAGACAGTCGATGCCGGCGTCAAGGCGATCGCCGAGTTGTTGCCACGCGTCAACGATATTCGCCGCACGGAACTGCCCGCCAAGCATCTGATCCTCGGCACCAACTGCGGCGGGTCTGACGGCAACTCCGGCGTCACCGCCAATCCCGCGCTCGGCGTGGCCTCCGATATGCTTGTGGCCCAGGGCGGCATCTCGATCATCGGCGAGACGCCGGAGATTTATGGAGCCGAACATCTGCTGACGCGCCGGGCGATCACGCGCGAGGTCGGCGAAAAACTCGTCGAACGCATCAAGTGGTGGGAATGGTACACCGGCATCTTCGGGGCCGAGATCAACAACAACCCGTCCCCCGGCAACAAGGAAGGCGGCCTGACCACCATCTACGAGAAATCGCTCGGCGCCATCGCCAAGGGAGGCTCCAGCGCGATGGTCGATGTCGTTCATTATGCCGAGCCCGTCAAGACCAAGGGCTTCGTCGTCATGGACACGCCCGGCTATGACCCCGTCAGCATGACCGGCATCGTCGCCGGCGGCGCCAACGTCTGCGTCTTCACCACGGGCCGCGGCAGCGTCTTTGGCTGCAAGCCATCGCCGTCGATCAAGATCGCCACCAACTCGCCGCTCTACAATCACATGCTCGACGACATGGACATCAACGCCGGCGTCATTTTGGAAGGCACGCCGGTCGAAGTCGTCGGCAAGCAAATTTTCGAGGAGATCTTGGCGGTGGCGTCCGGCAAGAAGACCAAGAGCGAGATCAACGGCGTCGGCGAGGAAGAGTTCGCCCCGTGGTCGATCGGGCCGACATTGTAAGAGGGCGCTATGGTACGATTGTTCGTAGCCGTTCACGGTCGAATACTGCCGACAGCGCGTACCAGTTGCGTTCGAGAATGGCCAACACTACGTTATGAATGGAAGTACCGGCAGGAAGCGGCTCAGGTGGTGTCGGGCAGCAGGCTCGGGCTGGGTTGATCGGCAAAGTA
>SHZY01000218.1 GCA_009692065.1 Gemmataceae bacterium
CGGGGGATAAGTCACGAGGAACCCGTAGGAAGTGGGAGGGGGTCTGGTTCAATCCTGGACGATTCCCAGAACGCGAATTCAGGCGTTGCCCTTGGATCCAGCTGCCGCCCTTCCCCCGCGCCTCCGCACGCGCCCAGCGAAGCGCCAGGCGACGGGCAGGGCATCCTTGCGGGCTTCCTACTTCCGAGCCGCGTCGATCATGGCCAGGATGCCCGACTTGAGCGCCGCCGGCAACGTCGGCCAGGCGTCGAGGATGCGTTGCAGGTCGGAGTCGATTGCATCAAAATTGGCCGAAAGTGCGCCGGATTTTGCGCCGCCTGTTTGGGAAATCGGCGTTTTTCCTGTGTTTCCGAGGGGTGTTTCGAGTCCCCTTGGGGGTACTTTTCAAAGCCTTGCGATTTATCGCAAGGCTTTATCATTTCAAGATTTACAGATTTTCTCCGCGTCTTCCAAAACGGCCAACCCTCGAAAAATATCCGATTTTGTGTCCGATTTTTGCTTCCCCGTATCCGATTTCCGTCCGCGAACGGTTTCCGAGACGAGCAAACGCGGAGCGTGTACTGTCGGGGGACGGCGGGGGATCGCTCTGCTCACGGTAAACGACGCTCCTAATGCCGCTGCTCCTCATCTGGTGGTAGGCCAGGACGAAGGACTTCATGCCCCGTCCAGCCTTTTTCAGGACTTCACGCTTGCATTCAGGGAACGCAAAACATGGCGAAGAGCATTCTCTCCCAGGACAATCGGGGCGGCTTCAAGCGGGATTTGGGCAGAACTCGGGACGGCAAGCAACGCCGCTTTTACCTGGGGCATGACAAGGCCCAAGCTCAAAGGCGGTCGGAGACGCTCGAACGCCTCTGGGAGTTGGTTGAAGACCGCTGGGAGGGGCAACGAAAGCACCATGCCATGCTCGAAGAAAAATGGCAGCAGGAAATCGAACGTGGGGAATGGGAAGACAACATGGCAACCCTGGATACCGGCAGGATTAACACCAAGGACAAGGACCAACGAATCATGGTACACCTCAATATTGTCACGGCGAAACCTCGGCAACATGCAGCCGCGATTTGTTTCGATTTTTCAAGCTCGGCCAAAGTCTTGCGAACCCTGTCCTTCAATGCAGCCGAAACGATGTCGTGATTGAGTACCATTGCCGCGGCGGCTCTCTTTTCGTCGAGTGTTGAGGTGGGGATGCCCAGGAGCGCTTCGAACAGATCGACGGTCATGTTCGCGCCGAAGATGCTTCGTTCGGGGACCGGGCCGAGTCGTGCGCGCAAGATTTTGACGGCTTCGATTCGGGACGCCACCGCGTCTTCAGGCCGTTTGAGGAGATCTTGAAACGTCGCGATTCAATTCAACAGCTTGCCTTTTTCATGGATCGCCGCAACGTCGAATTGTTTCCGAGTGTAGCCGAGCGACTTATCGAAATCCTTTTTCTTGAAGAAAAAATCGCTGACGACATCGAAGCCTTTGGCCTGATGTTCGGGCGAAGGATAAGGCAAACGTTGCGATTCGACCAGGCCGGCTTCGACGTCGTTTGCCCTTGAGGTCGGATCGCTGCTCACGATCTGCATCCGCAGCAGGGCCGCGGTCGCTTTTTGCTGGGCCGTGGTTTCGGCATCCTTGCTGACGGCATCGTTGAAGCGGCGTGCCTCGGGGAAACGGCGCTGATGGAAGCGCAAGAGCGCCATCAGGTTATTCGCCTCGGCGCGATGGATAGCCGATTTCGCGTCGAGAATGGAGTTCACCAGCGCTTCCGCCTCTTTCGGATTACTTCGGTAGGTCTTGAGGAATTTGGTGCGCAGCGTGAGGAGACTGGCATGATCGTCGCTACCGCGCCCGGCTTCCGCATTCGCCGGGACGAACTTGGTCCGGACCCAGGCTTTGAGCATGGAACTGCCGTACGCGCGCGCCATCGCGGCATCCAGGGGGCACGTCGGCTGCGCGTAGGGCACTTCGAGAGTGACGGCGAAGATGGCGTTCTCTCTCGTCGCGAAATAATGCGAATTGATCCGCGGATCGGCTGCGTTGGGTTTGCGTGGATCGGTCAACAGATCGAGCGGCGTCATCGCCACCTGCGGGCGTTCTTCTTTCAGCCAGGCATTCCATTCGGCGAGGTTGTTCTTGATGTGCGGCAACCCCAGGCCGACAAAATAGAAGGCCTCGTGAATGTCGCCCCGCAGAAAAGGACAGTGCAAATCCAGCGCGAACTGAACCTTCTTTCGGCGGGCCAACTCTTTGATCGCGTTGATTTCCGGATGGATGGTGTCAGGGCCATAGTCGCGATTGTAGTCGCGGGGCAAGCGGTTCTTCCCCTGATCCCCCAATTCCACTCCGTCTGTATCAACGAGGGGAACGGCATAGAGGACGTGCTTCTTGCGAAATTCCACGCCAGCGGGCGAATCGGACAATGCCTCCTGCATGATCCCTTCCAGCACGTAACTCGCCATTGATTCACATGCATGATGTCGAGCCGTCATCAAGACGGAATGAACTCCTGGCCCGGGCTTTCCAATCTGGACCAGATCGACCGGTCGTCGTCCAACTCGGGTTTCGGTCAAGGTGCTCCTCGTCAAATGAGGATTGGCTTTGCGCTTATTCAGGAACTCGTCGAATTCGCGTTGCAGGTAAGGAATTGCCACGGCGAAGCGAACCTTCTGCTTTGCCTCGGTGAAGGTAAAAGAAAAGCTATCATGGCGTGGCATGGTTTTATCCATGCCTGCCGCTGGTGCAAACTTCACCTGATCCGCACCCAGCCATTGCCAGGACCTGCCTCCATCCTGGCTGACGGCCGGCCCGCGTACCCCGACCATCGGCGGCCTGGCGAACATGAAGTTCACGGATCCGGCCTGTGCCGCCTCAGCCTCGACGTGCCAGTAGAACCAGGCCGGCCCGCCGCGCAGGTCCGGTGCCAGGTGAACCGTTGCCCCTTCATCCTTCACGACCAGGACGTTGCCGCCCGGGAAGTCTGTGCGGATCGTGACCTTCAGCGCCGACGCCATGAGGTGGGCCGGCAACAAAGACATACACAAAGCAAGCACGAGTCTGATAGACAGCATTGGCATTCTCCACGCTCTCTTTCATCATTACCGCATAGTTCAATGGTGGCTGGCAACGACCTCAAGGCTTCACGAGCACCAGCATCACGCCGGCCGTGGTTTTCAGGGTGGTCATTCAATCTCCTTGAAAACGGGTTGAACGGTGTGCCGTGCGAAACGGTCGTAGGGCTGAATAGCCGAGCGAAGCCGTGGGAGTGGGCGATAAAGATTGCGAAAGAAATGAGCGGGACTGGCCAAAAGCCAACCCCGCGTCGACAAGCTTATCCCCGTTAGACCGGCCGTTGCGCTGTCACCACGGGAGGTTTTACTTCTGCCAACTTGGGTTTGGGCTTCGCCGCGGACTTGTTGGGCATGATCAGCGCGGTCATTTTCTTCCCGTCCATCATCGGCGCTCGTTCCACCTTGCCCGCGGCGGCCAGCTTCTCCAGAACCGAGTCCAATACCCTTCGGCCTTCTTCCTGGTGTTGCATTTCACGGCCGCGAAAGATGACCGTGACCTGAACCTTGTCGTTGTGTTCAAGAAATCTCCGCGCCTGAGCGACCTTGGTCTCGATGTCGTGGTCATCCGTTTTGGGCCGAACGCGAATCTCCTTGAGTTTCTGCGGGCGAACCTTGCTGGCCTTGTTTCCTTTCTGAGAGGTCGTGAAACGCAGTTTGCCATAGTCGAGGATTCGGCAGACAGGCGGCCGCTCGTCGGCTGCCACCTCAACCAAGTCCAGGCCGGCCTCTTTCGCTTTTTGAAGTGCCTCAAAGGTGGGAACGATGCCCAGCTGTTCGCCCTCGGCACCGATCAGCCGGATCGGGGTGATGCGGATCTGTTCGTTTCTGCGCGGGCCGCGTTCTTGCGGTGCTTGACGGTCAAGATTTCGAATTCTCGGTCTCCTCGAAGAAAGGTAAAGGCTGCCACCATCCTGAAATGTTGGCTTGGCCCCTGGTGTCTGCAACCCTCCGTTCGCTGCGAAGGGGCGAGCCTGCAAGCCCGCTGCGTACATAATATTGTATCGGCAAAAGTCACCTCCGCCGTGCTCGCCAATATTAAAGACGATTGGCGGAATTGGCGGAAGCCCAATGATAGATACACGCGGGCCAGTTAAGCCCTCCGGAACTAAACTAATCAACTCGAAGAGCGACTTCTTTTGTTCATTTTTCGGAACCATGAGCGTTCGGGGGTGTTGCATAGGTTGCGGGCGCTGGGGCTTGGCTCATGTGGATCCGTTTCGATCTGTGCCTGTTGGTGTTTCTCCTTGCCGCTGGTCAGGGAGACGCCCAGGATGCTAAGCCTGGCAAGGTGCGTATACTGCTCCTGGGTGACAGTACTGTCATTGGGACCTTCTGCCGCGACCTGTATCCGAAAGCCGATCACCTGGAAGACGTCGTCCGCAAGCTATTGGCCACGGAGCCGGACCTCGCGCCGGTTGAAGTGCTGAACCGGGGCGTGAACGGCGACATGGTCAGCCTGTTGCTGGCCCGACCGCGTCGCTACGAAAGCGACGTCGTCAAGCAGCCGCCGCTGGATTTCATCTTCCTCCGCTACGGTTTGAATGACATTCGCCATGTGAAAGATTTCAAGACGGAGTTTCCGGCCAGCTATAAAAAGCTGATTGCGCGCCTACGGGCGGACCAGCCCAAGGCGGAGATCGTGCTGGAGACCGTCATCCCGTTTTTTAGCGACGAACGTAACCGGACGATCAATGACCACGTCCGCGCCGTCGCAGCGGCGGAGAAGTTGCCGGTGCTCGACCAGCATGGTCCGTACGCCGCCGGACTGACGAAGGGCCCGAACATGTTGTTCTGGCGTCGGTTGCCGCTCAAGGATGTTCCGGTCAAGTACCACGCCTTGATTCCGCCCGAATCGATTTGTGGCGACGTCGTCCACGTCGGTGATAACTTGCTGGACGTCCATCTGGCCAAGGTGCCGGACTGGTTCAAAGATCGGCATCCCAATCTGGCCGGCTACCAGGTCCTCGGCACCCAGCTAGCCGGTTATCTCGCCCTGCGGCTACGTGAAAAAGCCAAGGTCGAGAAGATTCAAAAAAGTACGCCTGCGACACCAAAATAGGAGCAGAGCCATGACGCAAACGGTAAAGGCAGCAAGCCAGCGGGGCGGCGGAGTAACGCAGCGCTCTGTTCTGAGTCGTCGCAGCTTCGTGAAGGCCGGTATTCTGGGTTCGGCGGGGTTGTCGCTCAGTCAGCTGCTGCGTGCCGAGGATCAGGCACGTGCACTCGGCGAGTCTCCGCCGCCGACCTCCGTCATCATTCTGTGGATGCGCGGCGGGCCCAGTCATATCGACATGTGGGACCCCAAGCCCGATGCGCCCGTCGAGTTTCGCGGCGAGTTCGGCGTTACTCGTTCGCGCGTCCCCGGCGTTTTCCTGTCCGATATGTTGCCGATGACCGCCCGCATGAATCACCAGTGGTCGATCGTTCGCAGTCTTCATCATCACGAGGCGGCGCATTCAGCGGGCGATCAAATTTGCTTCACCGGATACAACGCTGGACGCGACCTCAGCATGAACTTTCATCCGAGCTGTGGCTCGATCGTGTCGCGGCAGGTCGGACATTTGACTCCTAACATGCCCGCGTATGTGATGATTCCACGGATGGTTCCGGGCACCAACGCCGCGTATCTCGGAGTCGGTCACAAGCCGTTTGAGACGATGGCAGACCCTGCTGACACGGGGCCATTCCATCTGCCGAACTTCTCGCACCAAGAAGGCGTAACACAAGTCCATGTGCGGGACCGCCGGGAGATGTTGCGCCGTGCGCCGCGAGGTTGCCCACAACGGCCTCGTGGCCGGCCTGGATCGCTACCAACAGCAGGCCTGGGACATTCTGTCGTCCGCTGCCGCCCGCCGGGCCTTCGACCTGGACAGCGAACCGTCGCACATTCGCGACCGCTACGGCTTCATGCCGGCATGGGAGCCTGGCACTCCTGATCGCTGTGGCGTGCCCGCCTGGAGTCAACGGATCTTGCTCGCCCGGCGTTTGGTGGAAGCGGGCGTCCGACTCGTGACAGTCGCTTTGGGCTGGTGGGATACGTATATTTTGGGTTTTGAGTCGCTGCGGCAAGGCTTTCTGCCGCGCTGGGATCAGGCCTACTCCGCCCTCATCGAGGATCTGGACCAGCGCGGCCTGCTGGAATCGACGCTGGTCCTTGCCTGGGGAGAATTCGGCCGCACGCCGCGCGTCAATCGAGACGCAGGTCGCGACCATTATCCCGCCGTGTTCAGTGCTGCGCTGGCTGGGGGGCCAGTTCAGGGCGGCCGCATCGTTGGCGAATCCGATTCGCGAGGAGCTTTCCCAAGAACCAATCCGAAACGCCCTCAGGACGTCCTCGCGCTGCTCTATCGGCACCTGGGAGTCGACGGGAGGGTGAACTACAACGACAACTCCGGCCGGCCGCACCCGGTCCTTCCGTTCGGCGAACCGATCAACGAACTGTGTTAAGTCGGGATTGACTAACTGCAGGGCGGATTCGGTGTAATCTCTCACGTCCTCCACTTGTGCAGAGAAGGAATCGCCTACCCTCCCGCCATACCTCTGAACTGGAGCAAGTCATGTCCGAAACCCTGATTCCTACGCGGCGCGAAGTGTTGACGGCCGCCGGCGCCTTGACCCTCGCAACGGCAGAGAATGCGGCTGACCAACCACCGGCTGCCCCGCGGGTTTACCGCATCGGCGTCATCTCCGCGTCCGCCGAGGGCAAACCACAAATCACCAACGGCCACACCTGGCACTTCGCCCAGTATTTCCATTCGGAAATCAATCTGGCCGCCATCCGGAAGTTTCTCGATCCGGGTTCGGCCCGCGGATTCGAACGTTATTTGCGGAATCCTCGCTACTCGTTCGATCAGCTCCCATTCCCCGACACGCGCATCACCCATGTCTATGCCAATCCCGCCGACGGGCTCGATCGGTACATCCAGGCTTTTCCCGGGGTCCGCATCGCTAAGGGGCTGTCCGGCGATTAGTGTTACAACTTCATCCGGACGGCCTGATGGTATAGTTCCACTCGCCGTGGAACTTTGCTGGGCGAAGATTCACCGACGCCAGTTCGTCGTCGGTGACCTTGATGCCCGTTGGGTAACTGTTTTT
>SHZY01000054.1 GCA_009692065.1 Gemmataceae bacterium
CCGCCAACACGATCCGCAGCTTTTCCTCGGCAGACCACTTTCGTCGCTTGCTCATGTCTTTTCCTCCAGGGGGTTCTTGATTTCACTACACCCGGAGGAGACGGTCGGCTACTTTAGGCTGTGTGCCATTTGGGGTGAAACACTACACTCGCGCTCCACTTCGCGCGGCAGCGGCACGTAATAGGAAGTCCGCACCCACTCATCGAATTGCTTGAGCGTCCACACTTGCGTCTTCAGCGGCGTCACTTCCTTGCGATAGCTCACCCTCTGCACCACGCACGGCACCTTCTCCTCACGCCATTCAGGGCGGTAGCAGACAACCGGGCGCATCTCATAGGCGATGTAACACGGCATCGGGCAGGGCGCCCAGCCGATGACCTGGGCTGATGCGTCGGAGACATCGAGGAACAGGAATGCAACACCCATGGCGAAAGCGGATCGCATGGCAAACCTCCGCCGATTCAATGGAAATGATGTGGCGCTATTTCTACCGTGGCAGATGCGGGGCGCGATTGCAACGATAAAATGGACGGGCTGGGGAGACCTTAACGCCGGAGCGCTTTTCGCAAATAATCGCTGCAAGTTGCCCGGATTTTTCGGAAATATCGCGATAACCCGCGCTGTGGTTGACCGCGTGCGCCAACGCGCGATAGACTGTTGATAGACCACGGAACGAGGTTCGCACGCCCGAGGATCGGATCATCATGATACGGAAGCTGCTGCTAGGATTGCTCCTCTTGGCCCCCCTGGCCGTTTATCCTTTCTTGCGCGATACCGGCGCCTCCAATCCAGGCCCCGATGTACCCCTACGCCCCTCCCCGTTGACTCAAGATGAACAACTCGCCATCGCGTGCTTCTCGCTGATGCCTGGCCAGTCCTTCCCCGCCGTCCTTCCGTGGCGGCCGTTGTATGACCTCAGTGAGCAGCGCTCAAAAAAGCTAGAGGACCTGGCCAAGAACAAGCCCGTGGAGTTCCTCGAATACTGCCTGGCGCGCTATGAGAAGGAAGTCCACAGCTATCGGGTGATTTTTATCAAACACGAGAAGGTCAATGAGAAGATGAGGCCGAAGGAGAAGATCCGCGTCCACTTCAGTGAGAAGCCGTTCAGCGTCCACTTCAACTGGATCGAGGGACGCGGCAAAGCACTGCGTACGCTTTATGTGGAAGGCGAGAACGACGGCAACCTCCTGGCGCGGCCGTTTTTCGACAAGTTCCCCATCATGACCGCGCGCCCCGACGGCGCCGAGGCGATGTCAACGAGCCGATTCCCGGTCACCGAGTTCGGCATCTACAAGGGCGCCAAGAGCACGCTCACGGCCATTCACGAAGCCCAGTCCAAGAAGACACTGCACCTGAAATATGAAGGCATTCACCGGCTCGAACAGGTCGGCGGTCGGCTCTGCTACAAGCTGGTGCGAACGCCCTACGATCCGCCGGAGGAGAAGGAAAGCCTGAACGAGCTGACAATCTTCATCGATCAAGAAACGCTGATGCAGGTCGGCTCGATCTTGAAGGACACCGAGGGGAAGCTGATCGCCGAGTATTTCTTTCGCGATGTCCAGGTGAACCCGACGTTTGACGCGAAGCAATTCACGGACAAGGCGCTCTGATTCCTGCTCCCCTCTCCCCTCCGGGGGAGAGGGGAGGAAGAGCTATTACTCGTCCTTCTTCAATTCGCGGATGAAGACGTTGCGGAATTGCACGGCAGGTCCAGCAGTGCTCAACGCGATTGCGCCTGTGGCCGCCAGCTTGTTTGGAAACGGCATATCGTCCACGACGATCTTGTTGTTGGTGCGCAGTGTCACGCGGTTTCCCTGCAAGCGGATGATGGACCGGTTCCAGTCGTTTGCCTTCTTGTCGGATCTCAGGACCACCATCTCCTCCGTCTTGCTGCCGCGAACCTTGATGCCATAGTCGCCGGACCCCGGGCCACGCCAATCGCAAACCAACTCAAAATCACCGTAATTACCCGTGCTCCACAGTTCGGATTCGCCTTTCGCTTTGCCGTCATAAATTAACACCCCATCGCCCATCTTCCAGTGGGCTTTGTGCTCGTCGGTCGCTTTCCAGCCCGCCAGATCCAGGCCGGTGAATAGGCACTTCCAGCCCTTGTCCACATCGCAGATCTCGCTCGCCTTCGGATTCGTGCTCGGCAGCTCCTTGATCTTGAGGTTCTTGAATCGGCACTCGGAACCTTCCGATTCGAGTGCGAGGTAGCCCTTGCGCGGATTGGATTCATGGACGCCGGAGACTTCCTTGCCATTGACGTGCAATTTCAGGACGCCGTTGTTGGCGACTGCCTTGTAGTGGTTCCATTCGAATTCGCCCTTGCAGCGGTCTTCACTGGGGAGGCAACGTTCCCAGCCCTTGGGATGCGGGCGGTCTGGCTTGCACTTGGCGCCCCAGATGCTGAAGAGATCGCCCTGGCTCGTGTAGGTGTCTTTGACATTGAGATTGACGAGCACTTGCACCTCAATGGAACGCGTGTAGCCTGTGCCGACGGCCGGGATCGGATCGCCCCAAACGAACAGGCCGGAGTTGCCGACGGAACCCTTGGGATTCGGGGCGTGGAGCCAATCGAATTCGAGGATGAAGTTTTCGTACTGCTTGTCGGTGCGCAGGTAACCGGTCGGCTTGCCGGTGGTGATGATCATGTTGTCCTTGACGAACCAGGTGCTGGGCGCGCAGTTGACGTTGTACCAGCCGGTAAGATCCTTGCCGTTGAAGAGCGGCTTGAACCCGTCGTCCTGGGCGCGGGCAGTGCCGACAACGGCGACCAGAGTGAGAAAAGCGAGAATGCGGTGCATGGATGGTCCTCCGTTGAAAAAGGTGTTCGCGTATTCCCACGGGTTCGCTGCGCTCACCCCTGGGCTTGTTGTTTGTGCTCTTTATATTGCAATGTCTCCGCCTGCGACGAGGGAACCGACGCCGCCCGCCTCTCCGCGGCAATCACTTGCCCCTGCCGGCGCAGGTGCAATCCCAGCATCACCAGCACGATCGTCCACACGATGCCGAAGAGCAACGGGCCCAGCGGCAAGTGCAGCGTCATCACGGGCGCCATCACAAAGAAAGCCACGTCGAACGCATAGCAGCGGCCCCACGAGCCGGCCGGCAAGGATCATCTTCAGGACGACGATGCGATCGAGGGCGGTTTGCCGAGCGCGGTAGACGACCCCCATGCCGCCGCGGGTGATCTCGGTGAGGATTTCATATTCGCCGAAACACTGACCGATAGCGACGACGAACTGCTGCCCGCGCCGCGCATCGGGCACGGCCCGCTCGGTGGGCGGCTGGCCCGCGTCCGGCAGTGTCGCGCCGGGCGTCGGGTCTTTTGTCGGCTCATGGATGGTCACGGAGTCGGACATTGGCTCCCAATGTATCCCGTGAAAACGCGGAACGCAATCATGGATTTGACTATCATATAGGTGGATTTCGTGGTGCGGGCGGCTCGCCTGCAGTATTTTCCAGACCGTGCAGGCGAGCCGCCTGCACCACGGGAACAAGGAGATGCCCATGTCGCCCGCGGAACAGCAGCGTCTGCTCGCCGACGTCGAGTCGTTCTGCCAGGAGCTGCGCGAGCACGAGGAGCTGTCCTACCTCGAACATCGTTTCAATCAACACCTGTTGCCATTGGCAAAAAAATACGACATCCTCGGCATGCCGGTCCCTATCGAATACGGCGGCCGCGGCGCCGACACCGTCACCTACGCCCGGGCGCTCGCGCGGATCAACCAGGAAGGGACCGGGGTTCGCACTTTCTTCTCCGGCCACACCAGCATCGGCCAGTACCCAATCATGACCTGGGGTAGCGCCGAGTTGAAGCAGAAGTATCTGCCCGCGTCCTGCAAAGGCGAGAAGGTACTCGCCTTCGGCTTGACTGAACCGGACGCCGGCAGCAACCCGCTCGAAATGACCAGCACCTACGAAAGGAAGGGCGACCATTTTCTGCTCAACGGGACGAAGTACCTGATCTCGAACGCCGGCATCGCGCATGCAATCGTCTTCTTCGCCTACCTCAAAGGAGGAAGCCGGATCAGCGCGTTCGTGATCGACACCGATCAGCCTGGCCTGGCACGCGAGGATTTGCTCGCCAAGGTCGGCATGCCGACCGCCAATACCGGCATGTTCGAGCTCACCGATTACCGCTGCCCGCTCGGCAATCTGCTCGGTCCCGAAGGCGATGGTTTCCGCATCGCCATGGGCACGCTCGTCAGCGGCCGGCTCAGCGTTGCCGCCGGTTGTCTCGGCGTCATCGAAGATTGCCTGATCGAGTCCATCCGCTACGCGAAGGAACGCACGCAGCACGGCAAGGCGATTGGCAAACATCAACTCGTACAGGAACATCTCGCCGCGATTGAAATGGCACGCTTGTCGAGTGAGGCCCTGGTGATGAAGGCCGCGGCTGCGAAGGATGCGAGCAACGCCGATCCGGGCAATGCCGAGCTGAAGACGAACGCGGAAATGCTGGCCGCCCAGGCGAAGCTATTTGCCGCCAACGCCGCCTGGCAAGCAGCCGATCATGCGGTGCAGCTTTTTGGCGGCCGCGGGTGGTCCACGCTGTATCGTCCGGGCCGGCATCTGATGGATGTGCGCGTGTGCCGCATTTACGAAGGGACCGACGAGATCTTGAAGTTGAAAATTGCGGCAGCGCTGTTGGGCGGCAAAGAGTACGAGGCGTTCAAATGAGCCGCTTGCGGCTTAGCAGCCCCTGCTAAGCCGCAAGCGGCTAAACAAGTTTCTTCGCTACCCCCATCCACACATCCTCGATTACCTTGTTCGCCGACCCGCGAATCAGCCCGCCCGGCACCATCTTCAGCAACCCGCTCAAGGTTTTCACCTCGGCTTGCCACACGACCTTCGTTCCTTGTTCGTGCGGCGTCAACGTCAACGATGTCTCCACTTCACTCGACGAGCCGATGCCCTTGCTCTTTTGCGAGAACCTGAGCGTCGTCGATTCGTCGCCGCCGAGCACTTCGATGGTTACGTCCAGCGTCCCGCGCATGAAGGAGAAGCCTGGCCGCACCGTGCAGACGGCGCGATCGCGCGTGGCCCCGGCGCGCGGCGTGCCATCGGGGATGCACGTGGCAAGAAAGGCGGCGTCGCGCAGCTTGGGCCAAAGTTGGTCGGGAGGCAGCGCGAAGATCCGCTCGCCTGCGAAGGGTTGCATGTCGGCTCCTTGTTCAACGCCCGGTTGCTATGGTAATTGTAGGAAGAACCCGATGCTGCACATTCAGGACGATGACCAATCCATCCAGTCCTTCGACTGGGGCACCCTGCAATGGCTCTGCAACGGCGCCATCTTGCCGGGAACGACGCAGACGCTCGGCATCTGCCATCTCTTCGCCGGTAAGCGCAATCCGCTGCACTATCATCCCAACTGCGAAGAGATTCTCTATGTGCAGCAAGGCAGCGGGAAACACCTGCTCGACGATCAGTGGGTTCACGTCCGTCCCGGCTCCGTCGTGCGCATCCCACTCGGCATGAAACATCAGCTCATCAACGAGGGCACGGACACGATGGTAACGATCATTGTCTTTTCGTCCGGCGATCGGCAGACGGTGTTTTTGGAGTGAGTGGTTTGTTTATCGACTTGGCAGCGCGGCCCCGGGCGGCAATTCCAGTTTCACGTCATCGGACAATCGGTCGGCTTGCACGCGCACCACGCGAGCGTTCTTCCACGGCTCGGCAAGTTTTTCCCATGCTTCCTTGGGTAGCGCCTTGCCGCGGGGCACCTCGGCGTCCAGGTAGGCGTCGTGGCCAACTTTGACGCCATACTCGCCCGGCGGCAACTTATTGAGGCGGTAGGTGCCATCGGGGTTAACTCGCGTATCGGCGCGGACGCCCGTCTTGGTGAAGGCGACAACCCACAAGTGCTCTTCCCAACCTTTGGGTACATTCTTTATGTTGCCCGCGATGGAGCCGCCCTTGACGCAGGCGATGTCCAGCTTTTTTTCCTGCCGCAGCGCTATTGCGATGGGACCGATTTGCGTTGGAGCGTGGCCGGCCTCTTCGGCCACGACGTACCAGTTGTCGTCCTCCATCGGCACCTCCAGGCGGTATTTTCCATCCGCGATCGCAGCGCTGGCCAAGACGGTCGGCTCCGGTTCCACCGTTCGCCCACGCATGATCGGAGCATTGACGACATCCCAGCCGCCCCGGACATACCATAGTCCGACCCAACCAACCTTGACGGGGCGACCGTCGCGCGTCACGGTGCCCGTGATCCATTGCTTGGCCAACACCGTCTTGGCGCCATCGGCATCTTTTTTCATTTTTACGACAAGGCCGGTGATATCTTTCAGTTCCTTGACGGCGGGCGTGATCGCTTCCGCCTCGACGTACCCGGCCGCGAAGATGGAGAGGTGATACTCGCCTGGCGAACTGTAAGCGATGCGAAACCGACCGGTTTCAGGCTGCTCGAAGCCGAGGCTGCTTCAGCCCCGGCGCTCAACCTCGCCGTCCGGCTTGCGCACCAGTTGGCATAGCACCAACTTCTCCACGCGAACCGGCTTGCCAGTGACAGCATCAACTGCCTGTCCTTCGATCCAGGCTTTGGGCACCGATTTCATGACCAATGGCAACTCGTTGACCGGACCACGATACTCCCTTTTCTCCGCATCGCCATTGAGCCAGTGGATGCCCTCCTTATCCCGTTTCACAGCCCAGTTGATAGACTCATGTCCCTCTTTCCACGCACGCATTTGGAACCTTGCCTCCGGCCCAAAGCCGCGGAGCGTGAATTTTCCGGCCGCGTCTGAAATCGGGCTCGCGACTCCGCCCGCATTGATCTTTACTCCGCCAACTGGTTTGCCATTTTCATCTTTCACGGTGCCGTGGATAGGCATTTCTTTCTGCAAGCGAATCGGAGCAACCGTCTCGTCTCCTCCAAGAAGTTTGGACAGCAGGACATGATAGGCCAGTTGGCGTTCCGGGGCGCCGCACGAGAAGTTGAGGTATCCAACAGGCATCGGCTGGCTGCGGAAGAAGCCATTCGCGTCGGTCTTCACTTCTTGCGAAATCCACCTGTTGACCGAGTGTCCTAATTCATGTCGAAAGACGTCACATTTCACGCTTAAGCCCGCGCGCGGCTTGCCGTCCACGTCCACAACCTGGGCGACATAAGTCCGGCCTCGATCCATGCGGATCATGCCGAGGTCGCAGTTCGTACCGGGGAATATCGAGTAGGTTCCGTGAGCAATATAATGGCGCGCGAAACCGTCGGCCTCGAAGTACAAGTCGAAGCGATGCCTGTAGACCGGTTCGACTGGGCCCAAGCGGAAGGTGCCGTCGGCGTTCGTTCGCGCCTCCACCAAGAGCTTGTCTTCGTGCGTGTTTGCCCAGACGCGGGCGTTGGTGACTGGCTTTCCTCCGGAATCCACCACGGTTCCGGACAGCGTGCCCTTGGGCAATGGCTGAGCGCGACTGACATTGCCGGAGATGGCCAGAGAAAGAACGACGGCCAGAAACAAATTGAACTCGAATTGAATCGCGAAAAAGGCGTGGCGAATCATGGTTCACCTTCGGCGATGAGGGGAAATGAAGAGAGAAAGGACAGAGCCACGAGAGAAACCCCTCGTGGCTCAGACTCCCACCCGCCGTAAACGGCGGGCTATATGGCTTACGTCAACTCCACCGACCAGTACGCGCTGCCGAGAAATGTCTTCCACGACTGGTACTTCCGGCTCGTCAGCTTCATGCTCAAGGTCGGGCTGCGTTTCGGCTTTTCCGGTTTGCGGATCAGGCCCATGTGGGCTTGGCGCGGGGTGCGGCCGCCTTTGCGGACGTTGCAGTCGATGCAGGCGCAGACCACGTTTTCCCAGGAACTGCCGCCCCCCTGGCTGCGCGGCAGGATGTGGTCCAGGCTCAGGTCGCTCGTCGAGAACTTCTTGCCGCAGTACTGGCACTGGTTGTTGTCGCGCGCGAAGATGTTGCGGCGATTGAACTTGACCGTGTGCTTCGGGATTTTCTCGTAGCTGGTCAAGCGGATGACGCGCGGCACCTGGATCTCCGTGGTGGCCGTGCGCACCCAGTCGTCGTCCTCATGGCGAAAGTGCTTGGCCCGGAACTCGCTCACCTCGCGCCAACTCGTGAAGTCGTACGTCGCGAACTGACCGTCTTCGAGGCTGACGACCTCGGCCAATTCCTTGCACAACAGGATGAACGCCCGGCGCACGTTGATGACGTGGACCGCCATGAACATCTTGTTGAGGACCAGAACGCTGGCTTCCAGCGGCGATGAAGCATGTGAGACCATGGGACCACCTGTCGCGCGAAAAACCGTCGAAACGACGATCCTTGCTTGATAGATGCGCCGGGGCCGGCGCAGGTTCGAGGACGTGTCATTTTACCAGGGGAATCTCGGAGATTGCAAGCGCTTGCCCAGGAAAAGCCCCGATTTCGTTTTGCGCCCCGCGCGCGGGTGGCGAAAGTGTTGGCGTGCCGGCTTGAACGTGCGGCGGTCCGGTATCGTCGCGTGAGCGCTAACGGGTAAAGTTAGCGCTTGGCGGCACCGGGGCTCCACGGCAGCGGCGCATAGTAGAGATGGGAAAGATCGATGCGCTCATCGGTGGCGAGATCACGCGGATAGGTCGCATTCGCCCGGCAATAGTTCGGGTTCAAGATGTGCGCCTTGGTGCAAGCGGCGACCACCAGTTCCGAGCAGAACCAGCGATTGCGGTTGAGATACGTGTGTCCGAACAGCGTATGCCGCAGCCCGGTCCGTGGGCAGAAGGGGGTGACCAGGAGTGCGATCCGGGCGATCGCAAACCGCTTGTCCTTTTGTGCGTAGGCGAATGCTGTCAATTCGCGCGACTGGTCGTCCGTCAAGGGCTCGCGGAGGCGACGGACCATAATCTCGCCGGGATAGGCGCGTAGGCGCGCCTCGATGTCGTGGATCTTGACCGTTGCTGTCACTGTCTTTGGCCCCGTCATCTCGAACATGGCGGGCTTGCCATCTGCTCCTTCGACCACCATGGCCACATGCGTCGGCGGGGCCGTGTTGGCCAGTTTGAAGACGAAATGGAAAAGTTTGTTATGATCGTCGCAGAGAATGATATCGCCGGGCTGGGGCTGGTAGGGGGCAGCACGTGGCTCCTGTTTGGCGTCGAGAGGAGCAGGAGCCGCCATCAGGTAGCCAACCGTGGACGTCGGGCTGGGCATGAACGCGGCGCGCTGGGTTTGGGCATGTGCCAACGTGGTGGCGAGCAGCAGCACAAGGAGGGAACTCAGCCAACCCGTTTGCATAGTTGCCTCACTGGATGCGAGAGCGAGCCAGGGTACTTCGTTATCCTTCGTGTCGAAATGGAGCGGGAGTTGAATCGCATTGCCCGCGATCAAGGGTCTCCCCCTTTCGCCAATGAGCAAGATCGGCACGATCCGCAAGGTCATCCCGGCCAGCGCTGCTTACCAGGACCAGGCGCAGGTGGCGTTAGCCAGAGCTTTGCCCAACACTGCGCCTGGCGAAGTTGAGTTTTCCCATGTAGTCTATACCCTGCGCGATGAGGATCGCGGCGAGCCGGATGCCTCTTTACCAGGATTGTGCATGGCCTTGACCGATGTGGGTTTATCACTTGACAGCGAAGCACCGCCAGCCGACGTGCTGGCCTTGTTGCGCGAAGCCGATCGGCGCATTGAAGAGTTTCAGCGCGACGGCCGCGTGCCAGGGTTCGTGCCGAGCGATTTTTCACGCGCCTACCGAGTGCTGCGCGCCGTCGCAGCGACCAGCCTGGCGCCGGGGTCGCTCTTTTGCGAATGGGGCAGCGGCTTCGGCGTCATCAGCTGTCTCGCTGCGATGCTGGAGTTCGACGCGATCGGCATCGAAATCGACGATGACCTCGTCGATGCTGCGCAACAGCTCGCAGACGATTTTGAGCTGCCGGTCGAGTTTATCCGTGGCAGCTTTTTGCCCGCCGGGTGCAAGGTGGATGCCAAGGAACGCGACGGCTTCGCCTGGCTCGCGACTGACGAGCGCCGCCCGACCCAGGAGCGCGAACTAGAGCCGAGCGATTTCGACGTCATCTTCGCCTATCCCTGGCCCGACGAGGAAGACGCCACCGCCGCCATCTTTGATCGCTATGCCAGCAAGGGCGCGATTCTCATTACCTATCACGGTGGCGACGAGTTTCGCGCCCGCCGAAAAACACGTCGGAAATGAGCTGCACGGGTCACGGCACCGACGTGGCCGCGCAAAAGCGGCGCATGCGCAACATCTTAACAGCGCCGCCGACTTTTCTCGGTCGCGCCTCCATCCCTGATTGACCTGACACGGTTGTAAAGATTATGCTGGGAAGCGGTGTGGCAACGCACGTGAGCGTTTGCCTGACCCTGCAAGTTTTGCGCTCGCCCGCCCGATTCCAACCGTTCAGTTCGGTGTCACCACGTTCTCTTACTGCGGAGAGTATGACATGTTCTTTCCGACTCAGCATGAGCCTACGGAATGGATTCGGACCAGCGACTGCTACGGCAGCGACGAAGTTCCGCCCTTGCTGCTTCTCCCCGGCGACGGCCTGATTGATTACTACGAGGACAAGATGGATTTCGATGTCGGCATCGGCGATTGATTTCATCTCGCCCGCTTCAATCGCTCCCGCGTCACCTCCGGCAGATACTTCACCGGCAGGCTGCCGTGCGCCAGCGCCGCCTCGTGGAAGCGGCCTAAATCGAAACTCTCGCCAAGTTCATTTTGCACGCCGCGGCGCAAGCGTTGGAACGCCATGCGGCCAACGAAGTACGTCGAGAGCTGGCAGGAGCTTTGCTTGGCGCGCAGGATCTTCAGGATCGCCTCGGCTTCCGACTGGAACGCGCGCAGGATCAAAAAGAGGATCGCGTCCTCGTCGGTGATGTCGGTGCAGTGCATCTTGTAATCGAGAATCGCATTGCAGACCGTCCGCATGTACCACTTGAGCTGATGCAGCCGCAGCTTCGGATCGCCTTGTCCGTAGCCCTCGTCGAGCATCACCTTCTCGGTGTAGACGGCCCAGCCCTCGGCAAAGACGCCGGACTGCAGGACTTTGCGGATGAGCGACGGATGCCGATTGGCGTACTCCAGCTGCACGTAGTGGCCCGGATACGCTTCGTGGATCGTCAGGATTTGCACGATGTGGCGGTTGTATTCCTCCATGAAACTCTTGACGCGGCGTGCGTCCCAATCCCTGGGCGGCGGACTGATCGCGTAGTAGCTGGCGGCCTTGGCATCGAGCGGCGGGGCGGGGTTCAGATACGCGATCGAGAAGCCGCGCTGGAACTCTGGCATCTCGATGATCTTGAGCCGGTCTGGCTCGGGCAGCCGCAGAATGTCCCTGTCCTTGATGAATCGCTTGATCTTCTCGACGCCGGCTTTTGCATCAACGATCAAGTCGTCGGCTTTGCCGTGCTCCTTGCTCGTTTCTTCAAGCACGAGACGGATGGTCTCGCGGCGGCCCTTGTCGTCATCGACCGGCAGGACTTTCTTCGGAAACACCTGATGCCAAAGCTGGTAGGCGATGACGTACATCTCATTCTCGACGCGCACCGCCTCGACCTCCGCTTCCTTCAGCACCTCGTCGGCGGTCACGCCGGCATCGAGTTCGAGGAGCATTTTTTCAGCGAAGAGCTTCTTGCCAATCCGCCAGTTTCCCGTGGAGCGTGGCAGCACATCGTCTTCGAGAAATCTCTGATACTCCTTCAGGACGGGGACGAGCGCCTTGCTGGCTATTTTCAGGTCGCTGTTCGCTGCATCGTCGCCGGCCAGATCGAAGATGGCCTTGTCGTAGAAGGCGATCGCCCCGCGGTTTTGCTTGATGGCGACTTCGGTCAACACTTTGGGCGGGTTCTTGATGCTGGCCTTGGCAGCCGCGACGATCCGCGCAATCTGCGTGATGCGCGACGCCGCGTTGCGCACGTTGATCGGCTGCGGCAGCGTCGATTGCGTCAGCAAGGAGTAGACGCTCTCGGTGATGTAGTGGTTATAGACGCGCGGATCGTTCTCGAAGGATCTGGTATTGTCCGCGAGCCAGAGCTCTTTCTTGAGTTCGTGCTGCCAGATTTCGAAATCGATCTGAGCAGAACGATTCAGTTTCTTGTAATCGACCTTCTGCGGCACCTCGGCAAGCGTCTTGCGCGTGCGCTCGATGGACGCCTTGCGCGCCTTGGGTGCGACATCGTCGAGTCTGTCGTCGTAGTCGTGATTGCCGGCCCGCGTCGCCCAGAGCGGATGCAGCTTGAACTCGTTGTCGAGATATTGCTTGAAGTGCTTCTGGAGCTTCATGTCTTCCGTCTCCGGCTGGGCGACCGATTGGGCCAATGGCAGACCGCTGACGAACAACAACATTGCGATGCAGGCGCGTTTCATGACGAGGATCCCGATTGAATTTGGCAATATGATAAGGAATAACATATGGGACCCTGGCCATGAACCAAATTCTCATTACCGCCGACCGTCTTTGGGACGGCAGCGGCGCCGCGACGATGCAGCGCCCCGTGGTGCGCGTCGCGGCTGGCAAGATCGACAGCGTCGAAGGCGCCTTGCTGTCGCCTGCAACCTGCTCGGGCGAGCGCGTCGATTTCCCCGGCTGCACGATTCTGCCCGGCTTCATCGACACGCATGTGCATCTCGTGATGGGAGCGCTCGACACCAGCGCCGCGATCATCGAGCAAATTGCCGGCGACAGCGAAGCCCAGCTCCTGGCGCGCATCGAGGGCAACGCACGCAAAGCACTGAGCGTCGGGCTGACAACGGTGCGCGACTGCGGCGGCACCAAGACGCACGTGCAGCAGGTGCGCGATCGCATTCGCCGCGGTGAAATCGTCGGCCCGGACATCCTCGCGTGCGGCTCTCCGATCACGACCACGCTGGGCCATTGCCATTGGCTCGGGCTGGTCGCCGACTCGTATGAGGAAGTCGAACGCGCCGCCCAGCGGATGCTGGCCGAGGATGTGGACTTTCTCAAAGTCATGGCGACCGGCGGCAACATGACGCCGACCTCGAACCCGATGACGGCGCAGTACAATGCGCGAACGCTGGCGAGAATAACGGAAATCGGGCGTAACGCGAACAAGCACGCGGCGGCGCATGTCCTCAGCCAGGCCGCCCTGGCCTCGGTCGTCGCTGCCAATTATCGTACCATCGAACACTGCGACTGGCGCGTCGAGGAATGGCGCTACGAGTTCGATCCGGAGCTGGCGCGCCGGATGATCGATCAGAATCAGTTCGCCGGCCTGACGATGTCGGGCTTCACCCGGCGGGCGTTCGATCCCAGGCTGCGCAACCTCGATCTGCCGCCCATCAAACGGCTCGACGCACGCTTCGCTTGTGAGCGACAGATGATCGACTTCGGCGTCCGCTACACCTTGCACACCGACGCCGGCGTGACCCTCTGCCCGATCGAAAAATTCGCGCTCGGCATGCGCGCCGCCGAGGTCGAGCTGAAGTTGACGCCGAGTGAGGTCCTGCGGGCCGCCACGTCGAGCGCGGCCGAGGCGATCTGCTTGCCGGATCGCGGCGTGCTGCAGGCGGGCAAGCGTGCGGATCTCGTTGTGGCCGAAGGCGATCCGACTCGCGATCTGCAGGCACTCGAAAACATCCGCGCGGTGATGAAGGCGGGCGTGTGGTATCACCGCCTCCCCGTTTAGCGCTCGCAGAGCGCCATGCGAGCGCTAAACCAACCAAGGAACCAGCTTCATGCCCGCAGGCTACTCCGGCACACCGCTTGCCAAGAAGCTCGGCTACAAGCCGGGCCTTCGCGCCTTCGTTGACGGCGCGCCGGCCAACTATCGCGAACTACTGGAGCCGCTTCCCGATGACGTGACCTTCGTCAACACGATCGAAAAGAATCTCGACCTGATCCACCTCTTCACCAATAGCGCCAAGGAATTGGCCGCCAAGCTCAAACGCTACATCAAGAGAATAAAGCCGAACGGCACGATCTGGGTGTCGTGGCCGAAGAAGGCGTCGAAGGTGCCGACCGACATCACGGAAGACGTGATCCGCAAGCTGGCGCTGGCGACGGTGCTCGTGGACGTGAAGGTGTGCGCCGTCGATGAAGTGTGGTCGGGGTTGAAGCTGGTGATACGGACGGAGTTCCGAGCCTGAAGCGTAAGCGAAGTGGGAGTTACTTCGGTTACGCTTCAGGCTCGGATTCATTCACTCCAAATCCTTCCGCAATCGCTCCCAGCGTGCCCGCAGTTGCCGAAGCGTCTGCTGATGTTCAAGCAGCGACGCCAGGTCGCGTTCTTGCAGCGGGTCCGCTTGCAAATCGTAAAGCTCTTCGACCGGATTGCTCGCACCTTTTAGCCAGCGCAGGTACGTCCAGCGCGTCGTGCGGACGCCCTCTGACGGCGGGATGATCTTCGTTACGGCGTGGTGCTCGTAGAACCAGTCCTCGCGCCATTTCGGCGACTCGCCGCGAACCCATGGCCGCAGGCTTGATCCCTGCATCGTTTTCGGAATCGCGACGCCAGCGTACTCGAGCATCGTCGGCGCCAGGTCGATGTTGAGGGCCATCGCGTCCACGCTGCGATTGCGATGCTCCTTCGGCACCCCGGGATCGAAGACGATCAACGGCACGCGGATCGATTCCTCGTACAGATACCACTTGTCCGCCAGGCCGTGCTCGCCGAAGAAGTAGCCGTTGTCGGACGTAAAGATGATGATGGTGTCGTCCGCCAGACCCAATCGCTCCAGCTCGGCGATAATGTGGCCAATCTCGCGATCCATGCCGGTCACCAGGCGATAGTAATCGCGCAGGATGGTCTGGAACATTTCCTCAGTCTTGAATCGGCGCTCCCAGCGCTTGCGGCTTTCCGAATCCTGCACGAACTTCGGCAATGCCAGGAAATGCTTCGGATCGGCGGTCTTCGGAATCGGGAACGTCACGTCTTTGAAGAGATTCTCATCGCGCGGATCGGGCGGGAACTCGCGCTTGGCGGCATCCATCGCGTGCGGGCATTTGAAACTGAGCGACAGGCAGAACGGCTGGTCCTTCTTGCAACCCTGCAAGAATTCGAGCGCCTGATCGCCCATGCGGTGCGTGAGATGGACGGTCTCGCCCTTGCCGAAGTAGGCGCCTTGGCCCGGGAAGCCCTTCCAGTAATCGAACGACGCCGCGGGCATTTTCGTGCCGACGCCGAACTTGCCGATGAAGCCGACGCGGTAGCCGGCTATCTTCAGGAGCATCGGATAGGTGCGGGCGTAGGCGTCGGGCGTGAACGCGGTGGCGAAGTCGTTGATCTTGTGGCGGCGCGCATACTGCCCCGACAGGATGCTGGCCCGGCTGACGGCACAGATCGACGTCGTGACAAACGTGTTGCGGAAGTTGACGCCGCGCTTCGCCAGCGCGTCGAGGTTCGGCGTTCTGGCGAGCTTGTCGCCCGTGCAGCCGAGCACGTTCCAGCGCAGATCGTCAGCCAGCAGGAAGACGATGTTCGGGCGTTTCTTCTTCGGCTCATCGGCGCGGGCTGGGAGCACTCCGAGAGTGAGCAGAATTGTGCATGCCAGAAAAATAACACATCGCTGCATGGCCTCACTCTCCTCGCCGCGCCAGTTGACCAAGCAAGGCTTCGTTGACGCTGGGCGCCAGGGAACGGACGCTGCCGTCGGCCATCAGAAAATTGACGGTGCTGTGCCAGCTGCCGAAGTTGTTGTTGAACGGAGCATCGATAGAAGGTGCGAGCGCAAAGCCCGGCCCCGCGTTGCGCGAGAAGCTGGCGAGATTCTGGCCGCTGTAGAGCGTGCCGTCGCCGACCGCGGCGTCGCCCATACGATCGACGGGAACATGCTTCTCGCCGAGCAAGAGCGTGTTCGACTGCCCGCGCTTGAGCGAGGCCAAGCTGGTGAGGCTTTGCCAGGCGAACGTACGGTCCTCGTTGATATGGATCAGCCTGGCGTCGACAAGCGCGCCGTTGTCCCCGGCTCCATCGCCGGCGACGCTGGCGTAATCGCCGAGTCCGCCGGGAAAATGCACGCCCTTCGCATCGAGGTCGCCGACGCTGCTCAGCGTATCCAGCCGGGTGCGCGTGGGGCAGAAATGGAAGATGACGCGGGCTTCGCGCACCTTGGTGGGCTGAGCAAAGTACGATTGCTGCACATCCCACTTGAGCAGTGGATGCTCGCTGAGCATGTGCGGAGCGATCAGCACCGCCCAGGTTGCGTAGCCGTCGGCGATGCGCGACGGCGGGAAGTATTGCCGGGCGTTCGGGTCTTCCGGCTTGCCGTGATAGGCGTGCACTGCTCCGCCGAGGACGCGCAAATTGTTCTTGCACATCTCGCGCTGCGCGTTCTCGCGGTGACGGGCGATCATGACGATCCCCAAACCGCCGACGAGGATGCACAGAACAAGGACGACAAGAACTTCGAGCACGGTAATGCCGTGACGGGGAGACATAAGGGTTTAACCTTGCGCGAGGTGCGCGAAACCGCCGAGCGAGCCATGACTACGCAATCGATCATCACACGTCGTCAATATCCGGCAACTTTTCCGCTCAAACGCTTGTCCGCGGCCCCGACGTATCCGCCGGTCTTCGGGTTGATCCATATCGAATGGGCGTCCCCTTGTCGGGAATTGCTGACGCGATGGCCCATGCCCTGGAGCGCCTTGACTGTCTCCGGATATTGCTTGACTCCTTCGAATTTCAGCTCGTCGGGAAACCACTGATGGTGCGTGCGCGGCGCATCGACCGCTTTCTGGATCGGCATCTCGTAATCGACGACGTTGACGACGACGTTCAGCACCGTGTTGATGATCGTGCGCCCACCGGGGCTGCCGGTGACGAGAAAGACCTTGCCGTCCTTGGCGAGAATCGTCGGCGTCTGCGAGCTGAGCATCTTCTTACCCGGCGCCACCGTGTTCGGCTCCGTGCCGATGTCGCCCTTCCTGGTGGTGATGCCGGGCCGCCAATTGAAATCCATCATTTCGTTGTTGAGCAGGAAACCCGCGCCCTTGACGACGATGCGCGACCCGAAGCCGTGTTCGAGCGTGTAGGTATTAGACACTGCCATGCCGTCCTTGTCGATGACGGAGAAATGCGTGGTGCTTTCGCCTTCGGGCGTTAGCTCGATGTCCTTGGCAACGTCTTCGCTGCGTGTCGCCTTGTCGAGATTGATCCGCTTGACCAGTTCGTCGGCGTGGCGCTTCGTCGTCAAATGATCGGGGATCTTCGTGAACGCCGGATCGCCGAGGAAGCGGGCCCGGTCGGCATAAGTGAGCCGCATGGTCTCGGTCATGAGATGCAGAGTTTGTGGCGAATAACGATCGTGCTTCTTGAGGTTGTAGTGTTCGAGCACGTTGAGCATCATGACCAAGCAGGTGCCGCCGGAGCAGGGGGGCGGCGGGCTGTAAACGTCGTAGCCGCGATAGACGCCGTGGATCGGCTCACGCTCGATCGCCTGGTACTTGGCGAGATCGTCCATGGCGATGAGTCCGCCGCCGGCCTTCATCTCGGCAGCAATGAGATCGGCGATCTTGCCCTTGTAGAACGCGTCGGGCCCGTCCTCCGCGATGAGCCGGAGCGTCTTGGCGAGATCGAGCTGCACGTGGCGATCGCCGGGCATCCACTTGGCACCTTCCGGCTTGGCGAACACTCGATGCAACTCGGACGGGCTTTTGGCCGATTTAAGAATGTTGTTAAGCGAATCGGCATGGTGCTTATCGAGAAGGTAACCTTTCTCCGCCAATTCGACCGCGGGCATGACGAGCGACTTCCACTGCAGCTTGCCGAACTTCTGATGGGCGAGTGCCATGCCGCGGACGGTGCCGGGGGTGCCAACCATTTTGTGTGTGTAAGGTGAGTCGCCTTTCTTGAACATAGTGCGCGTCGCCGCCGCGGTGGCCGTCTCGCGATATTCGATGACGGTGGGCTTCCCCTTGGCCGGATGCACGACCATGAACCCGCCGCCGCCGATGTTGCCCGCCGCCGGATGCGTGACCGCGAGCGCGAACGCGGTGGTGATGGCCGCATCGACGGCGTTACCGCCCGCCTTGAGAATGGCGAGGCCGGCCTCCGCGCCCGGTTCCGAGACGGCGACGATGACGCCGTTCTTGTGCTCGGCGGTTTTTTCACCGGCGCCGAGAACGGGGAGCGCGAGGAGGCAAGCGACGAGAGCGACACTGAAGCGACGAAGATTCATGATGCAAGTCCTCTACGAAGACGGCGTCTTGGTTGGTCACGTCCCGGAGGGATCGAGTCTACAGCGTTCTTCCAGGAGCGCTTGCAGCTCGGCGATGATTTCCAGGTCTTTCGGTCGGCCGGCGGCCTTGCGCCCTGCTTCGCGCAGTTCGAGCGCGTACTCGAAGACCCGCTCGTGTTTCTCAAAACTCTGCGTTACCGTGTACTTGAGGTTTTCGCGCAACAGCGTGCGATCCACGTCCTTTTTGTAGGCGTCGATCACCGGGTCGCTGAATACCGGCGGTGCGGTCCCAGACGGGATGTTCAACTCATCGATCATCGGTCATCGCCTCTCTGATCTGGCTGGCATCCAAAGAACCCCTGGGAATCGCTGCGCTCATCCCAGGGCTTGGTGGAATTGATTGTAAATCTGCAATTTGCAATTTGCAATCATCCTTTGGACTTCGCCGCCCGCTCCGGCCTCAGTGAGCGCACCACGGTGCCCGCTTCCCACATCTCGCTGGAGGCGACTTCCTTTAGCTCCTTGTCGAGCTGCTCGCGGTAATCGGGCCGGCTGTTGATGTCGAGGACGCGCTTGGTTTCGGTCCCGTCAGCGACACTCTGATACAACTTCTCGAAGGTCGGCTTGGTCGCGTCGCGGAATTTCTTGAACCAGTCGAGGGCGCCGCGCTGCGCTGTGGTGGAGCAGTTGGCGTACATCCAGTCCATGCCGTTCTCGGCAATCAGCGGATAGAGCGATTGCGTCGCCTCTTCCACTGTCTCGTTGAACGCTTCCGACGGCGAATGGCCGTGCTCGCGCAGCACCTCGTACTGAGCGAGCCAAAGGCCGTAGATCGCGCCCATGAGAACGCCGCGTTCACCGGTCAGATCGCTGAAGACTTCCTTCTGAAAGGTGGTCTCGAACATGTAGCCGGAGCCGATGGCGATGCCGGTGGCGAGGCAGCGATCGAGGGCGCGGCCCGTGGCGTCCTGATGGATCGCGTAGCTGGCGTTGATGCCCTTGCCTTCGAGGAAGAGTCGGCGCACGGTGGTGCCGGAGCCTTTGGGGGCGACGAGGACCACGTCGATGTCCTTGGGCGGAATGACGCCGGTCTGCTCCTTGTAGACGATGCTGAAGCCGTGCGAGAAGTAGAGGGCCTTGCCGGCGGTGAGGAGTGGCTTGATCGTCGGCCACTGGTCCTTTTGGCCCGCGTCGGAGAGCAGGTACTGGATGATGGTGCCTTTCGTGGTCGCTTCTTCGAGGGAGAGGAGCGTCTTGCCCGGCACCCAGCCGTCTTGCTGGGCGAGGTCCCAGCCTTTGCCCTTGTTGTCGCGCAGGCCGATGATGACGTTGACGCCGTTGTCCTTCATATTGAGCGACTGCCCGCGGCCCTGCACGCCATAGCCCAGGACGGCGACGGTTTCGTTGCCAAGGATGGCCTTGATGCGTTCGGGGGGATAGTCGGATCGTTCGACGACATTCTCGGCAGAGTTGCCGATTTGGATCTTGCGCATGATCGAGAGTCCTTTGTTGGAGTCGTGTAGTTTAATGAAGGGAATTGTAGAGATGCGCGGGGCGTCACCAAGGCCAGGGACGGGCGCAGTGAGGCCCTGGGATCGATCAATCCAGATCCTGGTCGGCTTGAGATGCCCCCAAGATTTCGTTCAATCCCTCGATCAGTCGGTGTAACTCCTCATCGGACACGCGGCCGCTGCGTTTGCCAAGGCGATCAACGGACAAGGTGCGAATTTGACTGATCTTCACCCACGAGCGCTTGGGGAGTTTGACGCTAGTCAATTCCAGGGTGAGCGGGAAGCCCGCACGCGGCGGCTGACTGGTGATGGCCATTGCGATGACGGTACCGGAGCGGGCGTTGAAGACGTCCTCGCTGAGAATCACGACCGGGCGCAAGCCGCCCTGCTCGTGGCCGCGGGTCGGCGCCAGGTCGGCCCAGAACACGTCGCCTCTTAGTATTCGGGCCATTGCTCGCTGTCTTCCGTAAGGCCTTCGTCCGCCAGCGCCTTCTCGAACACGGGATCCAGCTTGGCGCACTCGGCCGCCAGCCGGCTTCGCTTCATTCGCCGAAGTTTGTCCCGGATCGCCTGCTGCACGGCCTGGCTGCGATTTGGGAACCTGTTTTCCTCGACGAGTTGATCGAGGCGCTCCAGGAGGTCTTGCTCAATGGTAATCGCGATCTTGACGCTGCGCATGAAGGCACCTTGAGGTATGATGAATTATCATACCAGGCGTGCATGGTGTGGTCAATCTTTTTAATCGCCGAATTCATCGCCACGTGGTAAATTGAAAGCGGGAACTATTGCCTACCCAGGCCGGTCTCAACCTCGGCATCCGTTCGATTTCTGACGGGAGTTTTCGCCATGAAATTTGCGCAAGCCTTCGGCCTTGTCGTACTGCTGTTCAGCTTCAGCCTGGTGTTCGCCGGCGGGTTTGGCATTCCGAAGAAGGAGGATGTGCCGAAGTACTTGAAGCAATTGCAATCCGCCAATAGTGCCGCGGATCGCGCCAAGGCGGCGGAAATGCTGGGCAAGCGCGGCGGGATCAATCAGAAAGATGTCGAGGACGCCGTGGAGCCGCTCAAGACAATCGTAGTGAAGGACAAGGACGCGAAAGTCCGCGCCGCCGCCGCCCGCGCTCTCGGCGATATTCGCTCCGATGCGGAAGGCACTGTGCCAATCCTGATCGATCGCCTCAAGACCGACGACAAGATGGATGTCAAGATGGCAATCGTGATCGCGCTGGGCCAATTCGGCCCAGATGCCAAGGCCGCCGTGCCGTCCTTGCGCGAGATGCAAAAGAAACTCGACGCCAAGAAGATGGCCAAGGACTTCGGCACCATCCAGAACAGCATCCAGGCGATCACCATGCAGAAGAAGAAAAAAGGGTAATGCATTGCAATTCGTGAGTTGATGCATCGTCTGAGCCTGAGTGGCAAGGGAAGGGCAACTTCTGCCCCTGGCTTGACGCTCGGGCTCGGGTATCAGATCGGCCGGTCCGGCTCTCGTTATTGGCTCGCGCGCCTGAACGCCTCTTCGAGGATCGCCAACGCTCCGCTTGCATGGCCAAAAGCCTTCAAGTCGCGCAGCCGGAGCCTTGGGATACCGACGTAATATCGCGGCTCCCAGACAGGTTCGAATTTGTTCTTGAACTGATACAACCCCGCCACGTTGTAGAGCGGGGCCACGACCGCAGCGATCTGTTCCCCCCATTGGGCCGCGCGGTTTTTACGGCGTGAGCGCGGAGCAACCGGTGTCGCCTGGGCAGGTGAAATGAGCGGCACCTCGCCCAGGTTCAGCGCCGCGATTCCCTCGGCGGCGAGCGCCGCAATAACGTGAAGCAGAAGCAACTCCATGGTTCCGGGCGGCGCCGTGGGATGACGCAGCAACAGATCGACATGCCAGGCATCGGGAGCGTACCTGCTGAGCGTAAGGATAGCAGCGGTGAATCCGTCCGCGCTTGCGGTAAAACAACGATCGTCGGCTTCCGGTTCGAGCCGATAAAAATAGCGGATCGGCTCGCCGCCGGGAAATAGCTCTTTCGCCAGAGCGCCCAGCAGCGGCAGTGCGGCCTCGCTCGATACCTCGGCGATCGAGAGTCCGTCGGCCTTCGCGGCGAGCTGGCGAACTTTTTTCGGAACCCGGAAGCCGGCCAGCGACACCTTGGCCGAGTAGGCGAGCAGCAAGCGCGACGATGGTCGAATACCCGCGCGTTCGAGAAAGTCGAGAGCGCACGCCTTGAACACAAATCCACCCGAATACTGCTGCGCGAGCGCGTCGATCAAGGAGCGCTCGCTCTCGGCTTCTGCCACGACGGCTGAATGGACGAAGGCCGGGCCGCTCGCGAGAGGAATGGAATGACGCCTGTCGATCCGACCCCACGACCAGCTCAGCGGCAGAGAAAAGCGTGGCTCATTCATGTGAAACGCTCCTCAGTTACTTACCTCTGAAATTCGCCGCAACGTGCGGAGAGCATTTCAGACACGGGTCGTTGCTCAGCGGTGTTGGTGAACCCATCGCCGATCCAGACAAGTAGTACGCCCTCACCGCTTCAGCTGCCGATCGAGAAACTCGTACGCTGCCTTGCGCGCGTCCGGCGGGAAGGCGTGTTTGCCGGGCGGATAGGACGCGGCCAGGTTGGCGGCAGTGCCGTGGAGCTGGTAAATCGGCCGGGCGGCGGCCATCACGTCGCGCACGCCGGAGACGTCGAAGTCGTCGTCCTTCTCGGCTGCACTGGCAAAGAATGCGCGCGGCGCGAACGACGCCACGATCTCCTGGAAGTCGAACGGGACCTTCTTCGCATCATTGCCGAACTGCGTCTTGATGCGCGGCATGTAGACCGGGCCCGTCCAGCTCGGCATGTCGTCCTTGCGGAACGTTGTGAAGCCGCAGCTCGACATGATCGCCTGCAAGCGAGGCTCGAAGACGGCGGTGAACATCGCGTTGTGGCCGCCGAGCGAATGGCCGATGACGCCGATGCGCCCGGCATCGACCTCGGGCAGTGTCTCCAGCACATCGACGGCGCGGATGTTGTCCCAGATCGCCTTCATGGAGCCGCTGGCGTACCTGGTTTTGGCCTTGAAATCGAACTTGTGGTTGCCGAAAGACGGGAACTCCGGTGCGATGACGACGTAGCCGCGCTCCGCGAGTTCGAGTCCGTACTTGAGATCGGGATTGCCCTTGATGCCGGCGGTCTCGTCGATGCCGTTGCGGGTCGTCTGATGCAGACACAGCATGGCGGGGAGCTTGCCGGCCGGGCGCTCGGCGGGGAGGAACAGGTAGGCAGGCACGCGATCGTCGGCATCGGACTGGTAGGTGATCTTGCGGCGAATCAGCGTGCCGACGCGTGTCTCCTCGATCACCTTGATCGCCAGGGGAACGCGCTGAAGCGGACTGGGGAGCGGGCCCATGACCCGCTGCATGTTGTCGATGATGTGTCGGCGGCGGACTTCCCAGTCGGTGGTAGTCTTGATGGGATGCGCTTGACCGGCACGATCGCGGTAGTGCGTAACGTCCGTGTGGTCCGGATACTCGATCGGCGGCGCGGCCTTCTCGAAGTGCGCAACCGGATAGCCCTTGGCGTACGAGATCACGAACGCGCCGTTCGAGGTGCGGTAGCGGAGGTCCTCCTTGCGTTCGAAGTCGGTCTCGCCCTTGCGAACGAGCGCGGACTTGCCGCCGGGTTCGAGATACTTGCCGGCGACCTCGAAGACGATCTTGGTGCGATCGCCCAGACCGTGGCCGGTGCTGGTGAAGATCTTGCTGGCGACATCGTTTTGCGTGACGGGCCGAGCATCCAGATCGAGGCCGGCGCGGCGCATCCAGGCGACCATCTCTTGCGCGTCGGGGAACGGGCAGACCTTGTCGTGGATGCCATGGACGACGACGACCTTCGCGGTGGGGCCGAGCCGTTTCATGATGTCGAGATGGTCGGGGTTGCCGAGGTAGCGCATCTCTTGATGATCGAGGGAAAGATAGTTGGGACTTTTCGGATTGCGCGCGTAGCGGGCATTGAGTTCGCTCCCGGGCAAGTTGTAGGCAATGGCGTCGGAGAGCTTGTTCATGCCGCAGATGTCGATGATGCAGGCGAAGGTGCGCGGCGCCAGCTTGTTGGCCATGAGGGTGACGTTGCCGCCGCCGGATCCGCCGGTGCAGTAGATGCGTCCCTCGGCGAACGGCCGGCCGGAAGTCCTCAGGTCGTTGAAGGCGAAGTAGAGGGCGCGCAGGGCATCGAGCGATTGCAGGTAGCCGAAGTCATAGGGTTCGGGGCCTTCGATGGAGTCCTTGGGGCCGCTTTGCAGATAGTTGACGCAGAGGGCGATGACGTTGAGGCGATCGGCGAGTTCGCGCGGGTTGGCGGTGCCGACGCAATCGACGCCGCCCCAGTTGTGCAGCGTCAACACGATGCCGGTGTCTTTGTTGACGTTGGCACGTTTGCCGCCGGGGTAGTGGATCTTGACGCGCACGGTCCGCGCGCCGGGGCGCAGCGGCCATTCCTGGGCGGGCACCTCCACCGCTCCCTCCACTTCGGGCAACGCGGGCCAGTCTTGAGCCGGCTGAAAGGCGGAGCTTTCCACCGGCACAAGGAGCAAAGTTGTCCCTAGAGCAAGAAGGCACGTCGAGAGATATTTCATGATATTGGCTTCCGAGAGGACTTGAACCTGTGGCATGATTGCGTTCATTCAGTCGTAGAAGAAAAAACGCGCTCTAACTCCTTGACATACAAGCGTTAAGCGAAATGCTTTTACGAAAACACTGGGACACCCACTTCCGTAAAAGCATTTCACCCTCGGCGTCAACCGACCCCCAAGAATCCCAGGCTAATTGGGGATAGAACGGACAAATGCTCTTACGCCAATCATAACGCGGCAGAGCCGCAAACGGAATTATGAAGCAAAGATGGCATTCGTTCGCCAGAATGGTTGGTACTTAAATCAGCCAATCTGGGGAGAATACCATGAGTTCAGTATGGTCGTTCTTGGTCAAGTTTTCCAGCCTCATTGTTTGCGTTCTGCATGGTTTTGATCGCGTAATCTTCAAAGGGCATCTGGCCATGGCGTCTCCGGCGGCGCCGACGATGTAGGTAGTGCGCGCCGAGACGAAGCCGGGATCGCCGGTAATGGCGAGACTGTCCACGCCGTCGAACGTGATGGTGCGATTGATGAAGCTATTGGTCGTCGTGGCCGGGGCCGGGGCGCCAGCGTGGGGCTGATGATCGACGATAAGCCGTCCTGGTTACCGGTGATCGTGATCGAGCCGACGCTGGCGTAGAGCTCCGTTGAATACAGGAGTTCGCCGCTGCCGGTGTCGATGAAGACATTCAAATGCTCGCCGCCGGAGTTGAAACGCTTCAGACGGATGCTGTTACCCAGGGGGTCATTGCCCGGCTCGATCAGGTTCATATCGATGCTGTCGCTGAGGCCGCCCGCAGTGGTGTTCTCGATGCACTCGTAGTTGGAATTGCCGGCGGTGGTAACGCCGGCGACGCTGATGAAGCCGCTGCCCGGGGCGATGATCGTCTTGGTGGCAGGAAATGGGCCATTATGGAGCAGACGGTCACCGGGGACGGTGAGCGGGATTCTTGCGACACTGATAACCGTGAGGCGTCGCAAGCCTTGATTCACGCTCCGCGCTGAAATCGGTCGCGCAGAAGCGGTTACAGAATCCGCGAACCAATCATTGTGAGTGCAAAATCGGCCGCCACGTCGGCCAGATGATGCTGATGCAGAAGCACCGTGGACAGCATCAGGCCGGCGCCCCACAGCAGCACCTTCCCAACTCGCCCGGCCTTGCCCGCAAACACATCGATGCAGACGATCGACCAGGCGACGTGCAGCGACGGACAGGAGTTGTAGCGCAGATTCGCGTCATCGGCCAGCTCATACAGCACGCGCCACGGGCCCAACTCCGACGCGGCCGGCGGCGGATAGCCGACCTCGAACGGAAGGATCAAAACCACCGGCGCCGCCGCCAGGGTGATCAGCGCCCACACGAGCACCATCGCCTTCAGCTCGGGCCAAGTGCGCAAGACATAGGGCGTGATGGAATAAGCCAAGTGCAGCGAGTGGTAGAGCAGCACCGTCGCCGGAACGAACGGGATCGACAATTCGAACGCAAAGTAGAGCGGCACGCGATAGTCGTGCAGCCCGATAAGGTAATCGCAGCCGCCATACACCAGCACAAACCAGGCGAACAGGGGCAGGCCCAGAATCAGGTAGGCATAACGAGATTGGCGCCCCCCGGCCAACCCCAGAAGCTACGGCGATCCAGGTCCATGACTTGTCGTTCTCGCTTATCCCACTTGCCGATCGCACACCGAGCAGCGCCATCCGGGACGCCGGAACGCATCGACGATCCACCCGATTCCCCAAAGCCCCAGCGTCAAGATCGTCAGCACCAGTTGCCGCAGGCGACTGGTGCCCGGCCGCACCGCGCGCACATGCTGGTTGCAGTGCGGGCAGAACTTGGTGGTCTCTTGCTGCGACGCGATCTGCACGAGACGTTTGAAGACCTCGCTGGGTCCAAGCCGTTCCTCGCGGCGAAAGGGCGGGGACATCACGCTGGCTCCAAAATCGCCGGGACCGCGGCGGCAAGCGAGCGCTCCGCCTTGAGCAAGTCGCCGTGCCAGTTTTCGTCACCCAGCGGCAGGCCGTTGCGTCCCTCGATGTCGCGCTGGTGCATCGCGTTGATGACAAGGAAGTTGAACATCATCCACGGGCTGCGCAGGTTCACTCCCTGCCAGGCGCGGTACAGGATGCTCGGCCAACTATAAAAGCTCCGCCGCGCCTCGACGCAGCGTGCCGCCAAATCTTCCGGGCTCATGTTCTTGGGCTGAAACGGAATCATGTTGTAGCGGTAGCGCTCGTCCAGCCACCAGGCGTCGTACAAGAGCCGGCCTTCCGCTTTCATCCGTTCGTAGAGCGGCGTGCCTGGGAAGGGCGTGATATGGTTGAACGCCGCGATCGCCAGCTTCTGCTCCTTGGCGAACTCGACGGTCGTCTGAAAAGTCTGCGGCGTATCGTTGTCGTAGCCGAAGATGAAGGTGCCGTAGATGCGAATGCCGTGGCGGCGGAAATTCGCTATCGCTTCGGTGGGGCCGCCGCGCATCAGGTTGAAGCCCTTGTTCATCTGCTTCAGGTTGGTTGCTTCCAGCGATTCGAAGCCGACCAGCATGCCTTGACAGCCGCTGCGTTTCATCAGGTCGAGGGCCTCCTCGTCGTAGGCGACGTTGATGGCCGACTGGCTGACCCAGCGGATTTTCAGCGGGATCAGGGCGCGCATGAATTCCTTCGCGTCCTCAATGCTCGACGTGAAATTGTCGTCAATGAAGAAGAACAGCCGACCCCGGCGGCGCACGCGCTGAATCTCGCGCACCACGTCATCCACCCGGCGATGGTTGTGCGTCGCATCGAAGAACGATTGAATCGCGCAGAAATCGCACTTGAATCGGCAGCCGCGCGCGAACTCCACCAGGTGGATCGGCAGGTACTTCTTGCCCTGGAAGATCGAGCGATCCGGGCTGACGGTGAGCGCGGGCCGTTCGGTGCTGCGATAGGTCTGCTGCGGTCGGCCATGGCGATAATCGTCGATGACGAGCGGGAACAGCGTCTCGGCTTCGCCCAGCACGATCGATTCGCAGTATTGGCTCACCTCCTGCGGGCACAGGGTGGCATGGAACCCGCCCATCACCACCGGCACCCCGCGGCGGCGATACTCCGTCGCGATTTGATACGCGCGCTTGGCGGTGTACGTCTCGACGCTGATCGCCACCAGGTCGGTCGGTTCGTCGTAGGGGATCGCCTCCAAGCGGTCATCGTAAAAGCGTTTCTCGACATCGGCCGGCGTCAGAGCCGCAATGATCGCTGCCGGGATCGGCTCCATCCGCCACGTGCGAATGTAACGTTTCATGCCGACGAACCGGCCAACGCACGGATGCACGATGGTCAGGCGAAACGGTTTCGGGTTGGCAACGGCGATCATGGTCTATCTCTGTTTGCCGCTTGCGGTTTAGCGTTCGCAGGGCGCCATGCGAACGCTAAACCGCAAGCGAGCGCAACCATCACACTTCCAAGACGCTCGCCTCGCGCGCACGGCTAGCCGGTGCGGGGCGCTCAACGCCGAACATCGTGTCGCAGGTGTAAAACTTGTGCAGGCGATTGGCGTAGTAGCGATAGCCCAGGTTCGTGAGAAGCGACAAGGGCCATGACGCCGGCGAGTGCCACAGGCGCCGGGCGATGCTCTTCCAGCTATACGCGAACTTCCAGGCGGTCTCGGTGCCGCGCTGGAGTTCGTCCACCGTCATCTGCGCCGGCTGGAACACCACGTGCTGGCCGTCGTAAAGCTCCCAGTTCCTCGTCAAGATGCGCCCTTCGCTTTCCAGTTGCTTGTTCAAGCCGGTACCGGGGAACGGCGTTACGATGGCGAAGCGAGGCAGATCGATCTTCGCGTCCACGGCAAACTCGGCCGTCTTTTGAAACACGTCCGGCGTGTCGTCATCGAGCCCGAAGACGAAACAACCCTGCAGCGCAATTCCGCGTTCGTGCAGGCGCTCGATGACTTGCACATAGTTGTCCGGATTGTTGAATGCCTTGTGATTGCCGCCCAGATTGCTGCGCGACAGCGATTCCAGCCCCATCAGCAAACCCTTGCAACCGCTCTTGGTGAATAGGTCCAGGAGCGGAATATCGTCGCACAAGAGGGTAGTAGACAGGCCGAACCAGTGGATGTTCAGTGGGATCAGCGCTTCGCACAGGCGAGCCGCGTAATGCTTGTCGGCGATTAGATTCAGATCGATGAACAGCGCTCGTTTCGCGCGGCGCTGGCGAATGTCGGCGACGATCTCCTCAACGGGCTTTTGAAACGGCTTGCGGCCCCACGCGGCGGGCACGGTGCAGAAAGAACAATTGTGCGTGCAGCCGCGCGTGGCCTCGAAGACATCCGCCGTCAGATACCGCCAGCGCGGCAGCACACTGCGATCGGGCAGCGGATACCCGCCAATGTTGAGATCGGGCGCTTGCTTGTAGCGAGGTTTCATCTGCCCTTGGACGAAGTCTCGCAGCAGGCGCGGCCATTCTTCCTCCGCATAGCCGACGACGATGCTGTCGGCGTGCGGCTGGGAATCGTCGGGGATCAACGTCACATGCGGGCCACCCAGGACCACCGGAATGCCGCGCTGGCGAAAGTGGTCGGCAAGCTCGTAAGCGCGAATCGCGGTGCCGGTGATTACCGTCATGCCGATCAGGTCGGCGTCGAGGTTCATATCGACATCGCCGATTCCCTCATCGATGCACTCGACGGTGGCGTTGAGTTCCGGCGGAATCAGCGCTTTCAGCGTTGGAAACGTCAACGGCATGTAGCGCAGATTCTGCCGAAAGATGCCGCCGCGGTGCCGATAGAGCGGGCCTTTGGGGGAGATCAGTACGATTTTTGGTCCGCGTTTTTCCATGGCGGTTGCCTCAATCATGAAGGACTGTGGCGAGCGTCGGGGCGTAAGCCCGACGTGGGTTTCTGTAATTCCCGTCGGGCTTACGCCTCGACGCTCGCCGGTGCGGCTGACTTGGCCGGCGCCTTGCGGTCGCGCCCAAACAGCATCCCTTGTTTCTTGTATGATTCCTTCGCGTACAGCGGATTGTACGCCAGGTAAAGCGCCAGCCGCGTGAAAGAACTCATGTGCGTTTTGAAATCCCACATGCGCTTGAAGATCGACCAGGGCCGATTCCACGCGTCGCGGCAATGCCAGATAACGTCGCTCAGTTCATCGGGCGTCATATTCTTGGGGACGAACGCCGCTTGATTGAAGCGATACTCCGGATGCAGCCACCACTTGCCGTCCCACAACAGTCGGCCCTCGCGATTGAGCCGATCATACAGCGCCGTGCCCGGATAGGGCATGAGAATGTTGTATGCGGCGAAGCAGAAACGGTTCCGCATGGCGAACTCATGCGTCTCTTTGATCGATTCAACCGTGTCGAAGTCGTGCCCCAGCGTGAAGGTGGCCCAGGTTTGCAGATGATAATCGCGCAGGACTTCGACTTGCCGCTAGTAGCAATCCCAGCGATTCGACCCGAGCATGTTCGGGCTCGCCTTCTTCATCAACTTGATACTGTGCGGGTTGATCGATTCGAAGCCGACCACGTGCCCGAGGCAGCCGCTGCGGGCCAGCAGGTCCATCAACTCGAGGTCGTTGGTCATGTCGAGCGAGGCTTGCGACACCCAGCGGATCTTCATTGGAATCAGGTCACGCAGGAACGACTTCGCGGCTTCCTGGTTCGAGAGGAAGTTGTCATCGACGAAGAAGACGTACTTGCGATCCTGGTTGGCAATTTCATCGAGCACTTCGCGCGTGGGCCGAATGTACTGCGTCTTGTTGAAGTAGGCGCTGACCGCGCAGAAATCGCACGCGAATCGGCAACCGCGGCTGAATTGCATCAGCGTGATAGGCAGATACCCCTTGCCCTTGAACAGATCGCGGCGCGGCTGCACACCGCCCGGCTGGGCAACGCCGACCTTGGCGTGATAGACCGGCTGGAGCCGCCGATTCCGGGCGTCGTCAACCACTTCCGCCCAGCGAAACTCGGCATCGCCAAGATAGATCGAGTCCGCATACGCTGCGCCCTCCTCGGGGAACAAGGTCACATGAGCACCGCCGAGAATGACCGGCACGCCGCGCGCCCGGTATTCCGCGGCAATCTCGTAAGCCCGGCGGGCCGCGTAGATTTCGATGCTGATCGCCACCAGATCGGTCGGCTCGTCGTACGGGACTTCCTCCATGCGGTCGTCGTATAGCACGCACTCGACATCCGGCGGCGTCAACCCCGCCAGGACGCCGAGGCTGAGCGGCTCCATGCGCGCCTCATCGACGTACAGGCTGTGCTCCTGGCGTCCGATGTTCGGCATGATGAAGGTGATTTTCATGGGGAGACTCCGACCGCTTGCGGCTTAGCGGTCGCAGGGCGCCGCGCGAGCGCTAAGCCGCAAGCGGCATCCTGTTCCAGCGGTGCCGCCGAACCTAGCTGCCGCCCCTGCTTCGACATGATTTCGCGTTTCGAAATCAGGTTGGACAGCAGAAAGACGCCAAAGCGAAACGGCGAGCGCAGATTGGTGCGCGGCGCCCAGGCCCGGCGCAACAGCGAGCCATAGGTGTTGAACCTCATGCGCGCCCGCAGGCAGCCCGCCGTCAGCTCGTCGGCCGTCATGCCGCGCGGATGGAAAGTCGCGTGCCCGTAACGGAAGTTCGGGTCGAGCCACCAGCGGTCGAAGATCAGCCGCTTCTCGTCCTCCATTTGCCGATAGAGGTCGGCGCCCGGCGTCGGCGTCAACGGATTGAAGTTGGCGAGGTAGAACTTGTTGCCGATGGCAAAGTCCACGGCCTCGTCAAACGCGTCCACTGTGTCGTGATCATAGCCGAAGAGAAACGTGCCGTAGATCATGATGCCCGCGTCCTGGAAAACCTTTATCGACGTCTGGTAGTCGCTGAATTTCAGGTTCCAGGCCTTGCGCATCTGGGCGAGGTTCTTCGGGTTCAACGATTCAAAGCCGATGAGCGCGTTGATGCACCCGCTCCTCGCCATTAGCTGAACCAGCGCGGAATCGTGGGCGATGTCGATGGAGACCTGGCACGACCAGGAAATCCGCAAGGGTATCAGGGCCTCGAACAGTTCCTTGGCCTTGGGGATGTCCACGAAGATATTGTCGTCCACGAGGAAGATGGCCCGCGAGCGCGAACGCTTGATCTCGTCGATCACTTCGCCGATCGGCCGCTGGCGAAGGACGGTGCCGTAGAAGGCGCGGATCGAGCAAAAGTTGCAGTTGTACTTGCACCCCCGGCCATACTGCACCAGCGTGCAAGGGGCATAGCGCTTACCCTTGAAGATCCGGCGGTCGGGCCGCGTGCCTGCCAGCGGTGGAAAATCGTCCTGCCGGTAGATGCGCTGCAATCGCCCGTTGCGCGCATCCTCAACGACCTGAGGCCACACCCCCTCGGCATCGCCGATCACCACGGAATCCGCAAATTGCAGCGCCTCGTCGGGCAAAAACGTCGGATGATAGCCCCCGATGACCACGGGCACGCCGCGGCTGCGATAGCCGTTGGCGATCTGATAGGCGCGCCGAGCCGTGTAGGTTTCGACGGTCATGGCGACGAGGTCAGTCGGATCATCCAGCGGGATGTATTCGAGACGCTCGTCGTAGAATGCGGTGGTCACATCGGCCGGCGTCAGGCTTTTCAAGATGGCGAAGCACAGCGGATGCATCGCGTCGAACGAGCGTCCGTCGAACAGATTGGGGCGGACGAAGGTGAGTTTCATGGGTCAGCGTTTCAAGGAGTCAGCGGTCAGGGCTCAGATAGGAATGGCACGGTCGCCATATTCGGTTGAAGTTTTCGGTTGTCTGCGCGGACCCACAGCGCTGACACGCTTCCGTGCTTGAAATTTTACAACAACGACGAAGACGGGGCGATTTTCCTCTTGCGCCCGAGGCCTTGCGTGGGGTAGGGTCAATCGTTCGCTTAGCATCGTGGTTCGCTGCGCTCATCTCGGGGCTTGCTTGGGTTTCAAGAACGCTTGGTAGTCTTCGGGCGTGTCAAGGTCGAGCAGGATCTCGTCGGTGGACCAGGGGAATTCATACGTGTCGGCAGCATGGGCACGAATGTACGCATTTAGCCCCTGGTCCTTTGGCCAGTTTCGAATTGACGCCGCATGCGACCAGCGCAACAACGTCGGATGCCCGCGCCGGCCCTCAAATGTCGGCACGATGATCGAAGGCGTGTTCGCCTCCACATCCAACCCTTCTTTCATTAGTATTGAGGGAATATAGGCTCTCAAGCGCATCGCCCGTATCACCGTCGGCCGCACGGTCGGGTGATCGGCGGGCAGGAGAAGCCAGCTGTCAGTATAGTTTCGCGGATGGAAACGCTGTTCGATCCAGGCCAAGCCGTGCTCGCAGGTGGTCCGCATGTCCGGCGTGTCGGCATCGAGACGTAAGACGTGCGCTCCTGCCGAGGCTGCGACCTGCGCAAGTGCCTCGGCGTCCGGAGCTACGACGACGAGAATATCGGCGACGCCGGCAGAGCGGACTGCCACAAGCACATGCTCCAACACCGTGCATTCACCGAGCGGCAGAAGCAGTTTCGGTGTGCCCATGCGTTGGCTTTTGCCTGCGGCGGGGATCAATCCGAAGGTACTCATGTCAGTCCGCGCTCCGCAGATTGGGTAGCGGCACGATCTCGATCGTGCCATCCGTTAACGGCACAAAAGTCTGGTCCGGGCCGAAGGGGAGCGCGTCGCGGTTGGCGCCACGATCGCCTTGAGGGTGAGGCCGGCGCCGAGCGGGCGGCGGCTGGCGGGATCGAAGGCGAGGAACCGCCCAGCGACATCGGCGGCCACCAGCATACCATCGATCACGTGCGGCTCGCCGCCGACGTCCGCGACGAAGGTGTATTCCCAGGCGGGTGCGTCCTGATTCGGGTCGAGCAAAGTGCGTCCGACGACTCAGCCGATCTAGCCGGCGCGCACGAACGGGCCGGTTGTCACCTTGCCTGGCATCGTCTACCTCCTCAACACCGACAGACGCTCGGGATCGAGCAATGTCAAGGTGTCGGACGCATCGAGGACGCACAGCCTCGGCTTGCCTGGATCGAAGGCCGCCGCGATCCGTTCGAGGCCGCGCGGGCCGTCGGTCAGCACAAATTCCTGCCCGGTCCAGCGACGATGCCCAACGTTTGCAGCATGGCGCTGATGATCCAGAGGGCCCGGCCGACGCCAGCGCGGTGCCGGTGCGGCGGGTGGAGCGCTCGTATTCGAAGCGAGAGCGGGGGCGGGAGTTTCTCGAACGGGCGGCATCCTTCGGCGATTCTGCCGGAGGAACATTCTCGTCACACACCTCGAAGACGGTTCGGCAAATCGTGTTTGGGCACCGCATCCGTTTGCCGCGCATCGACGGATCAAACTGATACTTGCTCTTACAACGGGGCCAGGTGACCGACAGGGGCATGAGTTTTCTGGAATAGAGCAAGTTCACCCCACGGGTTCGCTGCGCTCACCCTTGGGCTTGCGGGGACCTTTTTCTACATTCTACTGTGCCCCCATCATACCGGACCCCTGCCATGAACCTCTACGAAAAATACCAGCTCGGACTGCCCTATCACGACTTCCTGCAGCGCTACGGCAGCGACGCCCACAAGGATCGATGGAAGCAAGTGCACGCCCAGGTGACGCTGACGGAAGTGCAGCAAACGCTGCTCAAGTCATTCAAGCGAACGATGCCGGCCATGTGCCTGGCCGGAGCCTGGTGCGGTGATTGCGTCAACCAGTGCCCGATCTTCGAGCATTTCGCTGCCGCCGCCCCGATGATCCAGGTGCGCTACCTCGATCGCGACGAACATGCCGACGTTCAGCAAGCCCTGCAAATCTCCGGCGGCAACCGCGTCCCGGTCGTCGTCTTCTTCACCGAGGACGGCGCCGAAGCTGCACGCTACGGCGATCGCACCATCAGCAAATACCGCGCGATGATGCTCGACCAGGCCGGCCCGTCCTGCCCGACCGGCGTCACCGTCGCCAAGGACCCGCTCTTGGCGCAAGTCACGCAAGATTGGCTGAACGAATTCGAGCGCGTGCAGTGGATGCTGCGGTTGTCGCCACGCCTGCGGAAGTTGCATAACGATTGATGTGCTTCTTTTCCCGCAAGCGGCGATGAAGCTCGCTCGGCGGTTTCGCGCACAGGTCGCGATCCGCGCGCGAAACCGCCAAGCGAACCATGGACACGCTTGACTGTAGATGGAGTCGCTCGGTTATCGGAGGTCCGAACATGTGCCGGCTGTTGCTCCTCTCGCTCCTGCTGCTGATCCCGCAATTCGTACACGCGCAGGAAAAATACTCCGCGCCGGCCGCGGTCCGCGCATCCTTCAAGAAGCTGCTTGACCGGCCCAAGGTTCCGCTCGACGCAAAGGTCTCATCGAAGATCCTCGACGGCGGCTTGGTCCTCGAAACGCTCAGTTTCGGTTCCGAAAAGAAAGCGGATGGGTCCGTCGAACGCGTTCCCACGACGCTGCTGCGCCCCGAGAAGATTAACGGACGCATGCCAGCCGTCATCGTCCTGCACGGCACCGGCGGCAACAAGGACGGGCAACTCGGCTTCATGAAGGAACTCGCCAAGCGCAACATCATTGGCGTTGCCATCGACGCCCGCTACCACGGCGGCCGTTCAGGCGGCGCGAAAGGCGCTGCCGCTTATAACGAAGCCATCGCCAATGCCTGGAAGACCAAGCCCGGCGAGCCGATGGAGCACCCGTTCTACTACGACACCGTCTGGGATCTCTGGCGGCTCGTCGATTATCTTGAAACACGCGACGACGTCGATGCCAAGAACATAGGTATGATCGGCTTCTCGATGGGAGGCATCCAGACCTGGCTGGCGGCATCCGTCGATGAGCGCGTCAAAGTCTCTGTCCCCGCCATCGGCGTGCAGAGCTTTCGCTGGAGCCTGGAGAACGATCAATGGCAGGGCCGAGCCAACACCATCAAGCTAGCGCACACCCAGGCCGCCAAAGACCTCGGTGAGCCGGCCGTCAACCAAAAAGTGTGCCGGGCACTTTGGAACAAGATCATCCCCGGCATTCTCGACGACTACGATTGCCCCAGCATGCTGCGCCTGTTCGCCGGCCGACCGCTGCTGATCGTGGGCGGCACCAAGGACGGCAACTGCCCCTACGGCGGCGCCAAGATTGCGATCGCCTCGGTCGAGCGCGCCTACAAGGATGCGGGCGCCTCCGATCGGCTCAGCGTCATGATCGAAGAAGTTGGCCACACGGTCACGGCGAAACAGCGCACCGCGGCGTTGGATTGGTTCGAGAAGTGGTTGAAGTAGGTGAGTGGTGAAATTCTACCACTCACCAATCTTGAGGATCCCCCATGCTCAGCTGGCGCCTCCTCGGCATCAACTTCTGCATCCAGCCGTCGTTCTGGCTCATGAACGCGCTGTGGGCTTGCCTCTTGTTCGGCCCAGCGAGCGGCAGACGCGATACCGACATTCGCACCACCCTCAAGCTGCTTATTTCGTTTGACAGTGAGATTTGGCTCTTCATCCTGATCTGGGTTTTGTGCACGCTCGTTTCCGTCATGGTCCATGAACTGGGCCACGTGATTACTGGACGCATCTTCGGCCAACCCGGCAACATCACCGTCACAGGGCTAGGCGGCCAGGCCGTCGGCGAATACGGCGCATTGCGCGCCTGGCAGCGCATCCTCGTCATTGCCGCGGGGCCGGGGGCCGGGTTCGCGTTCGTCGCCCTGATCGTGGCTTTTGACCCGCACTACTGGAACGGGATCATCATCTGGCTCGATTGGCCCCAATGGCTCAAGCTGAACTTGTTCTGGATCGATCATATCGACCCGCTCCTGCGCATGGGCGCCTCGCCGACTTACGATCTCGTTCTGCAGCTTCTGTTCTTCATCAACCTCTTCGTCAACATCATGAACCTGCTGCCGATCATCCCGATGGACGGCGGCATGATTTTCAAAGAGTTCTGCGTGCTGATATCGCCGAAGGGGGGGCTGAAGTTCGCCTTCATCTGGTCGTTTGTCCTGGCGCTGGGCGTGACGGTTTACATGTTGCTCGCGGTGCTCAAGGAATATGGCTATGTTCCGCCGACGACCCCTGTCTACTATCCGTTCCAGTTCCCGATTATTTCGCTGCTCGTTTTCGGGATGATGGCATTGCAGTCCTGGCGGGCCTATCAGCAAATTGCCGCCATGGAACGGCACGAGTTGTTTTCGCAGCGGGACGAGTGATTCGTTTGGCGGCCAGGCGTGACACATCCGAGCTGGAGCGCCAACGAAGGGCTCCAACCGGCCCTTCGCTGGCGTTCCGGCTCGGACAAGACATCAACGATCATCACTTAGGGGCCGTCCGTTAATTAGTGTTACAACTTCGCAGATGTTTCATACACCTGCTCCATGCGACGCGCAAGCATGGAGGCTGCGATACGCCAACGGTTCGAAGGTCTGGCTTCGTCGTTGGATGAGCGCCAAAGACGATTGTGGGCG
>SHZY01000219.1 GCA_009692065.1 Gemmataceae bacterium
AGCGGTAGATGTCGAGCAGGCGCTTGATTTTTGCCATGCAGACATCGTGACAGAATTTCGGAGCGGTGCAATCAGCATTTGCTCTGGATATTCCCAAGGAATTCGTGCGTTGACGAGTGGAAATCACCCACTAAAAAACGCGAAGAGCCACAATATCAATCCTCTAGCCGTCAGAATTTGGGAGGATGCCAATGCCCCGTTTGGCTTTGCGGAGTTGTACGACGCTGGATGTTTCCGCGTTACCAAACATGACAACTCAAAGCTAGCCGAAGAGTCGGCCACGAAGATCACCGATATTCAACAGCGTACAGCATTTGCATGGGGGCCATTTGTCTTCGAAGGAAATAAGGAACTTCTCGTATTAAAGACTGCCCTCAGCAAGTAACTTGAGGTTGAGACACTGGTTTTTCTCCTGTGTCGATGTACCCCTTCAATAAATACCAATTGCACACATGTGAACAAATAAATCGCAAGAAAATTCCTTGACAAGTTGCCACGAGCGAAGTCTAATTTATCCCAACCGGCAGGCGTTATTCAACCGGCGTGCCCGTTTAGCCCAGCTGGCGAGTCGTTATTCAACCGGCGCGCCGATTTAACCCAACCGGCCAGGCATTATTCAACCGGCGCTAATTATTGTTCGGCCCTCGAGGTGTGTCATGTTCGGACTACGACGCCGCGGTGTTTCCGTTACCGGACCTGCACTCGTCCTAACGCAGTTCGATACCGACCCCGCCGACCCGAAAACGTTGCTAAACCTGGTGGGACGCCCAGAGGGCATCGTGGGCTGGTTCTTGTCCACCGTCGGCGTGGACATTACCACGACTCTGTCGATTACCCAAGATTTCGTCCACATAAATAAATCCGGCCTTAGCAGCCGGTTTCGGCAAACGGCCCCCGTTCATAACATCGCCAGCACCCATTGCGGCTTCTCCATGAACCTTTTTCTGATCGTTCTCGCGGGGTTGGCCTTTTTCGGAGGATTGATTGCCGCTGCCGCGTTCAGAACCATCTGGCCACTTCCCATCGGTATTGTTGTAGCTTGCTTGTTCGTATTGGGGTTTTTTCTGTCCAAATGCCTTGTAATTGCCTTTGAAACAAGTGGGGGCATCATCCTTGGCGTCCGTTTCAAGAAGGGGCTAATCGAGAACGTGCCGGTCGGTATTGAACAACTGTCCGAGGTGCTTGCACGGTTTAACCAGCAACTGCAAAGAATGCCGTCAACCGTGTCTGCGGCGGCTCCTCCCAAGAAGGTAGAGCAATGGTATTATTCAAAGGATGGACAGAAGACAGGGCCCCTTTCCGCGAGCGAACTGAAGCAAATGGTTCACAGCGGTCAGTTGTCATCGCAGGTCATGTTGTGGAAGGACGGAATGGCCAACTGGGAACCGGTAAGTAAATTCAAATGGGGATGAGCCGGGCCTAACACATATCATGGCTCGCCGCACAGAATCAGCATCGGGCGGCCGCTGCCCGTCTCACGCAGTGTATAGGGCCACTGGATCGGAACTTCGTGGATACCAGCAACGGCGACTTTCCCACGCATGGCGCAGCGGAGAAAGCGACCGACCTTGCACCGTGGCGTTCGGTATGGACCGGCGATCAGCTTCACGCGGTCGGATTCGTGCATCGGGAGATTGTACAAGCCCCCAGGATGCGATTGCAGGCAATCGGGTCCCAAGGCTCTTTTGGCATTGGCCAAGGCGATCGGAGCGTCCTAGGCAAACGCCCGCGACGTCTGCAAGCAACTACTTCCGGGCCGCGGCGACCATTACCAGGATGCCCGCGCGGAGCGCTTCCGGCAGCGTTGTAAACGTCGCTCGAATAGTGCGCCAGCCGGTCGGACCAAACGAGCGATTTTTGCGCTTGCATTCGATGCGATCGCCATTATGCTGAATGCACTTCCCATTGAGCAAGCCGAGTGCAAAAGGTGGTCGGTGATGACAGAAGACCCGTCGGCCAAACTGTTGGCCCGCGTTCGTGACGGAGACGAAAGGGCGGCCGAGCAATTGTTTCGGCGGTACGCCGAGCGCCTAATCGCTGTGGCCGCAGCGAGGCTTTCCGAGAAGCTCGCTCGCCGCGTCGATCCCGAAGACGTGGTCCAATCGGCTTACCGAAGCTTCTTCGTGCGCGCTCGCCGTGGCGGATATGTCCTGCGGCGCAGCGGCGATCTTTGGCGTTTGCTCGTCGGTATTACGCTGCACAAACTCCACCATCAAGCTGAACGTCACACCGCCGGAAAACGGGCCATGAACAAGGAACAGGGCATGGTCGCATCCGACGAGTCGGCGGATGGTTTGATGGAACTGATCCAGGCCCGTGAACCGACACCGCTTGAAGCGGCTACCTTGGCGGATGAAGTCGAGAACGTTTTGCGTCAGCTCGAACCGCATCAGCGACCGATTTTGGAGCTTCGCCTGCAGGGCCACAATCAAGCCGAGATTGCGAAAGAATTGCAATGCTCCGAGCGCACGGTGCGGCGCATTCTGGACAAGGTCAACCGCTTGCTGGAAGAGCGCTGAATGTTCCCAGCAAGGTGACATTTCTGTCTCAAGAGAGTTTGCCGATGAACACGGGACCCAATGTTGATGTTGAGCGGATAATTCATGAATTCGAGCAGTCCTGGCTCTCCGGCAACCCACGGAGCATTCAGAGCTTCCTTCCTGAGGACCATTCATCCGCTCAGCCGACACGATTTATTTTGCTGCGGGAGCTAATCAAGGTTGATCTGGAGTTTCGCTGGCGAACACCGACATCCCCGCGACCGTTTGCGGTCGCTTGCTATAGGCTGGACGATTATGTTGTTTTTTTTCCGGAACTTCTTCAGCACGGCAAACTTCCCCTCGATTTGATCAGCGAGGAGTATCGCGTTCGCCACCGCTGGGCCGACAAGCCGAGTCATCAGGAGTTCCTTGCGCGGTTTCCGGAACATGCAAGCTACCTGGCAACAACGCTCCAACGCATCGATACGGAATTGGCCGTTGAGTTTGGCGAAGGTTCCCGACCATTGCTCCCAAAGTCAGCAGGAAACACTGAGAAATCGTCTGTCGTAACGCCCAAAGCGAGCCCGCCCACGTCACCAGCCAACGCCGATCGCAATCTGCTCTTGGGCATTCTCGCCTACCAGAACGCCTTCATCACCAAGGAACAACTCCTGGCCGGGATGCAGGCTTGGCTCTACAACAAGGCCCGGCCTCTGGCGGAAATCTTGCGCGACCAGGGCGCGCTCGACGAGCCTCGCCGCGCCTTGCTCGACGCGCTTGTGGACCAACACGTCAAGCACCACGGCGGCGATCCGCAGAAGAGCCTGCATGCCGTCTCCTCCTCCGGCTCCGTGCGCAAGGACCTGGAACGGCTGCCCGACCCGGACTTGCAGGCGAGCATGGGCCATCTATCCGTGGGAAAGGGGGACGATGATCCCTACGCTACCAAGTCCGTCGGTACGACTACCTCCGCCGGCACTCGTTTCGTCATCCTGCGGCCACACGCCAAGGGGGGCCTGGGCGAAGTCTTTGTCGCCCTCGACACGGAGCTGAATCGTGAAGTCGCCCTCAAGGAGATCCAGGAGCCACAGGCCGACAACCCCGCCAGCCGATCGCGTTTCATGCTCGAAGCCGAGATCACTGGTGGCCTGGAGCATCCGAGCATCGTGCCGGTCTACGGCCTCGGCACTTACGCGGATGGCCGTCCGTTCTACGCGATGCGTTTCATCCGCGGAGACAGCCTGATGGACGCGATCAAGCGTTTCCATCAAGGCGGGCCGAGTCCCGTAAGGGGCCGGTTGCCAGGCGGTGAGGGGGAACGCGCCGTCGAACTGCACAAACTTCTGCGCCGCCTAATCGACGTCTGCAACGCCCTGCAATACGCGCACGACCGCGGCGTCCTCCACCGCGACATCAAGCCCGGCAACATCATGCTCGGCAAATATGGCGAAACCCTCGTCGTCGATTGGGGATTAGCGAAAGCCACAGGGAAAGGCGAGCCGGGAGCACCAGCGACCGGAGACGAACAACCCCTACACCCCGCGAGCGGCAGCGGCAGCGCCGAGACCATCGCCGGCACCGCCCTCGGCACCCCCGCCTACATGAGTCCGGAACAGGCCGAGGGCCGCCTCGATTTGCTCGGCCCGGCCAGCGACGTCTACAGCGTGGGCGCGACCCTCTACACCTTGCTGACCGGCAAACCACCAGTCCACGGGCCAATCGAGGAGGTACTGAAAAAGGTCCGCACCGGCGACATCCCCACGCCGCGCCGCCTCGACCCAACGATCGACCCCGCCCTCGAAGCCGTCTGCTTGAAAGCGATGGCGCTGCGCCCCGCCGACCGTTACGCATCGCCGCGGCAAATGGCCGACGATCTCGAACACTGGCTCGCCGGCGAACCGGTGAGCGCCTGGCCTGAGCCGATCACGATCAAGCTGCGCCGTTGGGTGGCCCGCCATCGCACGCCCGTCGTCGCCGCCGCCGCGCTGCTGCTGGTCGCGCTGCCGCTGCTGACGATCCTCTTCCTACACAGCGAAGGCGCCCGAGAGGATCTGAAAAGAGAGCAGGGCAAGACGAACGACGCCCTAGCCGTGGCAATCAAGAACGAGGGGCTGGCCAAAGAAAAAGAGCTGCTGGCGTTCAAGGAGCTTAAGGCGAGGTTGGAGGCCGACGAACGCCGAGAGGAGGCCTTGAAACTAGCCCAAAGCAACATGTTGCTTGCTATTCAAGAAGCGAACGCACGTAAGGAAGCTCTAAAGCTCGCCGCGATGCGGTATTGTGCGGCCCAGATATCGCGTGCCCAGCAGGAATGGGCCGCCCACCGAAGCGCCGAAGCGTGGTTTCAGCTTGAAAAAACCCCGCGTCATTTACGCGGCTGGGAATACGACTACGTGCGGGGCCTGTTTGAAAAGAACCAGGTCATCCTCCGCGGCCATACCAAGCCCGCGACTGCCGTGATGTTCAGCCCTGATGGTAAGCGTTTGGCCAGTGCATCACAAGACGGAACAGTGCGGCTATGGGACGTGGATAAAGGGCAAGAGCCTCGCGTTTTTGAAGGACACAAGGACCGCGTTATCGCTGTCGCGTTCAACCGCGATGGTACGCGGTTGGCCAGCGGCTCTTGGGACAGCACCATGCGGGTGTGGGACGTGAACAACAGTGACAAGCCGCTCGTCAGCAAAACACATACGAGCCCCGTCACCGCCGTGGCGTTCAGTCCGGACGGTAAGCGCGTCGTGGGCGCGTCATTCGACGGTACAGTGTGGTTGTGGGATCTGGAGAAGGACGGGTCTCCGTTGGAACTCAAGGGCCATTCCGGACGGATTTGGGCCGTTGCCTTTAGCCCCGACGGGAAGTGGTTGGCAAGCGCTTCGGAAGATAAAACGGCGCGGCTGTGGCAGCTGGACCAGAAGCAGCCGACCTCCCGTGCCCTTAACGGTCATTCTGATCGCGTCTTCGCTGTTGCCTTCAGCGTGGACGGCCAGCAACTGGCCAGTGCATCGGACGACAACACGGTGCGCTTGTGGCCTGTGGACAAGGAAGGCGAGCCGCAGCTCATCAAGGGACGTTTCAAGGACTTTTCCGCTGCATTGGCATTCAGTCCGGACGGCAAACGGCTGCTCCATGGCTCACATTTCGGAGCGGTCGAGTTATGGGACTTGCAGAGCGACCAAGAGCCCGTCTACTCCATGGGGCACACCCACCGAGTTGCTGCCGTGGCGTTCAGTCCGGACGGGAAGCGTTATGCGAGTGCGTCTGACGATTCCACGGTGCGTTTGTGGTATGCGGACAAGCGGCAGGAACCATTAATACTCCGGGGCCACACGCACAAGGATCTCGTCCTGTTCGGCACCGGGGCCGATCTAGTGGCCTTTAGCCCTGATGGAAAACAAATAGCGGCTACGTCGGCAAAGGAAAAAACGATACGGCTATGGAACGTGGACACGGAACAGGCACCGCGCGAACTTGAAGGGCATACTGACGCGATCGCGGCCATTGCCTTTAGCCCCAACGGCAAGCGACTGGTCAGCGCCTCGTTCGACGGTACCCTGCGCCTTTGGCCCACGGCGATGGACCGAGAACCGCTTCGGCTCGAAGGACACAAGGACCGAGTTGTTGCAGTGGTGTTCAGTCCCGATGGCAAAAGCCTAGCCAGCGCCTCATACGACGGCACCTTGCGTCTGTGGAATGCGGAAACTGGGCAGGAAATACTCAAGGTTATTGAACCCACCGGCCCGATCGTTGCTGTCGCCTTCAATCCCGGCGGCAAATACCTCACAAGTTTGGGAGCCTTCGGCACCGCACGACTCTGGGATGTGGAAACAAAGCAATCATCTGACAAGCTTACGGCAAAGCTCGGATTTCTGGAGACCGTGCGCCTCGCCGCCTTCAGCTCCGATGGAAAGCGGATGTTAGGCGTCTCTTTGGACAGCACCGTACGGTATTGGGACCTAGAAAGAAAAAAAGGACCAATCGCCCTGAAAGGAAACCAGGCGACGCTCCTCGCCGAAAAAATGGTCGTCGCTGCGGCAATCAGTCATGACGGCAAATGGCTAGCGTGCGCGTCCATGGATGGAAAGGTGCGGCTTTGGAACGTGGACAAGGAAGATGATCCGCGCCCACTCGAAGGACAGCGCGAAACAGCATCATCTGTAGCGTTCAGCCCTGACAGCAAGCGGCTCGCTAGCGCTTCTCACGAGGGAAGCGTACGTTTGTGGGATGTGGACACGGGCGTTGAGATGCTACTGCTCAAGGGACATACTGGTCCTGTGTCCACCCTCACCTTCAGTCGAGATGGTACCCGGCTGGCCAGTGCATCGTACGACGGCACAGTGCGCGTGTGGGAAGCCCCCAAAACACCCGTCAGCCCGGATTCTCGGTAAGCTTCCGACGGCCCGTATGGTCAAAAAACTCGGCCGCGCTCGAAAACAAGCAGAGAACGGGCTGTCGGCTTGTTAGTCGGTGAAAATCTCGCCTGAATGGCATTGTTCAATGACGCTGTCTGGCGGCAAGCAGCCACGCCCCTTCGGGATCAACGAGGG
>SHZY01000220.1 GCA_009692065.1 Gemmataceae bacterium
GGGCGTTCAATGGCTTTTGTTATGGGACGTAGTGGGCTTTTTGCCTGCTTGAGGCGATCCGGACGGGACTGAACTCTGGCTAGCACCACGGCTAAGTGGACGTCATTTCGCATTGAACATGTTGGCCGCAAAATCGTGCGCAAACCTCGCAAAACTAGTGCGAAATCAGTATTCGGCCCATAATCCACCCACAGATTCTGGTGAGGAGGCAAAAATAGAAATGGCGCTGGATGGCGGCCTCGAGCCAACCCCCAGGATTCTCGCCCACCACGGCGGGACCGAGTCCGGGGGCCAAGACGGCTAGCTCGCCGCTTTTTCCGCTTCCTCGCCACCACCGCCGGCCGCGGCCAGGGCCGGTTCCTCGTCCAAGATCCCCTTGAACTCCAAGTGCTTGACCTTGCCGGTTTCTTCGTCCTTCTTCACATTCACCACGATGTGGTTCTTTCCTTGGAACTCTCCCTTGAGCAGTTCCTCGGAGAGCGGGTCTTCGACGAAGTTCTCGATCGCCCGGCGCAACGGCCGCGCGCCGTAATCGGTGTTCGAGCCCTTCTTGATGATGAACGACTTGGCTTCGTCGGTCAGTGTCAGACGCAGGCCCTTATCGCCAAGCCGATTGCGCACCTTCGAGAGTTCCAAGTCGATCACTTCCTTCAGATCGTCGATAGTCAGGTGCCGGAACACGATCACTTCGTCCACGCGGTTGAGGAACTCGGGGCGGAAGACCTTTTCGATCTCCTCGGTCACCCGTTGCTTCATCGAATCGTAGCTGGCGTCCTGGTCGGGACGCTGGAACCCGAGCGAGGCCTCGTTTTTGATCGCCTCGGCCCCGGCGTTGGTTGTCATGATCAGGATCGAGTTGCGGAAGTCCACGTTGCGGCCGAAGCTGTCGGTCAGGCGTCCTTCTTCCATTACCTGCAACAGCATGTTGAACACGTCGGGGTGGGCCTTCTCGATTTCGTCCAACAGCACCACGGCATAGGGGCGGCGGCGGATTTTTTCCGTCAACTGGCCCCCTTCCTCGAAGCCGACGTAGCCAGGGGGCGCCCCGATCAACCGGCTGACGTTGTGCTTCTCCATGTACTCGCTCATGTCGATTTGCACGAGCGCTTCGGCATCGCCGAACATGAACTCGGCCAAGGCCTTGGCCAGCAATGTCTTACCGACGCCCGTGGGTCCGGCGAAAATGAAGCAGCCGGTCGGACGCTTGGGATCCTTCAGGCCGCTGCGACTGCGGCGCACGGCCTTGGAGATCGCGTGGATCGCTTCGTGCTGGCTGATGACCCGCTTGTGCAGATCCTTTTCCATCTCCATCAGACGCAGGCTGTCTTCACGCGACATCCGCGTGATGGGGATACCTGTCATCTTGGAGACGACCTCGTAAATAACGTCCTCGTCCACCACGCCGTCGGCCTCGCGAGACTTCTCGCGCCACTCCCGGGTGATGTTCTGCTTCTTTTTCTTCAGTTTGTCGGCTTGATCGCGGAGCCGCGCGGCCTTCTCAAAATCCTGATTGGCCACCGCCTCTTCCTTCTCCTTATTGAGCCGTTCGACTTCTTCGTCGATCTCTTTCAGATCGGGCGGACGGGTCATCCCCTTCAGCCGCACGCGCGCTCCGGCCTCATCGATTACGTCGATCGCCTTGTCCGGGAGGCAGCGTCCGGTGATGTAGCGCTCCGAAGTCTCGACCGCCGCGCTGATGGCATTGTCGGTGATCTGCACGCGGTGGTGCTGCTCGTACCGGTCGCGGAGCCCCTTGAGGATGGCCTCCGTCTCGTCCTTGCTCGAAGGCTCGACCATGATCTCCTGAAATCGTCGGGCCAACGCACTGTCCTTCTCGATGTACTTGCGGTACTCATCCAGCGTCGTAGCGCCGATGCACTGGATTTCGCCTCGCGCCAGCGCGGGCTTTAACACGTTGCTGGCGTCGATCGCTCCTTCGGCGCCGCCGGCGCCGACCAGCGTGTGCAACTCGTCGATGAATAAAATGGTGTTCTTGGCGCGGCGCACCTCGTTCATGACTGCCTTGATGCGCTCTTCAAACTGGCCGCGGTATTTTGTGCCGGCCACCATCATGGCCAGGTCCAACACGACAATCCGCCGGTCGGCCAGCAGTTCCGGCACATTGCCGTCGATGACCCGCTGGGCGAACCCTTCGACGATCGCCGTCTTGCCGACGCCAGCCTCACCCAGCAGCACCGGGTTGTTCTTCGTGCGGCGGCAGAGAATCTGGATCGCCCGTTCGATTTCTTTTTCACGGCCGATGACCGGGTCGAGCTTCCCTTGGCGGGCCAACTCCGTCAGATCGCGGCCAAAGCTGTCCAGCGCGGGAGTCTTCGATTTGCCCCCCTTGGTGCTGCCGCCCGATGAACCTTCCGCTACTCCGGCACGTTCGCCGCCGCCGGCACGTTCGCTTCCTTCTCCACCTTCCAGGCCGTGGCCCAGCAGGTTGAGCACTTCTTCGCGGACTTCTTCCAGCTTCAGCCCCAGGTTCATCAACACCTGCGCCGCGACCCCTTCCTGCTCGCGCAGCAGGCCCAACAGAATGTGCTCGGTACCCACATAGTTGTGGTTCAGGTTGCGGGCCTCTTCCATCGAATACTCGATCACCTTCTTGGCCCGAGGCGTTTGCGGCAGCTTGCCCATGGTGACCATATCGGGACCGGTCTGCACGAGCTTCTCGACCTCGATCCGGATCTTGCGCAGATCCACGTCCAGGTTCTTCAGCACGTTGGCGGCCACGCCGCTCCCTTCCTTGATCAGCCCCAGCAGAATGTGCTCTGTGCCGATGTATTCGTGATTGAAGCGCTGGGCCTCTTGATTGGCCAGTTGCATTACTTTGCGGGCGCGATCGGTGAAGCGTTCGTACATGTCTCTTTCCTCCGCCAGGTCAACCGCGGTTAGGCCCCAGGGGCTTAAGCGGCTCTGGTCATGTCAGGAGTGCCGTGGGGCACGTCGTTGTGATCTGTGTGAAACTCACTGTCTGTTTGTTGATCGTCTGTTCTATGCCGGTCAAGCAGCTTTCGTTCAGCGGCAATCTCGACCTCCCACTTCCTTGCGGCCTCCAGAGCCGCCAACTCATCCAACCGTCGCTCCGCCTCTTCCAGTCGGCCTGTATGCCGGCAGAGTGTTGCCAGCATCAGCATTGCTTCGGCGTCTTTCTTCTCGCGACGCATCTGCTGCCGCAGCAACCGTTCCGCCTCGTACCACTTGCCTCGCAAGTATTCGTCGATCGCAGCCGCCAATGGTTCGACTTCTCCCGCCTCACCGCCAGCCAACCTTGCGGCAGCCTGCCCGCGTTCTCGCGAAATCGCCAACCATGTCACGGCAGCCGTCATGCTCCAAATCGTCAACACGCCAAGCCAACCTACGAGCCGCGCTGTCGAACTGAGCCACTCAGTCCAGACGAACTCTGTGGCCAGCAACAGATTCAACAACAGGGCTGCGCCGACGCCCAGCGCCAATGCAGGATAAGAACTGTGAACCCATGCTTGCCGGAGTCCCGGCCAGACGAGCCACCACAATGCCTTCCTGCTCTGCGTCATGCCGGACTTCCTTATCCGCCAAAAAACGGTTCGCAAAACTCTACGACCGTGACTACTGGGCATCCCTTGCCCGTATGCAGCCAGGGAATTGTAACTCTCAATTTGGCTTGGATCAAGGCAACTGGAAGCCGGACATAGGGTTAGGTTGATTTGTGGCAAATTTGTGGCGTGGGGCCGTCGGGTGACACGGGAGGGTGGCCGGGACTGGAGCCGAGCCTCCTGTGAGGCCAAGTCCCGGATGCGTTCAAATTGTACCCTTGTTTGCCGGACACTGGCGTTGCTGGCAAACGGCAGTTCTATTGGCCGCAGGTCAGATACACAGCCACACTTTGCCATATTCACCAACCATAAACCGCGCCATGTCCGACCCAGCACCTCCTCCGCAGGTTCACGCTCCAGCGGTGATCCGCATTCTGGACGCCACTGCCAATCGCGCCGCGGAGGCCCTGAGGGTCGTGGAAGACCATGCCCGATTTGTGCTGGACGACTCCCACCTCACCGAGCAATGGAAGCGGCTGCGGCACGACCTGACAACAGCCCTGGCCCGGCTGCCAGCTTCGATGCGCGCCGAATGCCGGCAGACCCAGCACGATGTTGGGACCGCGATCTCGACCCCTTCCGAACGGCAACGGGCTGTCCTGGACGACGTGCTGTCAGCCAATCTGGCTCGCGTTCAGCAGGCGCTGCGAACCTTGGAGGAGTACGCCAAGGTGCCTCTGGCCCCACTCGTGCCGGACACCGAAGCGCTGTCAGCCGAGTTGGAAGCCATGCGCTACCGCAGCTATACATTGGCGGCGGCCATGGAGGTGTTGCGCCTCAGTCACGATCGCTTGCAATCGGTTCGATTGATGGTGTTGATGGAGGGCCAGGACGAACCTAAGTCCTTTGAACAGCTCGTCACCGGCCTATTTGCCGCCGGCGTGCCGGCCATTCAATTGCGCGACAAGCACCTTGCCGATCGACAACTATTGGACCGGTCACGAAGGCTGGTGGCTCTCGCCCGAAAGCATCATGCCCTGGCCATCATCAACGATCGGGCCGATATCGCGGCTGCATCGCAGGCGCACGGCGTTCACCTGGGTCAGGACGATCTATCAGTGGCCCTGGCGCGACGCATCGTGGGCCCCCAAGTGCTGATCGGCGTATCGACTCATTCGCTTGCGCAGGCTCAACAGGCCGTACTCGACGGCGCCAACTACATCGGCGTCGGGCCGACGTTTCCATCCGGCACCAAGGTGTTCGACCATTTCCCAGGACCAGAGTTGCTACGCGAAGTGACGCAACAAATCCGGCTGCCAGCCTTTGCCATCGGCGGAATCGCGCTGGGCAATATCGGACGAGTACTTAGTTGCGGCATAACAAGAATTGCCGTAGGACAAGCAATCACAGCCGCTCCCGATCCGACCCGTACTGCAAGAGAAGTGCTGGCCCATGTAGGTCAGGCTATTGCCTGACGATTCACCGCGCATGATCCTACAGACTTTTACTTGGCGCTACAGATGTGGCTTCAAATCAATGGGTGCAGGTTTCATCCTACGTTCAAAACTCGGAGGAAACGGAGGGAATCCGATTCACTTCAGGGCATTGTTCGGAAAAACCCCACATTTTCTAGGTTCCTGACTATATTTCAGCTGACATTCGCATCCTATCAGGCCGACTGGGGGTACGTAGAATTAAACCTGCACCCAAATCAATCTCGTCAGGCAATAGCCTGACCTACTTTTTCGACAACTCGGCTTCGATTGCCCGCCGCATGTCCTCTTTCACGCCCGATTCATAACCGACCCAGATCGCCCGAATGGTGCCGCCTCGATCCAACAAGACCGTGGTCGGGTAGCCCGGAATGTCCATCCCGCCTAGCGCCATGCCCACCGCTTGTCGCGTGGCGCCATCGGGATCGGCATAGGTTGGCAGTTCGATTTTCTTCCCGGCCAGGAACTGCCTGGTCTCTTCTCGCAACTCGGCAAACGACTCCCCATCGCCCCCAGGGCAGGAGACCGCCAGCAAATAAAAGTCCTTCCTCGCGGCAAAATCGCGGCAGAGCTGGGCGATGTGCGGCAACTCGTAGCGACAGGGTTGACACCATACGCCCCAGAAATTGACCAATGTCACCTTCCCTTCCACTCCCTGGAGGTCCAGGTCAGTCGCACCACCGGTCAAACCCTTCAGATTCAAAGCGGGAAGCGGACGCCCCACGCCCGGATGATTGAGCCCTTGGTCGCCCCGGCGAGCCCCTAGGCGCATCCAAATGACCGCCACCACAACCAGCGCCAACGCGCCCCAAAAGATGAACTGGCCCGCGGCCGATCGATGGAGCTTGGGCGATTCAAGTTGGGACATGGTTGGAATCCTCCGTGCCATCTTTGGGGATGCGAGAAAATCAGGGCCACTTCGCTCTATTATCCCTACGGCCATGGCCGGTTATACTAGAAGTTGGCTCAGAAATGCTATGCTTTCCCTGCCCCACCAATTTCTTTTCCAGCACGGACCATGAAACAACGAAAACTCGGGGCATGGAGCCTCATTATCATTCTCGCTTTGGCAACAGGCTGCACTGACCCTGAGCCGGCCATCCCTCCGGCGGCTAAGAATATTGACCTGCTCATCAAGCCCGAAGATCGTCTGATTCACGCGATTGAAAAGGGTGACCTGAGCGCCGTTGAGCAGGCACTGAAGACGGGAAGCGACCCGAACAGTCCGGGCTCGGAAGAGTTTCTTCCGCTCGAAGTGGCTGCCAGGCATGGATTTGTGGACGCTGGGCGGGCGCTGTTGGCTCATCATGCGGACATCGACCGAGTGCCGATGGTCAAGACGCGGGGAGAAGACGGCAAGCTGGTCGAGCGCCGCGGCAACTCGGCGCTGCATACCGCCGTAGCCACAGGCCAGGTGGAGTTCGTCAAGTTCCTCATCGAAAACAAAGCGGACGTCAACGTGCGCAATGGCCGCGATACCACTCCCTTGGACATCGCCAAGAACAGCGAGGAAATGCTCAAGGGGATTGAAAATGAGGCCAGCACTCCCGAACGGATTGCCAGCATCACCGAAAAACTCGCTAAGACGAACGTGCTTATTACCTTGTTGGAAGAGCACGGAGGAAAGAGAACTCAGGACTTTGAAACCAAGAAGCTGGAGGAAATCAACGGCGGCGGCATCATTGGTCGCCTGCCGGTTGAACTCCGCCAATCCACCGGAGAACCGAAAGCGCCGAAGAATCCCGCTGGCAATCCTGGTGCTTCCCCGAAGCAGCCGGAGAAAAAGCCGGCGAAACCGGACCTGTCGATGCCTGATCCGGCGCTGAAACCATGACTCTCGAAGTGGAGCGAAAGTTCGTAAACCTTCGTCCAACCCGTTTTGGATGTGAATTGGGCGCGCAAGGATGGCGCGGGGAATGTGGATCCTGCTGGAAGGCGTCGTGGAGGCGTTGAAAGACGTGATCAGGAGGTATTGTCGGGATCGAGTGCCAGGAATTGGCGGCGT
>SHZY01000055.1 GCA_009692065.1 Gemmataceae bacterium
TGTTCGTGCATATTTTCGAACAGGAGTAAGTAACGAACTTGATCTTCGTTTCTCACGACGCATACAGAGAATCACTTATTTCTTTCACCAAGAAACTTTCGTTCCTTAATGAAGATGCAACTCTTTCCGCTGCCTAATTGTCAAAGAACAACGCCATCCCAGAGGGAAGGTGGACAATCATTCTAGGAGAGCGACCCCGATCGGCAATGGCAGATGGAAATTATTTTCGATTCGCGAAAGGCTTGCGGAAATCGGCTCAATTCGCCCGCGACGTAGCCCGGGGCACGCAAAAACCCTGCCCAGCTGGGGTGTTCTGCTCGGGTTGACCCGCGGCATCTGGCAGACGAAGCCCTTCGCCAATAAGATGACCATCCAACTACATCGGAACGGCCGCCAGCGGCTTAGTCAAGGAGTTCCTACCCATGCCAAATATGAAAATGCGCGACGTCAAGATCGGCGAAGCAATCATGTACAACGGCGAAGTCTGGGTCATCTTCGATCGTCACGAGCAAACCCGCGGCAACCTGCGGACGTACTGGCAGATCAAGCTCAAGCACCTCGATCGCGGCAATGTCGTCGAACAGCGGTTTTCGCCGGACGACAATGTCGAGAAGATCATCCTCAACCGCCAGGAATTCGAGTATCTCTACCGCGACGGCGACATGTTTGTCTGCATGGATCCGACCTCCTACGAGCAAACCATGGTGCACGAGAAATTGATTCCGGAGGTGCAGCGCGGCTACATGGTGCCGAACATGAGGCTGAGCTTGCTCAAGATCGAGGACAAGGTAGTGCAGGTCGAATTGCCGCAGATAATTGAGGTGGATGTGATCGATGCCCCGGAAGGAGCCCGCGGGGACACGGCAACGTCGGTGACGAAGCTGGCGACGATCGAGACCGGGGCTGAAGTGCGCGTGCCGGGGCACATTCGCAAGGGGGACAAGATCAAGATTCGGACCGAGGACGGCGAATTTCGCGGGCGCGTAGGGGCTTAGCAGCTTGCGTTTAGCGCCCGCGTGGCGCCAGGCGGGCGCTAAACGAAGAGGGGCTAATACAGCATCGACGTCAACTTGTCGCGATACGCGTCGGCCAAATCACTTCGCACGCCGATCACGAAAAAGATCTTCACCATCGTCTCACGCACCTTGGCCGTTGCCAGCTTGCGGTCAAGCATGCCGGCTTGATAAAGCGTTTCGAGCGATTCCGTCGTTTTGCCATCCGCGGCCAACACGCAGCCGAGTTCATATTGAGACTGCGCGTCCTTTGGATTTGTTTTCACTTTTTTCCGAAGCGCCTCCCCATCCGGAAAATCCTTGGCGCGATCAGCGAGCCAGAGGATCGCCCGCAATTTTTCAGCTTCCGCACCGAACTCACCACCGGGCCCAATTCGCTCGATCAGGTCGTTCGCTTCCTCGTTATTTTTCTGGTCAACGAGCAACCGGGCCAGGCCGACCATGGCGTCTTCCTGGTCCGGATTATTCTTCAAGGCCAGGCGATACATTTCCTCCGCCTTGGCCGGATCGGTTTTTTCGAGTGTTGCGGCTGTTTCGGCAGACTTCTCGGCTTCGGTTGGTTCGAGCCGATTGAAGAAATCCGTCAGTTGGGCCTCGGGCAGCACGCCCTCGAAGGACAGCACGGCGCGTCCTTTGCGAAAGGCAACCACGGTAGGCAGCGCGTTGATACCGTACTGTGCGGCAAGGCCCTGTTGTTCATCGGTGTTGACCTTGGCGAGTAGCGCCTTGCCGGCACGCTGGTCGATCATGCCTTCGAGAATCGGGCCCAACGATCGACACGGGCCGCACCAGGGCGCCCAGAAATCGACGACCACCGGCACGTCCTGCGACTTCTTGAGCACCTTCTCCTCGAAGTCGGCTTCGGTCACGTCGAAGACCCATTCGCTCTTGATGGCCATGCTGCACCTCTAACTTGTGGATTCGTTTTCCTTATTCTATTCAGGGTGGTTGCGTTGAGCGCTCACACATCGTCCTGCGAACGCTAAACGGGGACCGGGGACAGACGATTATGGCCGACAACGTCAACTCAGAGCTGCTTGCGCTCAATCAGCGGTTGCTCGACAGCATTGCGCGGGCAGACTGGAAAACGTACCAGGAATTTTGCGACCCGACGATGACTTGTTTTGAGCCGGAAGCGATTGGGCAACTCGTAGAAGGCTTGGAGTTCCATCATTTTTACTTTCACCTGGGTGGCGCTACGGCGCCGTTCCACACGACGATGGCCTCGCCGCACGTGCGCGTGATGGGGGACGTGGCCGTCGTCTGCTATGTGCGTCTCAATCAAAGCGTCTCCGGCGGGATGCCAAGTACCAGCGCGGTAGGCGAGACACGCGTTTGGCAGAAACAAGACGGCGTCTGGAAGCACGTGCACTTCCATCGCTCGGTGCCGACCAAATGACCAAGGAGTTCCACGATGAAACGACTTTTGGCACTCGCTGTATTCACCACGCTGCTCGCGTTGGCCGGCGCGAATCTCGCGCAGGACAAGAAGAAGGGCGATCCCGCGTTCGACCCGATCAAGGATGATCCGGCATTGCCTCGCGTCCTGCTCATCGGCGATTCGATCTCGATCGGCTACACGCCGGCGACGCGCAAGCTGCTGGCGGGCAAGGCGAATGTTCACCGCATCCCGGAGAACGGCGGGCCAACCGACAACGGCACGAAGAAGACCAAGAAATGGCTGGGCGAGGGCAAGTGGGACGTGATCCACTTCAACTGGGGCCTGCACGACATCAAGCTCGGCAGCGGCAAACATCAGGTGCCGATCGAAGATTACGAGAAGAACCTCCGCGAGCTCGTCAAGGCGATGAAGGGGACCGGCGCAAAGCTGATTTGGGCCACGACGACGCCGGTGCCGGAAGGCAAAACCAGTCCGCCGCGCAAGAATGCCGACGTGATCGAGTACAACAAGTCCGCCAAGAAGATCATGGAGGAAAACGGTGTTGCCATTAACGACCTCTACGTGTTCGCATTGCCGCAGCTGGACAAGCTCCAGCTCAAGGTGAATGTACATTTCACGGAGAAGGGTTCGGAGGCGCTGGCAGTGCGCGTGGCGGCGACGATCGAGGCAGCGTTGAAAAAGTAGCGAGCAACCACAGGACACCCACGTCATGCAGATCGCGGACACGCCGACACCTCCAGCCGAGCCGAGCCAGGCGTCCAATCGCTCGGCTCTGATGATCGTTTTCCTGGTGGTGTTCATCGACCTACTGGGCTTCGGCATCATCCTGCCCCTGTTGCCACGGATTGCGGAGGGCTACGTCTCACGGATACTTCCGAGTGCGACGTGGGAGATTGGCCTGATCGTCGGCCTGCTGATGTCGTCGTTTTCGCTGATGCAATTCGTCTTCGCGCCGATCTGGGGCCGATTGTCGGATCGCATCGGCCGACGACCGATCTTGCAACTCGGGCTGCTCAGTTCCGCCGTGTTTTACGGCCTGTTCGGCTATGCGGCGTCGCTGCCGGTGGCCGAGGCGACGTTGGCGCTCGTGCTGTTCTTCGTCGCCCGCATCGGCGCCGGCATCGCGGGGGCGACCATCGCGGCCGCTCAGGCCGTCATCGCTGATTCGACGGCACCGGAAAAGCGCAAGCACGGCATGGCCCTCATCGGTGTCGCGTTCGGCATCGGCTTCACGTTCGGACCACTCATCGGCTTCGGCTGCTTGTGGATCAGCCCCACCAATCTCGGCCTGATCGGCTACACGGCCGCAGGGCTGTCGGCGCTGGCCTGGTTGCTTGGGCTCGCGCTGCTGCCGGAGACGCGCGTCTTCAACGAAGATCCTACCGGCCGACGCCATTTGCTCGATCCGTCGGCAATCCGCCAGGCCCTCGGCGACCGAGCGATTGGGCCAGTGATCCTGACGTTCTTCATCGCCAGTCTCGGCTTCGGCGCGTTCGAGGTAACGCTCGCGCTGTTCTTGAAGGACACCTTCAACCTCGGCGAGAACGGCAGCTTCCTGATGTTCGCGTACGTCGGCTTCGTCTTGATGCTGACGCAAGGCGTGCTCTATCGTCGGTTGGCATCACGCGTCAGTGAGCCTACTTTTATCGCGATGGGCATCTTCTTCATGCTGGTGGGCGTGACGATGCAGGGAGCGATCAATTACACGGGCGCAGTTCACCTGGCCTACCTGTTCATCGCACTTACGGCAGCCGTGGTCGGCTTCGCGTTCCTGACACCGTCGGCGCATGCGCTCATTTCGCGGCGCACCTCGGCGGATCGGCAGGGCGAGATCCTCGGCGTCAATCAGTCGGCGTCGGCGATGGCGCGGATCCTCGGGCCGGTGTTCGGCGTCACCTTGTACAAGGCTGAGGATTCGCACGTTCTGCCTTACATTGGCGGGGCGATTTTGTTATTATTGTTGTTCCTCATGTTGCCGAAGATTCGGCGCGGGGGTGACGTCGGAGCCTGAAGCGTTAGCGAAGACCTAATCTTACTCTTCGCTTACGCTGCAGGCTCAGAAATCGGACAATAGCGAAAGGATTCGCCGCATGCCGGTTCGGGTTGTGCATCTGACGAAAGCGCCGGAGCGCATCGCGATCATCAAGCCGAGCGCGCTGGGCGATATCGCGCACGCCTTGCCGGTGCTGAGCGCGCTTCGGACCCGATTCCCCGCGGCACACATTTCCTGGATCGTTAACCGCGGCTATGCACCAATTCTCGAAGGGCATCGCGATCTCGACGAAATCATTCCGTTCGATCGCGGCGCTCTGCGCAAAAGCTGGCTCACCGGGAGCTGGGAATTTACCCGCTTCCTCAAGCGATTGCACTCCAATCGTTTCGACCTCGTGATTGATCTACAAGGATTGTTTCGTACCGGTTTGATGAGCTTGGCAACGGGAGCACGTACGCGCATTGGCCTGGCTTCGGCACGCGAGGGGGCGAGGTTCTGCTACAGCCATCGCGTCGAGGATCGCCTTGACGTCACGCACGCCGTTGATCGCTACTGGCGCGTGATCGAAGCTATGGGCGAGGCACCGACGGTGAAGGCGTTTCACGTGCCGATCCAGGCCGAAGCTCGGAGATGGGCACGGGAGATTCTGCAGAAGTACCCGCGACCGTGGCTAGCGGTCGGCGCCGGCTCACGCTGGCTGACCAAACGCTGGCCGCCGGAGCATTTCGCGGCACTCGTGCAGCGGGCGCAAACCCAGTTCGGCGGGTCGGCGATCTTCGTGGGCACGCCGGAGGAAGCTAGCCTCGCCCAGCAGGCGACAGCGCTCGTAACCGGACCGTCGTGCCAGCTCACGGGCGCCACGACGCTGCCGCAACTCGTCGCCATCCTCGATGCGGCAGACGTCATGATCGCGAACGACACGGGGCCCCTGCATCTGGCGGTCGCCCTGGGACGGCCGGTGATCGCGCCGTATACTTGCACTCGGGTCGAGAAAACGGGGCCGTATGGGCAGAACGATCGCGCGGTCGAGACGTCGGTCTGGTGCAAGGGAAGCTACCTGAAGACCTGCCCGCGCATGGAGTGCATGGCCGAGTTGACGCCGACCCGGCTTTGGCCCGCGCTGGACAACATTTTACGCACATGGCAACAGCATCACCACGCCGCCTGATTCTCGCCAGCAGTTCGCCGGATCGCCGCGCCATGCTGGAGCGAGCGGGGTATCCAGTCGAGGTGATCCCGTCGCACATCGACGAGCCGACCGGGCAAGGTTTCGCCGATCCACGCCATTATGTGATGACCGTCTCGTGGCTCAAGGCCGCCGCCGTCGCCCCGCAGGTTGCCGACAGTCTCGTGCTGGCCGCGGACACGGTCGGCTGGCTCGATGGGCAAGTGATCGGGAAGCCGAATGACGTGGACGACGCACGCCGCATCCTCACTGCCCTATCCGGGCGCGAGCACGAACTATGGACCGGCGTCGTCCTCTGGCGTCGGCCGGACGATGTGCAGATTGCCTGGCAGGAATACACGCGGCTGTTCTTTCGCGCGCTCAGCAAGGATGAGCTCGATGCGTATTTAGCAACCGACACGTGGGTTGGCCGATCGGGGGCGTATGCGATTCAGGAGGAGAACGATCCGTTTTTGCGAATCCTCTCCGGGAGTTTGACGAATGTGGTCGGATTGCCGATGGAGAGTTTGGCGCGGCAATTGAAATGGTTGGGCTATGGGTGTTAGCCGCTTGCGTTTAGCGTTCACGCGGGGCCGCGCGGGCGCTAAACGCAAGCGGCTTGCCTCAGCGCGGCGTCGGATCAAACCCGGCGTTCGGTGGAATCAGCGGCTCGACGCGAACGTCGTCGAAATAGACGGTGCCGATGCCCGTCATCGTCAAGGTGACGTTAATCGTGCCCGAGGCGGGGACACGGCGATAGACGGTGTACTTTTTCCATGCCGTTGACTCAGTCCAGCGAATGGCCAAGGGTTCGCCGCCGGCGTTGTCGAACATCATGGCGCCGTCGGGCGAGGCGGTGATCGGCGCGGGAATATTCACCCAGCCGCTGATCTGCACGAGCGTGCCGGCCGGCAGCTTGACGTCGGAACTCGTGAGCGACACGTGCGTTCGCTCCAGGGCCGATGGGGGCAGCCTGCCCTCGTGCGGCTTGATTTGCAGCATGGCACACTGCCGGCCTTCAACGGGGTAAACCGGGCCCTTGGGCGAAATCGATTTGGACTCCGTTTTCTTGGCGTTCTTGGGATCCTTCGCGTCGAGGCGCATGGCGTTCAGTTCGGAGACGCGATCGGCAATCAACTCGAGGTCGTCGAGCGTTTCGCGGCTCTCCTTCCACCCCTCAAGCTTGCGCTCCGGCGCGAGTTCGAAGTCGCCGCCGCGCAGTTGATTGCGGCCGAGCGCTGTGCCGGGCTTACGCACCTGGTCCATGAACTGCCAGTGACGGGGCAACGTAAAAAACGAGACGGCATACGGGCTGGCCACCGGCGTATCGAGGCCGCGCACCGCTTTTTCCCAGTGGGCCCGCATCAGAATGCGCACGGGCCGTAGGGCTCGCTCCGCTTCATGGTACGCTTCGCTGAAATTGCGCGTCTTCCAGAGCTGCTGGGACTTTTCCAGACGGCGCTTGCTGTCGTTCAGCAAGCTGTTGGCGTCGGCGATCGTCACGCCCTGCTTCTCCAACTCGGCCTGGACCTTTACAACCTTTTCGTATTCGTGAAACGCCATGTCGTGCGACCATTGGGCGGCATCCTGGCGGCGGGCACGGGCCTGGTCCTGGAATCGGCCCACCAGATTCGTGTCGGCGGTGAAAAGGATCGCGCTCGTCAGACCGAACTCCGGCAAGGTCACGCGCACGCCCGTGTCCACTCGCTCCACCTTCAAGCCACGCACATCGCCGGGCGAGACTTCCCAGGCCTGAGCAGTCTTCGGCACCTGCGGCACCGTGATGACCAGCTTGCTAACGGCAGCCTGTCCCGGCACGAACTGTGACGATTTCCCTTGCCAGATTGGCAGCACCAGGACGCCCTTGTCACAGCGCATTACCGCGGCCTTGATGGCCGTAACGGATGTGTCGATCCACTGCGGCGGGTCCTCAACCGTGACAAGCAGAGGCTCCAGCATGTCCATTTCCTGATTGAGCAAGGCGCACGCCAGCAGGCGATCGCGGCCTTGATGGCTGTCGGCGAGGAATCGGTCCGACCAGTACGCCAGCCCCCGGCAACCCGAGGCGAGCGCGGTGTACGCCAAAAGTCGAATCTGCTCCGGCTGCGGGCCAACGGGTTCCTTGAACTCGGCCTTGGCGTTCTGGTTATAGAGGATCTCGCTGTACCAGTCGGGCAGATGCGTCTGGATCCACGTCCACGTGAAGGTGCCGGGGTTCGCGAGGCGGCGGCGGGCTTCGATCCACTCGCGGTACTTCGGCAACTCCAGCGTCGTCATCAGCGGGAAGCGATGTACGCCGACGAGGTTGACGCTGCGCGAGTAGGGGAGCAAGCCATCCCATACATCGGCGGCGATGGGGTGCGCCGGATCGGCGCCTCGCGCGACCTGCGTGGCCCGTGCGACCAGTGTGGCATTCTCCAATGACAGCAGGCCGCCGATGCGGTGAAAGAGAATTGCATCGTTGTCTGCGTAGCGCTGAATCTGGCGGGTGATGTCGTCGGGCGAAAGCGCGGCCCCTTGATCGTTGGTGACGCGGAACTCCGGCACGATCCACAGACCCAATTCGCTCGCCTCCTTGAGCATCGCCGGATTGACGTCACGCTCGAAGAAGACGGAATTGAAACCGGCGCTGCGCAAGACAGGCAGCATCGTGTCCGTGTAGCGAATGGCGCGGAAGAGCATCCGTCGATTGCCGACCGTGAGGCGATTGGCGTTGAACTCCACCACACTGGCGTTGGCGGGGCGTGTGATGCTGGCGCCTTTGGACGGATTGGCGTTGTCCTTGCGCTCGACTGTCTGGAAGGGGGGCGATTGCGTGACGGGGCCTACTTCCATGTCGTCGATCCAGACCTTGGTCGGTCCGGGGCCTGCGTAGAGATTCAGCACCAGCGCGTCGATGTAAGCGCCGGTGAAATCGACCTGCCTTTTGTTGCCCAGCTGGGCGTTCATGAGTTGCTGCTGCTCCTTAGCGAGCTTGACAGGGCGCGAGAGTTCCACCATTTGCCATTGCCCCGCCTGCTGATAGGTGTCGCCGCGGATGTAGGTCGTCAGAAGGTAATCGACGTTGTTCGGATCGCGCTCCTTGGGCAGCACGACGCGGGCCATGATCTGCATGCCGGTCCGATTGCTGCGCAGCCACAGGCTGGCCCGCAGCTCCTCGGTGATCGGCGCCTTGCCGACCGGATAGACGTAATGGATGAATTTGCCCTGCTTGGCGTCGAGTTCGATATATTCGGAGCCTCGGCCGTTGTGCGGATCGCGATCGTCGATCTTGTGGGCGGTAACATCGAACGCGGCGTCGGCGCCCCCCTTCGCCCAGCCGGGCTTGCTCTCGAAGCCGTTGCGATGAACCGCAGTCTGCGCAAAGGCCAGACCGGCGATCGTGAAGAAGCAGATCAGCAGCGCGAAGCCGGAGATGCCGCACACTTTTCTGGTCATGACGTGAGTCCCTTGCTATTGGCGCCTTGTTCCCAAGCTTCTGCCTGGGAACGCAAGACCGCGAAGCTCTGCTTCACCGCAATGCGGTCGGGGGAAGAGAATACCGCGGCTTCTAGCACAACTGATGTTAACAATAAAGGGCAGTTGTGTTGCCGAATGTTTACACTGGGCAAGCCCGCGAAGCCTCGTTACCGTGGTAAAACCCCAAGATTCATGGGGAAAAAACGAGGAGGCGGGCAGCGTCACGTTCGGCACATCAATTGCAATGGATGAACGAATGATCCCTCCCAAAGTTGACTCCCCTCCTTGGAAGCTGGGTAATCTCATGGCGAAGCCGCAGTCCGTCGAATGGCGTAAGGACCAAATCCCCTCCGAAGTGATCGAGCTGAAGACGCAGGTCGAGTAACTGCCTTTGCACCTCAGGCAAAAGCTGTTGCCGTTATGTGAACGGCTGCATCACTACACACGATTGCACAGTCGTTTCTTGCGGATTGCGCAGGATGCGGTCGATCAACTCCAGCTCGATGCGAAATACATGCAATTCGATCTCGAAGCAACGCGCCGTGAGCGCGATGAACTGTTGCGTGAGCTGCGCGGGTTGGATGAAGAGATGCAGTAGCCGCTGGTCCCCGTTTAGCGCCCGCGAGTGATGCCTTTTATCGCCGATTTTATTCGGCGGGCGCTAAACGGGGATCGGTCGCCTCGTGCCAGCGCCGGCGCACCTGGTCCGGCGCCGCCGTCCCGGTCGTGCCAATCTGCTGAATGGTAATCGAGGCGACAAGATTGCCGAAGGCCGCCGCGGCCGACAGTTCGGCGCCGCTGGCCAGAGCGCAAGCCAGCGCCGCACTGCTGGAGTCCCCTGCCCCAACCGTATCGATGGGCGCAGTCACCCGATACGCGTGCACCTCGATTGGCTCCGCCGATCCCATCAATGCGATCAACATTCCCTTGTCGCCGCGCGTGCAAATGATGGGCCGATTTGCGGCCGCCATTAGCTTGCCCAGCGCGCCTCGCAAATCATCGGTCTTGCCAGCCGCCCGCAAGCATTCGCGCTCATTGGGTTTCAACCAGGCGTTGCGAAAAAGCCCGATGCGCTCCCGACTATCGACGATCACCACCTTCTTGGGCTCCGTCTCGCCAAGGATCGCCAGTTGAGCGCGCACGCGCGCCGTGACGACGCCGCACTCCGGCTCGCTGACCTGATCCAATACAAGTAGCACATCCAACGCGGACCAGGCTGCCGCGAGCCGCTCCGTGAGCATGTTCTCGACCGCCGCCGGCAAGGCGAGCCGATTCTTGATATCGAGCCGATTCAGCTCACGCGGTGCTTTGCCAGGCTCACACAGCATCGGCTTGGTGTAGGTCGGCGTTCTCCGTTCGGACGTGATCGCCAGATTCGACATGTCCACGGCTGACATCTTGGCCAGCGCCTGCCGCAATTCGTGGCCTTCGCCGTCGTCGCCGATCATGCCGATAGGAACGATCCGCCCGACGCCGAGTGCCGCTAGGTTGTTGATGACCGTCCCCGCCGCCCCCGGACAGGAGCGCACCCGCGAGACCTGATACGCATCCAATCCTGTTTCAATCGATGGTTCCGTGATCGCCGCATCGAGATCGAGATAGCGATCCAGAAACAGATCGCCGAGAACGCCGATCGTGCGCTGCGGGATGGTTGCCAGGATGTGTTCTACGATCGCGGTGGTCAACATGGGCCAAAATCACTCCTGCGAGACTCCCATTTCTTTCCAGAGGGCTGGCAGCGGCGCCGTCAGCGTGATCGGCTCATAGCTGATCGGGTGCAGAAACGTCAGGCTGCGCGCGTGCAAGGCGATGATGCGGTCGCGCGGCAACTCGGCGGCCGGGCCGAAAGCTCGCGTCGATCCGTAGAGCTGATCTCCAAGAAGCGGATGTCCGCGCACGCCGGCTTGTATGCGAATCTGGTGCATGCGCCCCGTGACGGGATGGAACTCGATGAGCGTCCCGCCGGGGGAGGGGCCGGGGATGAGTGTCTGCAGCGTGCGATACCGCAAAGTCGCAAGCTTGGCCCCTGCCGCATTCGGCTCCGCGCGCTCAGCCCTCGCCTCGTCCTGGATCTTGCGCAGCCAGTCCTCCCACACTCCCTCCGGCGGTTCGATCGTCCCTTCCACGGCACCCCAGTAGATCTTCGTCACCTTGCGATCGCGAAACTGCTCCGCCAGCCGCTGGGCCGCCTTGGTATTGCGGGCGAAGAGCACGACGCCGGAGACGGGCCGATCCAGCCGATGCGGGATGCCGAGATAGACATTGCCGGGCTTCTGATACTTTTCCTTGATGTACGCCTTGACCATGCCTTCGAGCGTCGGGATGGCGGCCGGCACGCCCTGGGTGAGCAAGCCCGCTGGTTTCGCGACGGCGATGCAATGGTTGTCTTCGAACAGAATGTGCAAACTTTCGGTCATGGAGCACGATCTCGCCTACCGGACCTGGGCGGCAAATTCGGCGCGCAAGAGCACGTTGCGCCCGCTGTTGGCGCGGATCAGGTCGAGATACTCCACGACCTGGCTTTCCCCAGCCAGCACCTCGAGGACCTTCTCCTCGCGCTTGCCGATGCTGAGCCGGGTGGCCATCGAACCGACGAAGACGCCCGTGTTCGGCCCGGTCTCCTCCAGCAGCAGCGTCTTGCGGTCGCCGCTCTTGCTGAGCAGGGTGACGTTGATCTTCTCCTTGTTCATGCGGTCCAGATTCATGTCGGCATCGGTGACGCGGACTGTGATCGGTTTGCCCGGCACGAACGTCTGGACCGGCTTGTTGCCAGCATCGAGCACTTCGATCCTGGCATCCGTTCCCGCGAGGCCAACCTCGCCCCAGGCATCGGGATTGGTGCTGACCCGGATCTGCGGGTTGTCGTTGGCCCAGAAATAGAAGAGGTTGGTGCCCGTGTCGATCTGCAGCTCGAAGCCAAGAATCTGGCCCGGCTTGAGGTCGCCGTGCCGCAGCGCCGATTTGGGGATCAGCAGCTCCATCGTCCAGCCGGCCGCAGTCTTCTTGCCGGCCCGCAGCATTGGGTTCACGCCGACGCTGGCATGAGAAACGATGGTCCAATCCTCGCGGCCCGCCGGGTCCCTGAGAATTCGCGATTCATACCCGCCGATGCCGGCGTCTCCCGTTGTGCCGAGGGGAAAGGCGAAGAACTGGTGCAGATTCGGGGCGCCGCGCCGCTGTGGACGCTGATTGAGCGTATCGATGTAAATCTCAATGGCGTCGTTGTCCCAGAACGGCCACGCGCCTCGCCCTGGTTTGCCGGCATTTTCCAGCTCCCCGCTCGTGTCCACGACCTCGACGCCAACCAGCAAACCCTTCGGGCAATAGGCGAGATACGCCTTCTGCGTCTTCGGCGTCACGACCACCTTTTTCGTGGCCCGGCCGCGCTCCATGGCGCTCAAGTAAATCGGTTTGACGTTCGCCCAGTCCGCGAGGTCGCCGTCGATCTTGATCGCGTCGTCGTCCAGCAGGGATAAATAGGCATTGGCGAGCCGCGGCGGCAGCGGGACGGGGTCGGCCTTCTTCGGCTCCTCCGGTTTTTTCTCGACGACCTTGGGCTCGTCGATTTTCTTCGGCTCAGCCTTCTTCGGCTCGGGGGGAGTCGGCGGGGGTTTCTTTTCGATCTTGTTATCGTCCGCCTTTTTCTCCGCCGTTTTTTTCGGTTCCTTCTCGACCGGTTGGACCGGCTTCGGCTCCGGTTTCGGCTTGACTTCGGCGCGAGGCTCCTTCTGCGGCAGCGGTTTCTGCTCGGTCACCTTTTCATCTTTCGGCGCCGTTCGTTCCGGCAGCATCTGAAAAATCATGACGCCGACGGGCAAGAAGCAAAAGGCGATTGCCCCGACGACCGCCAGCACCCAGGGATAGATCGAACCCGGCGACGCCGGCGACGGTGGCAAAGCCGGCTGGGCGCGAGGCGCCGCCTGTTGCGTCGGCAGAACCGCGTCACACATCAGACACATGCCGCTCAACGCTTCATCCGCGGTGATCGGCGTGTTGCATTGCGGACAGCGCATCAAGGCCATGGCGGGTTCCTCGGATCAAGTGGGACAACGTCCATCATATCGGCACGGCGAAAAAATTCCCTTGCCAAGCCGGCCTTCCAATGCCAGGATACTCTCCGCCATGCCAATTGCTGCTAATTCTTGACGCACGGAACCCGATCGGAGATCTCATGAAAAAAACCATCGTCGCCTTCTCACTCTTCGCATCGTGCCTGGTGGGCGGGACCTGGGCCCAGGGGGACAAGAAAAAACCGCTGCCCGACCCGACGCCACGCAAGGATGCGATCCTCAAGCTCTTTGTCGAGGAGTTCGTGCCGATCACGCCCGGCAAGGACAAGTTCCCCGAGAGTTTCATGATGGGGACCGAAAAAGGCGGCCGCGACAACGAGCAGCCTGTTCGCAAGGTGACCTTCAAGCATTCCTTCGCGATCGCGAAATACGAAGTGACGCAAGAGCTGTATCACGTTGTCATCGGCAAGAATCCCGCCAAGTGGCAAGGCCTGCGCAACTCGGTCGAGATGACCGACTGGAAGGAATGCAACGAATTCTGCGCTAAAGTCACGAAGCTGCTGCGTGAACGCAAGTTGATTACCGCCGATGAGGAAATCCGGCTGCCGTCGGAGGCCGAGTGGGAATACTGTTGCCGGGCGGGGACGACGACGGCCTATTCCTGGGGCGACGACCTCAAGCAGATCGACAAGTTCGCATGGTACAAGGTCAACGCTCCCGGTAACGATCCCCCCGTCGGCGTCAAAGCAGCGAATCCGTGGGGACTTTACGACATGCACGGCTACGTCTGGGAATGGTGCTTCGATTCCTGGTCGCCCAGCTACAAGGACGCCAAGGCGGACGGCTCGCCCTTCACGGACAAGAACGGCACCGATCACGTCGTGCGCGGCGGCGGCTACTCCGATCCCGCCGAGGCCCTGCGCTCCGCCTACCGCCACTACGTCCCCGCCGGCACCCGCGCCGACACCATCGGCTTCCGCTGCGTCAAGTTGGCGAGCCGAGCCCCGTAAGGGGCCGGGTTAAGCGACACCTGAGTGATTCCATCAACTCCAAAGGGTATGTGCATGAAGCATCTTCTTTGCCTCGCCGTTGTAATTCTCCCGGTCGGCGCCATCCACGCCGACGATTGGCCCCAATGGCTCGGCCCGCGCCGCGACGGCGCCTCGACCGAAAAGGGGCTCCTCGATGCGTTTCCCAAAGGCGGCCCCAAGGTCGTCTGGGATCGCGACGTCGGCGAAGGCTTTAGCGGTCAGGTCATCGCCGGCGATCGGCTCATCCTCTTCCACCGCGTCGACGCCGAAGAGATCGTCGAATGCCTGCACGCCGGAACCGGCAAGCTGCAGTGGAAAGTCACCTATCCAACCGAATATCAAGACCAGCTCGGCAAAGGCAACGGCCCGCGCTCGACCCCCGTCATCAGCGGCGACAAGGTCGTCACTCTCGGCGCCGAAGGGACGCTCCACTGCCTGACTCTGGAGGACGGCAAGAAACTCTGGTCACGCTCCCTTACCAAGGATTACAAGACGCCTCTCGGCTATTTCGGCATCGGCACCTCCCCCATCGTCGAGCAAGGCCTGGTGCTCATCAACGTCGGCGGGCCGAAAGCCGGCATCGTCGCCTTCGATCTCAAGGACGGCAAGGAAGCGTGGAAGGCGACCGACGATCCGCCCAGCTACTCCTCGCCGGTGGTGACGACGGTGGACGGGGCCCGCCGAGCTGTTTTCTTCACACGCACCGGCGCCGTTGTGCTCGATCCCAAGACCGGCGCTGTGCTCTACTCCAAGCGCTGGCGGGCGCGCTACGACGCCTCGGTCAACGCAGCCACGCCGCTCATCATCGGCAACCAGGCGTTCCTCTCCACCAGCTACGAAACGGGGGCTCTCCTGCTTAAACTCAAGAAGAACGGCGCCGACGAGGTGTGGACCGACGAGAGCATCATGTCAAACCATTACAACACGTGCATCTACTACGATGGCCATCTCTACGGTTTCGACGGCCGGCAAGAGGCGGGCCCGAACCTTCGCTGCGTCGATCTGACGGCTAAGAAGGTGAAGTGGGAACAGGACCGCTTCGGCTGCGGCACGATGATTCATGCCGACGGCAAGCTGATCGTGTTGACGGAGAAAGGCGACCTGTGCCTGGTGCAAGCGACGCCGGCGGCGTTCCGTGAGACTGCGCGGGTGCGACTGATGGAGGCGGGGCCGTGCCGGGCGCAGATTGCGTTGGCCAACGGGCGATTGTATGCACGCGATCAGAAGAAGTTGGTGTGCGTCGATCTCAGAAAGTGAGTCAGGAAAGCCCAGGGACGCCCGTCCCTGGGCCTGGGCAAATTGCTACTTCGCTATCTGGCAGCGCTGCGCAACTTGTCGATGATCTCCCCGTCGAACTTGCTTGAGGAATCGTAGCGCCGTTGCCCATGTCGATCGTGAACTGGTGCAGGCCGGTGTGGTAAGCCTTGTGCTTGGCCAGGAAGTTGCTGACGCCGGTGTCCCACACCTTGGTCGTCGGGATGCTGAATTTCCACTCTTCCCCCTCCTTGACCAGTTCGATGCCTTTCGTGAATACGTCGGGCGGGCCAAGAACGTTGTTGAACATCGACCAGCCAGGTCCTTTGCGTCCGTGGCAAGCTGCGCCTGGGTCAGCATGCCCGGGTTCTTGAGATTGAGCAACTGCCATTCAAAAGACCCGAAGGTCTTCCCTTTGGCAGTTTCCTTGGGGACCGGGCCGACCTTGAAGTTCAGCGGGAACGGATCGAGCTTGTGCAGGATGATCTGCAGCTTGTCGCTGACGATGCCGTCCTTGTCGCCAAAAGCGCGAATCTGGTCGATGTCGGCCCCCAACTCAGCAGCGCCGGCGTGCGTGCGGGTCAGGTATTCCGCGTAGTCCTTGGTGCAGTAGTAAGCCGCATTCTTGTAGTTGCGGGCCTGGATGGCCGTGCGGAACTGATCCATGGCCTCGGCCGGCATCTTGGCTGCAGTATAGCCCTGCGCGACACGGCCAATTCCTTGTTGAAGGTGTCCTTGCTGAACTACCCTACGCCATCCAGCCGCCGATTGTGGCACGGTCTCCTGACCGTGCCACCGACCCGACCGAAGGTCTCCTGAAACGCCGTGAGACGTGCGGTCGAACTGGGTGGCACGGTCGGGAGACGGCGCCACAACGCGCTTTGGAAGTGAATTGCGAGCGCCAAGCGAAGATCGGGATTCGTTAGTCACCGCGCAGGTTCAGGCCCATTTGCCGGAGCTTTTCACGCACTTCGTTGAGCGAGGTCATGCCGAAATTCTTGGCTTCGAGCAGCTCGTCGGCCGTGCACACGATCAACTCGCCTATGGCGGCAATCCCCAGGCGGTTCATGCACTTGCGGGCCCGAACCGACAGGTTCAGGTCGCTCACCGGCTTGTTAAGGACGGCCTGTTCCGCCTCGCTCAACTGGGTTGTGGGCATGAAGCGTCGCTCCACGTTGGCGCCCTGCTCGAGCGCTTGGCCGACGCGCAAGCTTTTGGCGCCGAGGATCAGCTTGATCTCGTTCAGCGATGTCTCGCCGAAATTTTTGCTGCTCAAGAGCTGCGGTTCGCTGACGCGCGTCAGGTCGCCCAGCGTGCGGATATTCATCTTCTTGAGGCAATTGCGGCTGCGCACCGACAATTCAAAGTCGGTGATCGGTATCTCCAGCACCTGATTGAACTTGCTGCTGGCGAGTTCGGCCTCGGGATTGTAGTACATCGTCAGCGAGGCTTCCGCATCCTTGAGGAATAACCGGGCTTGTTCCTGGTGCGGGTCGGCGTGCAGAATGCGGCGATAGCAATCGACAGCCTTGTCGTACTTGTCCGAGTCCTCGTAGAGGATGCCGAGGTTCATGAGCAAGCCCATGTGGATAGGCGGGTGAGTCATGCAGCGTTCGTAGAAGTCGATGGCTTCGTCGTCATTGCCGGCCAGGTCGTTGGAGTGACCGAGCTGAAAGAGGGCGCCGGTGTGGCTCGGATCGAGCTCGACCGCCTTCTCGAAGTGATGAATGGCCTTGTCGCGCACGCCTTCGAGGACGAAGCAGCAACCGACCTGAAAGTGATACTCGGGATTGTGCGTGGCCTGGCTTTCGAGTTCCCTCAAGACGGTGCGTGCCTGCGCGACGTCCCCTTTGAGGCGATGAATGCCTGCTCGCTGCAGCTTGACCTGGTTGGTATTGTAGCCAGTCTTTTCGGCCTTCTCGAATGCCTTGAACGCCTCGTCGAGCAGTTGCTTTTCCAGTAGGGCCTTGCCGAGGTAAAAGTTTGCGAGCGCGCCTTCGGCAAGCTTGAAGTTTTCGATGGCGTCGACGAGATGGCCAATGAAGTACTGGGCAATACCGAGCTTGAGGTGCCAGCGTTTGCCTAGAGGAGTGCCGGCGTTGGCCTCGACCTTTTTCTTGAGCGCCTCGGCTGATTCCCGCAAGGAGCGGTACTGCGTCTTGCCCTGGGCCAGACCGCTGCGCAATTTCTCAACGGTGCCGGCGTCGCAGTCCTCGCGTTCGACCATCAGCGCCTTCAAGTCAATCAAGATCGTGTCCACCATCTTGGTCGTACCTTCCGCGTTTGGAGTCATGTGGGGTCAAAACGATAATATAATCAGCAACGGGGTGAAACGCAAGGGCCGCGCCATGTAGGGGACTATTCGTTTAGCGCCCGCGGGGCGCCGCGCGGGCGCTAAACGAGGATCGCGAAACACCATGCCTGCCGACCGACGAACCGAACTCCCCTCCTGCTACGCCATGGTCCACGAAGGGCTCGAAGACCTCGCGGGGGCGGAGATCGCGCAGACGCTCGGCGGCAAGATCAAACGCGCGGGCAACGGCATCGTCGTCTTTCGGCTCGACGATATTGACCGCTCCATCCTGCAATTGCGCACTACCGAGGACGTGTTCCTCTACGCCTGGGGTACCGACGAGCTCAGCTACCGCGCCAAGGATCTCGAAAGCATCGAACGCTGGACCGACCGCGTCCGCTGGGACTCGCTCCTGAAAATCCACCACGCCGTCACGCCGAAGCCGAAGGGAAAGACGACGTATCACTTCGTCACGCAAATGTCCGGCGTACACGGCTATAGGCGCGTCGATGCGAAGAAAGCGATGATGCGCGGCTTGATCGGCAAATTACCCGGCAGTTGGCGCTATGCCGAAGAGAATGCGTCGGTCGAAATCTGGCTGACGATCAACGGCGCGATGGCGGTGTGCGGCATGAGGCTTTCGGACAAGACGATGCGGCATCGCAGCTACAAGCACGAGCATCTGCCGGCGTCGATCCGGCCAACGATCGCCGCCGTCATGGTGCGCCTCGCCGAGTTGAAGCCTGACCAGACTGTGCTCGACCCGATGTGCGGCGCCGGCACGCTCTTGGCCGAGGCGCACCTGAGCACCCGTGGCAAGAAGACAACCGCGGGGACCGATTGGCCTATGCGCTTCCTCGGCGGCGATCTCGATCCGAGCCACCTGCGGGCGGCCCAGGCGAATCTGCGGCGATTCGGCATTACCGACCTGCGCACCTGGGATGCACGCGAGTTGCCGCTGGAAGACGCTTCGATGGACCGCATCGTGTGCAATCCCCCCTTCGGGAAGCAATTGGAGACGCCGGAGGCCATCGGACCGCTCTACAAGCAAAGCGTGCGCGAAATGGATCGGGTCTTGCATCCGGGCGGAAAAGCGGTTCTGATTGTAGCAGACGCCGCCGCCTTGCGCTCGGCGATCGAGCGAGTTGGCTGGAAGGAACAACGGCACGTGCAACTGCGCATGCTGGGCCAGCGGGCGTTCATCGGGGTGTATCGCAAGCCGAGCGCGGGCGCGTGAGCCGTTGCAAGTTCGCCGCTTGCCGCCTAGCGCTCGCCGGGTGTATTCGATTGCCGCGGACTCCTCACTACGAGCGCTAAGCCACAAGCGGCCAAACCGGGTAAACTCATGTCAGAATTCGACACCGCGAATGCCCCCCCCCCGTCACCGCGCCAGGTGTTGCTGGGCTGCTTCATCCTCTTTCATCTAACCTTCATGATCGCCGCCAACCTGCTCGGCTACGCGATCTGGGTACCGAACCGGACTTCCGACGAACCACGCAAGATTCTCAAGCAAGCGGCGCCGGATTTCGCCGGCAACACCGGACATGGCTGGGAATGGAGCACGCAGCTCGAAACCAATATCCGCCGCTGGACGCAACTGACCTTGCAGGACCAGGAGTGGGCGTTGTTCACGAGCGCGGCCAAGGGGACCGGTTTTCCCTGCGTGATTCTGGTCTGGGACGACGTTGACCCGAGCGAGCCTTTGCCGCCGGGCACGAAATATACCTACGACGAAAAGAACGGCATCCACCTTGACGCGACGTGGAACCCGCCCAGCGATGCGGAACCTCCGCTGCGCGTCGAACTGCTCTTGTCCCGGAACGAACCGAAGGACGTTGACTCCTTCGTGCGCATCAGCAATTGCCGCGTGCGCCGCTACGAAGGGCCATTGTTCATCAATCTGCAGCCCTACGACGGCGAGGAGTACGGCACGCTGGCGGCCCGGATCAGTAGCTCGCTGCACACCCAGGTGAAAGACTATCACGATCAGCACCTGGCTTACATGCGCTGGCGCCTAAAAGAATGGACGGACGCCCATCCACACGAGCCTGCCCCAAAACAAATTCTCTTGTTCCAGCGATTTTACCGCATCCACAAACCCGATGAGGAGCGCGGCTGGCAGCGTGCCTTGTATCCGATTGCCCGCTGGCTCCCCGATGGGCCAAAAACGGGGTACGTGCTGGATTATTTCGACTACCGAGACCGACAGTTTCTGCCGGCAAAATAATGAGTGCTGACACGCCACACGCCGGCCAAACTGTCGGCATTGCGCCTTGGCTGCCCTGGCCACTCTCCGCCTCCGCCGCGTGGACCGAACCCGTGCGCGCCGAGCGACTCGCCGTCTTCCGCATCGGCGTCGCTGCCTGCCTGATCTTCGATGTCGCTTACAACTATGCCCCGGAAACCCTCGCCTACTTCGGCAAGGACGGCCTGTGCGACCCCACCACCTTCGCCTGGCGATTCCAGGGACCACGGGCAACCTGGTCGCTCCTGCGCGGCGTCGGCGACGGGGCGACGCAGTACCTCGCCCTCAGCTGCTGGATCGCCCTTACGTTGTGGATTCTCGGCACTTCGTTCTTGCGGCTGCTCTTCGTACACAAGAACCCGCCCGCGCAGGATCGCACCGGCGTCGCCATCTTCCTGTGGATATTTGCGTTCGTCTGGTATTCCGCCAGCCTGTGGTCACAGATGATTGCGGCCAAGGACATCAGCCACCTCGCCTGGGTCGTGCCGCTGCTTGGGTTTTCGGCATCGTGTCTTTTCAACACGCTCGATGTTGCCACCCGATTGCGCGATCCCGATCACCACATCCCCTGGATGAAGCTGCTGTTCGCCATGTTGACCAGCATGGCCTGCGTCGTCGTGGGCTACCTGCTTTGGGAGTTCCTCGACGTGCAGAATCTGGTCGTCGATACCGACAATCTGGACGAGACGGCCTGGTGGCTGCGGGCGTTGCGCTCCTGGCAGGAGGACAAGTTATTGCTGGTGATGTCGATGTCGGCCTGGATCGGCTGTGGCGTCTTGTTGCTGCTGGGTTATGCAACGCGTTTCGCGGCCATAGCGACCTGGTTTTTGTCGATGTCGTTCGCCAGCGCCAACCCGTATCTCGACAACGCCGGCGACACGATTCGCCTGATTTTGCTGTTCTATCTGATGCTCTGCCCGTGCGGGGCGGCGTGGTCGATTGACGCCCTGTTCCGCCGGCGCACCGGACCGGTCTACGTGTATCCCTGGCCCATCTGCCTTCTCTTCGCGCAAATGATTTTCATGTACTGGATGAACGGCCTCTACAAGCTTTTTGGCGAAACCTGGACGAAGGAAGGCACTAGCCTGTACTACGTCATGGGCGATGTGGTGCTGACGCGTTTCTCGCAAAAGTCGGTGCCGCTGTCGCAGGAGGTCTACCTTCAAATCACGCAGATGATGACGTGGAGCATCCTGGCGTGGGAGGTGTCGTTTCCACTTCTAGTGATTTTCAAATGGCCGCGGCGGTTCGCCCTTTTTGCTGGCGTCATGTTCCACCTCGGCATTTTCGCATCGATGGAGCTGGGCGGCTTCGTGCCGTATGCCCTGTGCATGTATCTGCCGTTCCTGCCGTGGGGCGAGTTTAGCCGCTCGCCTCGGCCGAGCGAGCCTCCACCCCTTTGAAAACGTTGGACAGGATTGGAATCCTGTCCCGCGCCCGTCGGCGTCCTGCATGAGAACGAAACGACAGTTAATCCTTGACACGAAGGCCAAACTTGCACAAGATGAGGGTACACAGCCCCCCGTGTTCTTAACCTCCAGGAGAAATGGCATGTCCGAGCAAGCAAAAGTTCAATGCCCCGATTGCGACGCGCCGGATGGCGTGGGTCGCCGCGATTTCCTCATGACGGTCGGCGGCTCGGCGGTGACGCTGGCGGGACTCGAACTCGTTCCCAAGACACTGGCCGCCCAGGGCACCGCCCCCGCGCAGCCGGCCCCGCGCGCGGCCAGGCCGGCTGAGGCGCTCATCCGCGAGCTCTTCAGCGGCCTTACCGAAGTCCAGCGCGGCCAGGTCGTGCTGCCCTGGAACCACGGCGCCGGCGGTAACGCCATCCCCACCCGCCTGCGCATGTACAACGCGTCGCTCAATGCCAACAACATCGGCGCCGTCTACACTCCGGTGCAGCGCGATTTGAACGAACGCATCCTCCGCGCCATCTGCTCGGACGAAGAAGGCCATCGCCGCATCACGCGCAACGGCACCTTCGACGGCAGCGGCAACTTCCAGCGCTGCGGCGCCCACATCTTCGGCGATCCGACCGGCGCCAACCAGTTCGCCTGGGTGTTCTCCGGCCATCACCTCACCGTCCGCTGCGACGGCAACTCCCAGGCCGACACGGCCTTCGGCGGCCCGATGTATTATGGTCACAGTCCCGACGGCTACAGCCAGCGCAACGTCTTCAACTTCCAGACGCGCAGCGTCATGTCGGTGTGGGAAGCCCTCAATGCGAACCAGCGCCGCCAGGCAACCATGACGGCCAGTCCGGGCGAGCAAGCCCCCTCGGTCCGCCACCGCCGCGAAGGATTCCCCGGCATTGCGATGCGTGACCTGACCGCCGATCAGCGCCGGCTCGTCGAAACGGTCATGCGCGATCTGATTTCACCCTATCGCCGCGAGGATGGCGATGAGGTCATGGAATTGATTCGACGCAACGGTGGCTTGGAACGCATCCACCTGGGCTTCTTCAAACCCGCCGGCAGCGAAAATTGGACCTTCTGGCGCCTCGAAGGCCCCGGCTTCGTATGGAACTACCGCGTACTCGAACACGTGCACTGCTTCGTCAACATCGCCCTCCAGCCCCGCGCGTAAGCGGTGCGGCAATCGATGGCAACAAGAAAATCTCGCTCGGCGGTTTAGCGTATAACTCGCTGACCGTCGCGCGAGTTTTTTCTTTTGCCCCTGACGCCGCAACCCGGCCCCTTTCGGGGCTCGGCTCGCCAAGATCAATCGCGTACGCGCACGCGCAGCACCGCGGCCCATTCGTGCGAATCCACGGTGCGCCGGCCAACCGTGTTCTCCTTGATCGATTGCAGCGCCAGGCCGAGCATGAACTGCGCCTTGCCGACCTTGACCCTGCCCGCAATCATCGCCCAGCGAGTCTGCTCGCCTTCCGCGGTCCCGGTTTCCGTGTTGCGATGGAAGTGGGTCGCAAAGCCCTGGTAGCTGACCTGCGTTGGCCAAACCTTCACGCGTGGCTTGTCGTGCTTGTAGATATCGCCCAGACCAGGCAGGAGCTTTTCCAGCATGGCGTGCAACTGGTCGGCATCGACTTCCGACACCGTTCCCGCCGGCGCGATGACAACGAGCCGAATGCGCACCGGCACCCCTTCGATGCGAAGCTGCTTGTCGCCGGTGCTCGACTTGAGGTCGGGGTACTCGGTCAGGTATTCCTTCAGGCTCTTCTCGTGCTCGCTCTTCTTGCGGCGGCCAAAAAGAAACTTGTAGACGACCACCAAGAGCAACAGCCCGATGAGCCCGAGCACGCAGATCAAGCCACCCAGGATATAGAGGGCGTAGGCCCGCAGGTTTTCAGGCAACAGATCGGTCAACACCTTCGGAAGTTCAATTTCTGCCATGGAGTGCTCCCTGTAAAATGGAAGTGATGCCCGTTGCAAAGCGTTCGTTATAATGGGAAGGTAGGCTCACCCGCAAGAAAATCCCACCTGGAGCGACTATGTGGACCCTCTGTGTGTGCTTGTTCCTGGCCCAACCGGGCGATGATTGGCAGAAGCTCGAAGCCGTGCATCTGAAAAACACCCGGCAAGTGACGCGCGATTTCGTGCGCGCCGGCGAAGGCTATTTTTCGCCCGACGCCAGCAAGATCATCTTTCAGGCCGAGGAGAAGGGGGAGAACCCGTTTTACCAGATGTTCGTGATGAACATGGAAACCGGCGCCGCCCGCCGCGTCAGCCCCGGCATCGGCAAGACAACCTGCGGCTACTTTCATCCCTCGACCAAGAAAATCCTCTTCGCCAGCTCGCACCTCGATCCCGATGCCAGGAAGCATTACGACGCCGAGCTCAAGGCCCGGGCCGAGGAGAAGGAGACCAAGAATCGCAGGCGCTATGCCTGGGACTTCGATAAATATATGGAAATCTTCGAAGCCAATCTCGACGGCTCCGGCCTCAAGCGTCTCACCAACAGCATGGGCTACGACGGCGAAGGGTCGTACTCGGCCGACGGCAAGAAAATCGTCTTCTGTTCGAATCGCTCCGGCGCGAAGAACCTTGAGCTTTACACCATGGACGCGGACGGCAAGAACGTGCGCCCGCTAACCAAGGCTCCCGGTTGCTACAACGGCGGGCCGTTCTTTTCGCCCGACGGCAAGAAGGTCATCTTCCGCAGCGATCGCAAGAAAAAAGATCACCTGCAGCTCTACGTCATCAACGTGGACGGCACCAACGAGAAAGCTCTCACCGACGACGAATCGTGGGTTTTCTGGGCCCCCTACTGGTACAAGGACAGCACACACATCATCTACACGGCGGCCGACCACTCGAATCCGCTGGTGCGTCCCAATTACGATTTGTACTGGATGAATATCGAGACGGGCAAGAAGGTGCGCCTGACCTTTGCCCCCGGCGCGGACGTGCTGCCGGTGTTTAGCCCGGACTATGCGAAAGTGATGTGGACGTCAAACCGCGACGGGCGCTCGCCGACGCATCTGTACCTGGCGGATTTTATTGCGCCCAAGTAAGCCGCTTGCGGCGTAGCATGCTTTGCTAAGCCGCAAGCGGCTTAATGGATGGGCTTTCGTTCCCACTCGCTGCGCACCTTCGTCAACCCATACGCGCACAATTCGAAGCGCTCGCTCAAGCGGCGCAGCACCGTCGATTCCTCCTTGAACGGCTCCGCTTCAAACGTGCTGGCGATGTAGTAAGACCGCTTGCCCTGTTCGCAGTAGTCGATGAAGTGGTCCGTGTGCATCACCGAGCGCAGTTTTTTCAGCATCTCGGGATAGACCCCCGTCCAGAAGAGCGTGAAGTCTCCGATGTGGCGGTGCATCTCACGGCTCGTACGGCCTTCCGGCGGCATCTCCTCGACTTCCATCAGCATCTGGGCGACTTCTTCCAGACGTGCGCCGGCGCTCGAGCGCAGCTTGTAAACCGTGTCGATGTGCACGAATCGCGACAGCATCTCGGAGAGGTAATCGATGAGCGGCGGGTCGGCAACGCCCAGGTCGGCCATGAACGTGTGCTCCGCCAGGCCGCTGAAGTAGTGCCTCAAGGGATGATCGCTGTTGTAGTGCCACATGGTCAGACCTCCTCGGTCTTGAGACGCCGGCGCTCGCTCGATCTCAATTCTAGCGCACGAAGTCGGTTGATGCAAATCGAACGCGTGGCCGAAACGCCCCGGTGGAAGAACGCCAGGGCGGCAGGAGAATTGCGCCCGCGCTCCTTCGAGCCAGAAAATTTCACGGCAAGGTGCTGCTGCAAAAATGTTCATCCCAGATTACTCTCATGGTTCCTTCGGCTGCGGTTGGAGAATTCGTTACAAAAAACGGCCCGGCGCCCAAGTTTTCCACGGATTCTCCAAAAAGACGACGGCCAGGAAACGCGAAACCCTGCGGTCTCGATTTCCTGGCCGTGGTGAAAACTCGGCACGCCTGGTGCGGCCCACGCGTTATTTTGGGCCTCCCGGCCCGACGCCGGGCATACCGGCACCCCCCTTCTTTTCTTGCCCGCCGCCGCCGCTTAACGAGGCAGCACGGCTGCGGACGCTGGTGAGGCGATCCTGCCGTGTCTTGGCGGCGTCATGGGCCGGATCGGCATCGACGCGTGAGTTCAGCACGCTCAAGGTCCCGTCCGCGGACAGGACGAGCGCTTCGAGGGCCGACTCCTCCTCGAACTTGGCGACGCCGCGCTTGCCGCCCGTGTAATCAACCAGGACCGGCGGCGCCTCGAATTCGCCGTCTTTCACCTCGCGGGCCATGTCGATCTTTATGCCGGGCTTCATGGGGGCTTTTTTCGGATCCTTGGCCGCGGTGTCCTTGATCTGATGCGGGATTTCAAAGGCATCCTTGAGTTCCTTCCAGACCGGGACGATCACCGGCACGTCCACGCCGATCCTTTCGCCGCGGCGGACCGACACACGCTCAGCCACGGCCCAATCGCCGATGACAAAGTCTTGCCGGTCAACGGGGTCGAATTTCCTTTTGACCCACTGGTGAATCTGGAAGGTGACATGATCGCGCCACTTCGGATCGAGCGGCGCCGGAGTTGCGGGCTTGCCGATCACCGGCGGAGCAGTCCAGTGGTCGTGAGTCTGCTGATCGAGGGCGTACAGGTTGTAGTCGCTGGGAACGTAGACATCGGGCGTCTCTTCCCAGTCGGACATGAGCACTTCCTGCTCAGCGAGGTTGAGGAATGCGACGGCGTTGCCCTTGTTGAAGTTGGGGTTGTGCATGCGCACGCGGATGGCGTAGCGGTAGGTCTTACCCGTTTCGACATCGGGGTCGATGAAGCGGACGATGGCGTCGCGCTCCCAGTTGCCATTGTTGGCAAGGCCGCCGAGGCCGCCGCCCGGGTTGCCGGGCTGTTTCTCTTTGCCGCCGCCAAGTCCGATATCGGGACCACCGCCGACGCCCGGGATGGCGCCGCCGCCACCACCGCCCAGGCCGGCGTTCGGCGGTTTGCCGAGGCCTGGACCGCCTTTTTTCTTGCTGGGTTCGTCGTCGCCGCCTTCACCTGCCGCGGCGGGGGCGATATCCCAGGGGTGAAAGTAGCGGTCGACGGCGTTGTTATTGTTCTGTTTGCCGAAACCGACTTCGGCGCCCCCCTTGTTAGCGGCGGGCTGCTGATCACCCTTGAACAGGCCAAGAACGTGGTAGATGTTGTAATGGTTAGGGTCGGCCGGCGTCTTGTAGAGCCGATTGTGCAGGGCGGTCTGATCCTTGAGCAGGTCCTTTTTCTTGATGACGTCCACATTCTTGGCGGGACCGGCCGTACCGACGTCTTCCTCACCCCCGGCGAGGCCCTTGCCTCCCTTGCCGCCGCCGCCCTTGAGGCCCGGAAAGCCCACGCCCCCCTTGTCGCCTCCCTTGGCGGGCCCCTTGCCGGCCAGGTCGCCGCCTTTTTGTTCTGGTTCTTCGTCGCCCCAGGCGATGTCGAAGTCCTCGATCTTGAACTGCGGATAGCGGCCAAAAGCGAACTTGGGCATCGGCAGGTGCAAGCCATGGAACAGGTACGGCTCCAGCACAACGGGCATCGCCTCATCGAAGACAGCCTTGTGCAGGAGCGCCTCGAGCGCCGCCGACTTCACGAACTTGCCGGTCTTGGGGTCGATGCCGACGACCACGTCGCCGGCGGGATTGAGCTTCTCGCCGTTCGGCTTGATTTCGAAGCGAATGACGTCGATGCCGATGGGCCGCGGGGCGTCATCGCGTTTATCGGGCGCGAGCATCTCGCTTTGATATTGCATCTTGAGGGCGCGCTGGAACTCGAGGACTTGCTGTTTCATGGGGAAGACAGCCGTGCCGATGACCGCGTGGAACGGCCGAGCCTCGTGCATGAAGGGAGTTCCGCCCCCCTTGTTGCCAGCCATGCCGCCGCCCATTTGGCCGCCGCCGCCAAACCCGCCCGGAGGCTTCCCGCCGCCACCCGCGCCGCCCACGCCGCCACCGCCGCCCTGCGCGTCGACCAAAATCTTCACGCCGATGTGGTCGGATTTATACGCCAGAAAGCAGGCAGTCACGGGGAGCATGTCAAAGTGCTTGCGTTCCTTCTTCACCGAATAAATGATCGGGTTGACGCGTTTCTCAGGCTTTTCGGAGCCCGTTACAATCAGTGGATTTTGCACGTGGTACGAGGGCAAGTGGGCCCACTTGGAGTTGTCCGGATTCATGCGCTCCTTGGTTTCGGACGACAGGTCCGGCGCTTGTGAATCCCGGATGCCACCCGAAATCCGGTCGATGTGCTCAACCAACTCCTGCGTTAGGGGCTTGCCCGATCCATCCGCCTTGCTGGCGCCCAGGGCACGCCAAAAGCCGAGGGTGCCGAACAGGATTGCGATGAATGCGCAGGTTCCGAGGGCGACTTTTTCACCGTGGTTAAAGATGAACTCTTTCACGCCGGACAGATCGATTTTCTTGGCCATGTGCCAATCCTCCCAAAATTGGGCGATACCACACGTGAGCAAGGAGCGAGTCCATCCTCAATCACGAACACGATTCAGCCAGGCCGAAGCGGCGAGACGCCTCGGCAACAAAGTACCTACCTTATTGTGCCATCGACACGAACAAAACGCAACCTTCAATCTCGGCCCAAATCTGTGGACGCCCAGGGATGAGGGTACTCCCGAATCCCTGGGATTCGGAGTAACTCATCCCAGGGCTTGCCGCGCGAGGCTTACTTCTTATCGGCGCCCGCCCGCGGCGGATGGCGATGGTAGAGGGTCATGACGCCGTAGATGACCATTTCCATGTTGGTCTCCAGATCCCCGCCGCCGACCGTTTCTTTCGCTCCGCCGCCGGCGCCCATGGGTCCTTTGCCGAGGCCTCCCTTTTTATCGCCGCCGTCGTCTTTGTTATCCGGCGCGGGTGGTTGCAGCGAATCAATGTGCTGGTTGACGAGCACCTGCGAAGCGAGGAAACGCAACTTGGAGTTATTGAATGCCGTCATGACGCGATCGACATGATCCTGATCGACGACCAGGACAACGGCCACCGGCACGCGGCGCGACTGCGACGAGACCTCGAGGTAACGGTGGGTCCACAGGCCATGCGCGAGCATCGAACGGTTGCCCACTTCGTTGCCGCGGGCCTTGCCTCCATCTTTCTTATCACCGCCGCCGCCATCGACACCAGGTCCGGCAGCGGGGCCGCCCCCTTTTTTATCCTTCTCATCCTTCCCGGCCGCCTTTTCCTCCAGGGGAACGAGGGCCGCGTAAGTGCGATGCGAATGGGATAAATCATCCGCGCCATTGGAGCCAATGCTGACCTGATCGATCCTCTTGATGGCGGCGCCTTCCCAACTCAATACCTGCTCAACGTGGTAGATCCCCTCGCGTGGCGCGTACTTGCCCCCTTTGGCGAATGGGATGGTTTGCTCATAGACATCCTTGCCCGTCGTCCCGACGGGCATCAACGCGGGACCGCTGACCCTGATCAATTCCGGCTCAAGACCCTTGCCCTTGTTCAATTTCACGCGGAAGTTCATATCCAGCTTCTGGCGGCGTGGCAGCAGGTTCTTGATGGTCAACGCCAAGCTGTTGTCCTTCTTCAGCACCAGCTGGGCCTCGAGGTTGGAGTTCCTGAATATCTGCGGCGAATCACGTTTCTCCGCGTCGCCTTTCTCGTCGGATCTCTTGAATATCTTCACATCGTCGTTGACCGACTTAATGATGCGGTAGATTTCCTTCTGAATCCAGATGTTCTCCTGAGCTATCCAGGCCTCATCGGACATCTTGCCGGTGACATCCCACTCGGCCGTCACGTAGCGGATGAATTTCTTGGTTGCCGGCGGATCCTTGTCGGGGCTATAGAGCCAATCGCGCAGTTCCACGATGCCATGACCCCTCTCGTCGAGCGGCTCGACGCTGCGGAGAATTTCGTGAATCTGGTCCCGGTACGAATTGCCGAAGGCCTCTTGTTCCTTGTCACGGAGCAGGTCATTGAAGTACTTGCCGCTCTGAATGGTGACAGCCAGTGCCTTGCCCACGTGCTTCGGCAGGTCTTCGGTCCAAAGAATGGAGCTGTTGTTTTCCTCCAGGGTGATGCTGTCGGTTGCGGTGCGACGGATGATGAGTTCGATGTCCATGTCCTTGCCATTTTTCTTTTCCTTGGCGCGGGCCCGGATCGTGAGGAAGCTGTTTTTGATTCCGGGTAACAGCACACCATGGACGACGGTATCCGAATCGGCTGGCCAGCTTCCCTTGTCGGCGTTTTTCAGCACCTTGATCTGGGTGGCAAACTTGCCGTCGTAGAAATCGAATTCCTTCTCGACCGCGTCCGACCAGCGGAACACCGTGCGCTGCGCGGCATAGGCCTCCGACCAGACCTTGGATTCGGCAGCGCTGGCGGTCGCGGCTTCCTTGACGCGGACGTCCAAGGCCTTTGGGCCCTTGATATCTTCGGATTTGACATTGCGCGCTTCGTTAACCTGCCCCTGCAGGCCTTTCCTGAGAGCGTCCGCGTTGACGAACTCCAGGCAGGTGATGCCGGCGAAGCCCAGCGCGCCGGAGGTGCCGAGCATGATCCAGAAGCGGTTTTTCAGCAGCATCTCTTTATTGACTTTGAGGGCCATGAAAACACCTTCAACGAGGTTGGAGATTTCGTTTAGCCGCTTGCGGCGTAGCATTCGCGTGTCATCCTGCGAATGCTACGCCGCAAGCGGCGAGATCGGGAGACTACTTCTTGCCGCCGAGATCGATTTCCCGCTGGGAAGCGATCGGCTCGCGCCAGATGAGGAGGATAACGAATTCGGTGCGCGGGACGGCGCCGCCCGGGTCCGGTCCCTTGGGGTTCCCCTTGTCGCCGCCGGGATTTTCCGGAACGCCCTTGCCAAAGCCCTTGTCGCCGCCGCCGGGGAATTTGCCTGCTTCTTGCCCGACGCCCGGACCACCGCCGCCGCCACCGGCGCCACCACCCGCGCCGCCGGCACGGCCGAAGTCGCCAAAGATCAAGGAGGCGACGTCGCCGATGGGTCTCCAGCCTTCGCGGTTGACCTTCTTGCCGTCGTCCTTATCGCCCCCCCCCTTGCCGCCGTCGATACCGCCGCCGCCGAAGCCGCCCTGAAGTGCGCCGGCGCCTGGGCCAGCTTCGGGGCCGCCTCCCTTGCCCTTGCCCTTGTCGCCGCCGCCGGCTTCGCCCTTGACGAGCGTCTTCAGATAGCTCTTGTTGATGACATTGAACTTGCCGGCGACCGGGTTCCTCACGACTTCGTTCTCGTACAGATGCAGGAAGTTGACGTAGCTCTGGATGCGCTGATTGAGCTCCTTGTAGGCGGGGTGGTTCTCAAGGAAAGTCGGCTTGCTCAGGTTGGCGACAATCGTGTTGTTCACAAATTTCGCGCCGTCCTTGTGATAGGTATAACCGCGTATCTCGACGACCCAGCCCGCCCTCGGCAGCGCCTTCTGCCTGGCGTCGTCTTCCGCGTTGGCGACGTAATCCAGGACATTCTTCTTGTCGGCGTCGGTCATGCCGGGCAGCGTGGCATGGTCTTTGGCGATCTTGACGAAATAGGGAAGCAGATCGTCGGAGTAGAGCGCATTGATCCCGGCGATGTTGACCTGGATGAGGTTGCGTTTGATCTTGCGATCGTTCGCGGCGACCTGGTCGGGCGGCACATCCTTGACGCCGCCGAACCGCTTCGCCTGGAAGAGAGTAAAGGCCTTCTGAGCCTCCTTGTCCGAGTTCCAGTACTTTTCCCACGGCTGCTCCAGGGCCCAGTTGATCGGCAGGCGTGTGCCGTCTGGCTGCGGGGTGGACATGTTGACGTACTGGTGCAGGAGTTGCCAGTTGGGGCGTTCTTTGACACCGCCGCCCATTTCGTCGAGCGATTTGATCCTCTTTTTGAGTTTGTCTTCCTCGGCGTCGAATTCGCCGCGGGCCCGTTTCTCCGCTTCGATCTGGTCTTTTAGCTTCTTTGTCCTTTCCTGAACCACGGGGTCGGTGACGGCGTTCTTCTCCATGCCGCGGGCAAAGGCCAACAGGAACATGCCCATCAGCAAGCACGCCGCCGCGGCAACCGCCCACGGCTTCTTGCCGCGTATCACGCGCTCCAGGCGGACCTCATACGGCAGCAGGTTCGTCTGCAAGCGGGCTTCCTTGATCCCCTGCAGCGCCAGCCCGTAGGCGACGCCGAAGCTCGTGATGTTTTCCTTGAACGTCGGCGCCGTCGTCACCGTTTCACCACCCGCCCGCTCAAATTTGGCGAGCTTGCGGACTTCGAGTTGTAGCTTCTCTTGCAGGAATTTCTGCAAGCCCGGCAGCCGGAAGGCGTTGCCCAGCCCGACCATGAACTGGATCTGGGCATTGCGGTGCGTGTTGGTGAAGTAGCCCAGCGAGCGCTGGACTTCGCCGACGAAATCGTTCAGCACTTGCCGGAGCGAGGTGAGAATCTTCTTCAACTCCGGCGACTTGGCAGCGTTCTTTTTCAGATGCTCCGCCTTGGCGAAGGTAAGCTTCATTTCCTTGGTAAGGGCGCGGGTGAAGTGGTTACCGCCGATGGGGATCGGCCGCTGCCAGATGATGCGCCCGCCGTTGGTGATGACCAGGTTCGAGTTATCGGTGCCGATCTCCAGAGCGACGATGCACGCATTGGCATCGTCGCCGTCGTCGCCCAGCAGGTCGGCGCCTTTGCCGAGCAGGTCGTAGGAGATGAAGTTGCACAGGGCCAGCGGCGCCATCTGGACGAGATGGACCTCGACGTTGACTTCCTTGAACTGGCGGATCGCACGCATCACCATGTCGCGTTTCATGGCAAACAGGCCGATCTCCGTCTCGAGGGCCAGGCCATCGATGATGTCCCCCTTGTTGAGCCGCTGGAAGTCCCACACGACTTCTTCGAGCGGAAACGGGATCTGCTGCTTGGCCTCGAACTTGACGATGTCGGAGATCTTCTTTTCATCAACCGGCGGCAGCTTGACGAATCGCGCCAGACCGCTCTGCCCGGGGACGCTGATCGACACCAGACTGCCCTTGATCTTGTTGCGCGACAGGAACTGACTGAGCGCCTCGCGCGCCAGCTCATCCGGATCGGCGTCCGGCTGGCTCAAGATCTTCGGATGCTCGATGTACTCAAACGCGGTCGCGACCACCAGGCCCTCTTTCATCTCCAGGCGAATCGCCTTCAGCGCGCACTGCCCAAGGTCAATGCCCCAGACGGCGGGAATACGTGCAGCCATTAAATGATCTCCGATATGAAAGTCCCAAAGCGGGCCGATTGGCCAACTGATGACGGTGGCGGACATGCAACCGAATCGGTGCGGACGACCTCCGTTGCCCTACTTATCAGACTAACACTTTGGGAAAACCCTTGTCAATCACTAAATTCGGCAAGTTGGGCCAAATCGTATTTCTCCGCTCCCCCATTGGGAATGGGGCTACGGCAACTCGCCTTTACAGCAACGACAGCTCTCTGTATGAAAGCCACCTCACCTCGCCTTCTGCAGGGATTGCGGAAGCCGCTGGCGTGCGTTCACGGAGGAACGGAATGGTGTCGATGCTCGTCGAGTTGACCGTCTTGATTGCCATGCTCGCAGGCTTACTGTCGGGCAGTTGCTGCATCTACCTGGTCAAGATGAAGCCAAGCGCCAGGCAAGCACGTTGGGGCCGCCGGCTGTTCGTATTGACGCTGCTGATCCTGGGCGGCATGGGGTTGCTAGCCGCCCTGGAACGGGCCGACGGCCTCGCCCCGCTCGGCTTGCTCGCAGGTTTGTTGACCGTCGGCATGCTCTGGGAAAGCCCGACACCGGCAACCTCGGAGCCGGAAGCGTAAGCGACGGACAACTTCTTCGCTCACCCTTCAGCCTCGGATTTTGTATTGGGATTTCCGACTCCGCTCGTGTATCCTAACCTCCCGTTGATCAAACCCTCTCTACCAAGGATCAGCCATGAATCACTGGTTGTTCATTGCGCCGGCGCTCGTTGTCGCGCTGGCGATGTCCACGTTCACACAAGCCCAGGAAACCATCAAGGATCGCAAGGCCTTCATCCCCAGTCGCAAGCAGGCGGCAGTCGGCGGCAAGGCGATCGGCATTCTGCTTACCGATGGGCAGCCCGTCCTCAGCACCGAAGGGCGCTCCGGGCCGGCCGATCAACTCGTTTTCTCCTCCGGCGGCAATAGCTACCGCTGGATCTACGTGCCGACGCAAGACAATCCGCAGATCACCAACCTGCAAGTACCGGTCGGCGATAAAGGCGAAAAGGCCGTCTACGCCGCCCTCAACCTCGCCAACCCGCGTGCGGTCCTCCCCTGGGCCGTGACCCAGTCTTACGCCCTCGTCGAACTCGAAGTCAACGGCGGCCGCGGCAGCCCGGCGGGCGACAGTTTCGTCGCCACCGAGATCAAGGTCATCGAAAACAGCAAGGACTTCCCGCTCAAAGTCGCTGACGTCGTCAAGCAGGTGAAAGCTCGCTACGAAGAATATCTTGTCAAGCAAAAAAACGCCATCGACAAGGCGATGAAAGACGGGCTGGAAAAGTCCCTGGGCGGCAAGCCGGCGACCGGACCACGCGAACGCAAGGACCTGATGTATCTCACCTGGCTGCCAGAATCGAGCACTCTGCGCGTGCACTTCCGCACGACGATCAGCGACGGGGCGTACACCGTCGTCAACGTTGGAGACCCGCGACTGCCGCCTCGGAAGCTGCCGCTGGCTCCCAAGGGCAAGGTGCTGCCGCGCGATCCGGGATCCGTGGTCTTCATCGTCCCGGAAGAATTCGTCCTGCGCGCCGCGCCGCCCAAGAACTTCGCGACGAAAGTCGGCACGACCTTCGGCATCGAGTTCGGCCAGGCGTACATCGTCAACAAGAAGGGTGAGGTGACCGGCACCGAGACGTTGCCGATCGATTCGTTCACGCAGCAGCTCAACGCACCGGTAGGCATCGGCGGCCCGCGCCCGTTGCCGCTGCCCGTTCCCCCGGTGCGTGAAGAAAAGTGATCTGACCCGCTTGCCGTTTAGCGCTCGCCCCGAAGCGTCCAGAAACCGATGTTGCGGCGCGAGCGCTAAACGGCAAGCGGCTTTTTGTCTTATCCCTTGCGCGGCGGCCGCCGATGCGGGGCCGGCTGCTTCTTCTTCGGCTCATTGAGCGGTTCCGCCTGATCGATGCGGATCGTCTTCCCGCCCAGCTCCATGTATTTGCCCTGCGATGGTTGAGCCACAAACTTCAGGATCACCGGCCCGCGGTCCGCGCCGACCGGCGCCGCTTTCTCGTTTTGATACTCGCGAATCATAGCAAACTGGTGTTGCTGCCAAAGCTGGCGGAAGCCGGCGCTGCCGTGGTTGTGAAAGAGGGCGGCCCGCAGTTTCGTGGTCGCTTCCTCGGCGCAATCTTCACGCCGCAGAACCTCCGCGACCTGGCCGACGATCTCCACGTCGGTGACGCCGAGCGCATACGCCTTGCGAATCGACTTGAGCGCGTCCTTCGTTCTGCCGAGCGTGAACAGGTACGAGCCGTAATCGGCACAGTACGCCGGCTGCTCCGGTTCCAGTTCAATCGCGCGAGCATAATACATGTCGGCACGCTCGCGATCGGCCTCCTCGTCTTCCGAGAGGGCGACGGCCATCAGAAAGTGATACTCGGCCTTGAGCGGGCGAATCGCGATCGCGGCCGTCAGATGGCGGCGCGCGTCCTTGTAGTTTTTTTGTTGCAAATGGATTTCCGCGAGCAGCGCCTGAAGCTCTTCCAGCGTTGGCCTGGGCAGTTTGCGGAAGCCGGCGAGTTTCGTCAAGGCGGCGAGAGCTTCGGTGAAGCGGCCCATCAGGAACAGATTTCGGCCGCTGGTCAGCAGAATATCGATGAGATTGAGCGTCCTGTTCATGAGGCATCCTCCATGCGGTGTTGGACCCGCTCCCGCGGGCATGGGGATTATAACGAGCAAGCCAGCTGTCGCAAGGGCAAATCCCGCCGCCTTTCATCGCCCGCCAATCCAAAACCCAGCGTCGGCTTTTCCCTTCGTGAAGAGTGCATAATTCTGACTCACGTAAGAGAGCTTCCAGCCGGCCATTCCAGCGACCGGCGCTCCTTCCGCCTGCCCTACTTCCTCCCCTTCCGTGACGACGTACTGCCTCTTGCCAACATTCAAAGTCGCTTGCCCAGGCTTTCCCGCGTCGTTGCGTGGGACCCCTTTGAGCACGACGATATCCTTGTCGGCGAGCGGATTGATGTAGGGGGGAAAAAGATTCAGCTTGGCGTCGTCAACCTGCGTGCAATTCTTCTTGTGGGAAACGCGGATCGTCGGCGAATTCACAAAGACTACGTCATTGGCGTGCGATACCTCCAGATAGTTTCGTGCGTGGAGAATAGTGTCTCGCGCATGTGCAACATCAAGACAGTGCCCGCTGAACAAAAACGACCTTCTCGGGTCCTTGCCAGCAAACCGATCATCTGGCCCACGATTTCCATCATGCGAACAATGAACATAGTGGCCCGCAATCACGATGTTGCCGTAGCCATGAGCAATTTCGATAGCGCCACGCGCATAAATGATGCATCGTTGAGCGAGCCCAATTCTCACATTTCCATCCGCGACAATAATGGAATATCGAGCCGGCCCGAATTCAACATCTTGAGCAATTATCAGCTCACTTTCCAGGCCATGGCGGCGTGCGCCCTGCTTGTCCTTTTCTGGTATGAACTCAAAAACTCCCGGCGTCCGAACCGTGACACATCCTATCTGTCCCACATTGACGGCGAACCACTGGAGGTCTGCTGATTTTTCGTTTGGTTCGGGGCAGAGGAGCTGAATGTGTCGGCTGTTTGTGCGGAAAGGTGGCGACCAGTCGC